>NZ_JBVHLD010000011.1:108537-260798 GCF_055559175.1 Streptomyces sp. NPDC024632
GCGTAGCGGCGGACCAGCGGCTCTGTCTCGTGCCTGTAGCCGGTGTTGAACTGGGGCTGTCCGCAGCACATTTGTGCTCCTCCGCCACCCCCCCCCCCCCCCCCACCCCTCCCCCCCCCCCCCCCCCCCCCCCCCCCCCCCGCGCCGGTGTTCTCTGTGTCGGCCCGCTCAGCGAACCTGGTCCACGTCAACGAGGTCGACACGGACACCACGGCCGCCGAGGGCGCCCACGACGGTACGCAGCGCGCGGGCGGTACGGCCGTTGCGGCCGATCACCTTGCCGAGGTCGTCGGGGTGCACCCGGACCTCGAGCACGCTGCCGCGACGCAGGGTGCGCATACCCACGTGCACATCGTCAGGATTGTCGACGATGCCCTTCACGAGGTGCTCAAGGGCCTCCTCGAGCATGCTCAGGCCTCGGTCGACTCGGCCGCGGCCGGAGCCTCGGCGGTGTCATCGGCCTTCTTCTCGGACTTCTCGGACTTCTTCGCCTTCGGGGTGATCGCCTCACCCTTGGGCTCGTCCGCGCTGTCCTTGGCGGCGGCCTCGAAGAGGGCGCGCTTGTCGGCCTTCGGCTCGGCGACGAGCAGCGGTGCCGGGGCGTCGAGGCCCTTGTACTTCTGCCAGTCGCCGGTGAGCTTCAGGATGGCGAGCACGGGCTCGGTCGGCTGAGCGCCGACGGAGAGCCAGTACTGCGCGCGGTCCGAGTCGACCTCGATGCGCGAGGGGTTCTGCACCGGGTGGTACAGGCCGATCTCCTCGATGGCCCGGCCGTCACGGCGGGTACGGGAGTCGGCGACGACGATGCGGTAGTGAGGCGAACGGATCTTGCCCAGACGCTTCAGCTTGATCTTGACTGCCACGGGAGTGGGTTCTCCTGGAATTGACGTGTTTGGGCACGGCGGACTTCCACGTGGGGTTGTGGGAGTCGTCGCGCCCGGTGGACGCGTCAGCCGAAGGAGAGAGGGTTCCTGCACGGCTGTCGAGTTCTCGACTGGACATTCTGCCACACTCAGCCGACCCCGACGACCTCCGGGATCCGGAACGGCTGCCCGCAGGCCCCGCACATGATGGGCGCCTGGGCCAGCACCGACGGGACGACCCGGACATTGCGCCCGCAGTCGCACACGGCCTTGACCCGTACCCCGCCGCCCGACGAGCCGTGCCTGGCGGCCGGCCCGCGGAAGGAGCGTGCGGTGTCGGCGGTGGTGGCCACGGTGTGCGCCTTGAGGGCGCGCTGCAGCCGGTCGATGGTGACCCGGTAACGCTTCCGGGTGTCCGGGCGCATCACCACGAGGGAGAAGCCGCTGCTCGGGTGCGGCTCCTCCGCGTGATCGAGGCCCATTTCGTCGGCGATGGCCAGGAATCGGCGGTTGTGGTAGCGGCCGGCACGCGAGGTGTCACGGATTCCGCGGGCAGCGGCGATCCCGTGCACGGCCTCGTGCAGCAGCCTTTCGAAGGAGAGCTCGTTGCCGCAGGCGGACGACGACTCTCCGATCAGGGACTCGGGCGCGGCCAGGTCGGGCAGCTCGGAATGGTGCCGTTGAATATCGGCCCAGGCGACTGCCAGCTCGGCGGCGAGAACAGGTGGTGTCGTGCTCACGCCGTGACAACGAGCCGGGCGCTCCCGGTGTTCCGATACCGGGCTACCGTAAATAATTTGCACTGATCGGTCAGTTCCGGATGATGCGCATGACGAAGGGCGGGTGTGCAGGTCTGTGGAGAACCCGCGCACCCGCCCCATCGACGGACGATTCACATATAACGCACGCCGCTTTTCGGTCAGCGGACGCGAGCGGCCTCAGTAGGCGCGCGCGACGATCGCCAGCGTGCCCGGGGTGTCATCGGCATCCGGCACCGAACCGTCGGGCGCGACCAGGCAGCGTACGGAAACGCCCTGCTCAGCCAGCTTGGCCTCGCCCTCGGGACCGAGGTCGGCCCAGGGGATGCGGGCCCAGCCGGTGGCGGCGGCCTCGGCGGCCTCCTCGATCGTCGTGACGTCCACGGTGCGGGACGTCCGGCGCTCGCGGGACTCGCGCAGCAGCGTCGCCTGGTCCTCTTCGAGCACCTTGGGCAGCAGGTCGGCCAGGGTGTCGATCGCGACCGGCTCCTTGCCGCCGGGAATCCGGCGGGCCAGCATCGCGGTGCCCGCCTCCAGGTCGCGCGGCCCGATCTCGACGCGGACGGGCACGCCCTTCAGCTCCCAGTCGACCGCGCGGCGGCCGAAGGGGGTGTCGGTGCGGTCGTCCACGTGCACGCGCAGCCCGGCCGCGCGCAGCGTCTCGCCGATCTCGCGCACCTTGGCGACGACCGCCTCGTCGCCCTTGATCGCCAGCACCACGACCTGGGTCTGCGCGAGCCTCGGCGGCACCCGCAGCCCGTTGTCGTCGCCGTGCGTCATCACCAGGGCGCCGATCATCCGCGTCGTGCTGCCCCAGGACGTCTGCCAGACGTGCTCCTGCGTGCCGTCCTTCGACAGGTACTGCGTGTGGAACGCCTTGGCGAAGTTCTGCCCCAGCTCGTGGCTGGTGCCGAGCTGGAGCGCCTTGCCGTCGCCCATCATCCCTTCCAGGGTGAGGGTGTTGATCGCGCCCGCGAACCGCTCCTTGGCGGTCTTGCGGCCGAGGACGACGTCCATCGCCAGCACGTTCTCCATGAAGTCCGCGTAGACGTCCTTCTGGATCCGGGCGGCGTAGGCGCGCGCGTCCTCGTACGTGGCGTGGGCGGTGTGGCCCTCCTGCCAGAGGAATTCGGTGGTGCGCAGGAACAGCCGCGGGCGCAGCTCCCAACGGACCACGTTCGCCCACTGGTTGATCAGCAGCGGCAGGTCGCGGTAGCTCTGCACCCACTTGGAGAAGTACTCGTTGATGATCGTCTCGGACGTGGGCCGGACGACGATCGGCTCTTCCAGCTCCTTGCCGCCGGCGTGCGTCACGACCGCGAGCTCGGGCGCGAAGCCCTCGACGTGCTCGGCCTCGCGCGTCAGGTACGACTGCGGGATGAAGAGCGGGAAGTACGCGTTCTGCGCGCCCGCTTCCTTGATCCGCGCGTCCATGTCCTGCTGCATCCGCTCCCACAGGCCGTAGCCGTAAGGCCGGATGACCATGGTGCCGCGCACCGGGCCGTTGTCGGCCAACTCGGCCTTGCTGATCAGGTCCTGGTACCAGCGCGGGAAATCGTCCGCCTGGGGGGTGAGAACGGGAGCCTTTGCCATGACGCAGATGTTACGGCCCCGCTCGCCCCGAGCGTGAATCGGTCCGGTCGGCCCCGGGACCGGTGCGGCGCCTGGGCGGGTAGTTCCAAAAATGGGCACTCCGGACCCTGGACGGCGTCGGGATTCAGCAGTTGTCTGGCTTTCGGGGACGCAAGCGGCAGGTACGGCACCACGGGGGCAAAACGACGGCGCACATCTGATTGGGGCGGTCGATGGCTTCTACGCTCTATCGCGGAACCAGGTCCGACGCGGAGAGCAGGGCGCGGGACTGGGCGGAGATCCAGGAAAGGATGCTCGTCCCGCTGTACGAGAGCGTGTACGACCGGCTGGAGGTCGGCGCGGACACCCGGTTACTGGGCCTCGGCTGCGGCGCGGGGCTCGCGCTGCTGCTGGCGGCGGACCGGGGCGCGGCCGTCACCGGCTTCGAGACGGACGAGCAGCGGCTGGCGCTGGCCCGCGAGCGGCTGCTTCCCGCGCATCCCTGGGGCGCACCGGCGCGCGCCCGGGGCAGGACGCGGCTGACGGCGGGTGTTCCGCACCGGCTCACCGGCGGCTTCGACCTGGTCACGGCCTTCGACCCGGCGGCTCCCGCGGCCGAGTTGTTGCCGTCGCTGTGCGCCGCCGCGGCCACGGCGGACCCCGACACCGCGATCGTCCTGGCGGGCTGGGGTCCGCCCGAGCGGTGCGCGACCTCGCGGGTCCTGCGGGTGGCGACCCGGCTGGCGGAGCCGCGCGGGCCCGCCGCCCGGGAGGTACGGCTCAGCGGCCGGGACGACCTGGAGAATCTGGCGCTCGCCGCGGGGCTGCGCCCTGACGGCTCGGGGCGGGTGTCCTGCCCCTTCGGCTACCCGGATCTGCCGAGCGCGGTGCGCGGTCTGCTCTCCACCGGGCTCTTCGACGCGGCGGTCGAGGCCACCGACCGGCAGCAGGTCGACAAGGAGATCGCCGAGGCGCTGCACCCGTACCGGCGGCCGGACGGCTCGGTGCGGATGGAGAACGTCTTCCGGTATCTGATCGTCCGCACGCCGGACGCGGGTGATCCCGGCGCAGACCGGCCCGGCGGGCAGGCCGCGCGGAGGCGGGCGTAGGCGGGCGTAGGTAAAATCTTGCCCCGCTCCGATAACGGGTCCGCGTCCGAACCCGCGCCGACGTCGTATACGAAGCGGCGCACGCGGTCCGGCCGGCCCACCCGCCGAAACCTCGCGGGGCCGTAGGAATCCGATGGTCCGCGGGCATCCGGTGGCCCGCGCAGAACCAGGCGGTCCGCGGAAATTCGGTGGCTCGCGCAGAACCAGGCGGTCCGCGGAAATTCGGTGGCCCGCCCCGCCGCGCGTCGGACAGGGTCGGCGGCATGCCCGACACTCCCCCGCCGCTCCCGGCCGCCGCCCCGACCACCGTCCGCCTGACGAAGGCCGGCCGCGAGAAGCGCCGCTATCCCGCGACCGTGCTGCACGACGACGGCGTACGCGTGACCGTACGCGCCGACTGGGCGGCGCCCGAGGCCAGGGACTTCGGCTTCGTCCGCTTCGAGCCCGGCGACGTGTTCACCGAGACCTACTGGCGCGACCGCTGGTACGCCGTGAAGGAGGTGCGCGACGGGCGCGGCTGCCTCAAGGGCTGGTACTGCGACATCGCCAGGCCCGCGCTCGTGGCCTCCGACGGCCTCACCGTCGAGGATCTGGACCTCGACCTGTGGGTGTCCGCCGACGGCACGGCCGTACTGCGCCTGGACGAGGACGAGTTCGCGGCGAGCGGCCTGCCGGGCACCGACCCCGAGGCCGCGGGGCGGGCCGTGCGCGCGCTGGACGAACTGGAGGCGCTGGCACGGGCCGGAGGGCTGCGCGGGCTGCTGGCCTGAGCGCCGGGCCCTGCGACCGCACCCCTACGGATACGGATACGGGTACGCGTACGGCGGCCGGTCGTCAGTCGGACGGCAGGCCCGGCCACTCCTCGGCGGTGAGCGCGAACCGCTCGTGGTCGCGCCACGCGTCGTTGATGAAGAGCATGCGCGGCGAGAAGCCCTCGTGGCGGAAACCGAGCCGCTTGGCCATCGCGACCGAACGGCTGTTGTCCGGCTGGACGTTGATCTCCAGGCGGTGCAGCCCGAGCCCGTTCGGATAGCTGGTGAAGCAGCGGTCCACCACCAGCCGCAGCCCCTCGCTCATCCGGCCGGTGCCGTTGTACGGCAGGTAACTGTCGTAGCCCAGCGCGGCGTTGCGGAAGCGGGCCCGCACGATGTTGGCGACATTGCACTTGCCGACCAGGCCGCCGTCCTCGTCGTTGACGATGAGGAAGGTCCGCAGCTCGCCGCCCTGCTGCCGCAGCAGCTCGTGGAAGCCGTCCGGGTCCACCGGATTCCACGGTCTGAGGTGTTCCGCCGAGCGCAGCACCGCCGCGCGGTGGGCTTCGGCGTCTGCGGGCCTGGGCTCTCGAATGGAAACGCGCATGCGCCCATCATCGCCTCCCGTACGGCGTGCGCGCCTCCGGGATGCGCACGCCGCCGGGTCCCGTCGCCGGGCTCAGCCCATGAACTTCTTGAACTCGTCGGGCAGTTCGAAGTTCTCGCCGCCCGGGGGCAGACCGAACGGGCTGTCGCCCTCCTGCCCCTGGCCCTGCTGCTCGCGGCGGGCGGCGGCAGCCGCGGCCTCCGCCTTGCGCTTCATCGGGTTGCCCGACTGCCGCTTGCCCTTGGCCTGCTTCTGCTGCTTCTTCTGCCGCCCCGGACCGCCGCCCATGCCGGGCATCCCCGGCATTCCGGGCATGCCGCCGCCCTGGGCCATCCGCGACATCATCTTGCGCGCCTCGAAGAACCGCTCCACCAGGCCCTTGACCGCGCTGACCTCGACGCCGGAGCCCTTGGCGATACGGGCGCGGCGCGAGCCGTTGATGATGTGCGGGTCCTGCCGCTCGCCGGGCGTCATCGACTTGATGATCGCGGCGGTGCGGTCGACGTCCTTCTCGTCCAGATTGTTGATCTGGTCCTTGATCTGGCCCATGCCCGGCAGCATGCCGAGCAGCTTGGAGATGGAGCCCATCTTGCGGACCTGCTCCATCTGGGCCAGGAAGTCGTCGAGCGTGAAGTCCTTGCCGCCCTTGCTGCTCTGCAGCTTGGCGGCCATCTTCTCGGCCTCGGCCTGGCTGAAGGTCTGCTCGGCCTTCTCGATCAGCGACAGCATGTCGCCCATGCCCAGGATCCGGGAGGCCATCCGGTCCGGGTGGAACGCGTCGAAGTCGTCCAGCTTCTCGCCGTTCGACGCGAACATGATCTGCTTGCCGGTGACGTGCGCGATCGACAGCGCGGCGCCGCCTCGGGCGTCGCCGTCCAGCTTGGACAGCACCACGCCGTCGAAGCCGACGCCGTCGCGGAACGCCTCCGCGGTGTTGACCGCGTCCTGGCCGATCATCGCGTCGACGACGAAGAGGATCTCGTCGGGGCGTACGGCGTCGCGGATGTCCGCGGCCTGCCGCATCAGCTCCTCGTCGACACCGAGGCGGCCCGCGGTGTCGATCACGACGATGTCGTACTGCTGGGTCTTCGCGAACTCGATGGAGTCCCCGGCGACCTTGACGGGGTCGCCCACCCCGTTGCCCGGCTCGGGCGCGTAGACGGCGACGCCCGCGCGCTCGGCGACGACGCTGAGCTGGTTGACGGCGTTGGGGCGCTGGAGGTCGCAGGCGACCAGCAGCGGGGTGTGTCCCTGGCCCTGGAGCCACTTGCCGAGCTTTCCTGCGAGCGTCGTCTTACCGGCGCCCTGGAGGCCCGCGAGCATGATCACGGTCGGCGGCTGCTTGGCGAACCTCAGGCGGCGGGTCTCGCCGCCGAGGATGCCGACCAGTTCCTCGTTGACGATCTTGACGATCTGCTGCGCGGGATTGAGCGCCTTGGAGACCTCCGCGCCCAGGGCGCGCTCCTTGACGTTCGCGATGAAGGAGCGCACCGCGGGGAGGGCGACGTCGGCTTCGAGCAGCGCGATCCGGATCTCGCGCGCGGTGGCATCGATATCCGCCTCGGACAGACGGCCTTTGCCCCGGAGGTTTTTGAAGGTTGCTGCAAGGCGGTCGGAGAGGGTATCGAACACGTCGGTCGTGGATCCTCGCGTCGGGGGTGGGCGGTGGTCGTCCTCAAGGGTACTTGGCCGACCCCCGTTCGGTTCGCCCCGGATTCATTGTCGCCGCCGCGACCGCGATTCATCGCCGCCGCCGCGACCGCCCCGTCACCGCAGCGCCTTCTCGACCTGGCGGGCCACCTCGGCCGCGCGGGCGGGCGGCAGCGGCTCGCCGTCCTTGCCGACCACGTAGAAGGCGTCGACCGCGTTCGCGCCCAGGGTGGAGATGCGCGCGGAGCGGACGGTGACGGCGGTGGCGGTCAGGGCGAGGCCGATGCGGTGCAGCAGGCCGGGGGCGTCGTGGGCGCGGACTTCGAGGACGGTGGCGGTCTGGGAGGTGCCGCCGGGGGCGACGCTGACGCGGGGCGGCGGCGGGGTGATGCCGCGCCGCCGCGGATAGGCGGCCTCCCGCTCGGCGAGCCTGGCCTCGATGTCCAGGGTGCCCTCGACGGCGCGGGCGAGGTCGGCGCGGAGCCTGGCGGCCTCGGGCAGCGCGCCGTACTCGGCGGAGACCCGCCAGGTCAGCAGCGCGATCGGGCCCTCGCCGAGGGGGTCGACGGCGCGCAGGTCGGCGGCCCTGACGGTGAGCCGGTGCAGGGCGAGGACGCCCGCGGCCTGGGCGACCAGGCCGGGCCGGTCGGGGACGGCGAGGACGAGTTCCACGCCCAGCGCCTCGTCCTGGGCGTCGCCCTCGGCCTCGGGCTCGGTGTGGGCGTGCAGCGCCAGCACCGGGCCGCCGGTGCGGGCGGCCTCGATGACCAGGCGTTCCTCCTCGGCGGTGGGCTCGCGGTCGGCGACCTGCGGCAGCGCGCCGCTGTCGAGCGCCCCGGCGACCCGGTCGACCAGGTCGGCCAGGAGCGAGGCCCGCCAGGTGCTCCAGGCGGCGGGCCCGGTGGCCAGCGCGTCGGCCTCGGTGAGGGCGGCGAGCAGTTCCAGCGTGGAGGTGTCCCGTACGGTCTCGGCGACCGACCGGATGGTCTCGGGGTCGTCGAGGTCGCGGCGGGTCGCGGTGTCGATGAGCAGCAGGTGGTGGCGGACCAGCAGGGCGAGGGTGTCGACGTCGGCCTCGTGGAAGCCGATCCGGGTGGCGACGTCGCGGGCGATGACCTCGCCCGCCTCGCTGTGGTCGCCGGGCCAGCCCTTGCCGATGTCGTGCAGCAGCGCGGCGGTCAGCAGCAGGTCGGGGCGGCCGACGCGGCGGGTCAGCTCTGCGGCCTGCACGGCGGTCTCCACCAGGTGCCGGTCGACGGTGAAGCGGTGTACGGCGTTGCGCTGCGGGCGGCAGCGGACCCGCTCCCAGTCGGGCAGGAGCCGGGTGATCAGCCCTTCGGCCTCCAGCGCCTCCCAGACCTGGACGGTGGACTCACCGGCGCCCAGCAGCGTCACGAGCTGTTCGCGGGCCTCACCCGGCCACGGCACGGGCAGCGGCTTGGCCGACGCGGCGAGCCTGCGGACGGCGTGCAGCGACAGCGGCAGCCCGGCCTGGGCCGCGGCCGCCGCGGCGCGCAGCGCCAGGACGGGGTCGCGGTCGGGTCTGGCGGCCAGCGCCAGCACGGCCTCGCCCTCCTGCTCCACGACGCCGTCGGCCAGCGGTACGCGCTCGGGGGTGTGGACGGCGGCGGGGGTCGTACGGCCGCGGCCGAGCAGTCCGCGGCGGCGGGGGCGCTGCTGGCGTGAGCGCAGGACGCGGCCGACCTCGCGCCAGGTGACGTCGGAGGCGTACGCGATCCGCCGGGCGGCCTCGTAGACCTGGCGCAGCAGCGCGTCGGCGTCGAGCAGGCCGAGCGCGTCGGCGACCTGGTCCTGCTCCTGGAGGGCGAGCCGGTCGGTGGCGCGGCCGGTGGCCAGGTGCAGGGCGTCGCGGGCGTCCAGCAGGGTGGTGCGGGCCTCTTCGAGGCCCTCGCGGGGCGCGTCGGCGAGCCAGGAGGCGGCGACGGCCCGCAGGGCGGTGGCGTCGCGCAGGCCGCCGCGGGCCTCCTTGAGGTCGGGTTCCAGCAGGTAGGACAGCTCGCCCTGGCGTGCGGCGCGCTCCTGGCACATCTCGTGCAGCGCGGGCAGCCGCTTGGGTGCCTGATTGCGCCAGTCGGCCAGGACGCTGCTGCGCAGGGCCGCGGTGAGCGCGGAGTCGCCCGCGATGTGCCGGGCGTCGAGCAGGCCGAGCTGGACCTTGAGGTCCTCCCCCGCGGTCTGCCGGGCCTCAGCCGGGGTGCGTACCGAGTGGTCCAGGGCCAGGCCGAGGTCCCAGACCGGGTACCAGATGCGGTCGGCGAGGGCCGCGACGGTCTTCTGCGAGTCGTGCAGCAGCACCAGGTCGAGGTCGCTGCGCGGTGACAGCTCGCCGCGCCCGTAGCCGCCGACGGCCAGCAGGGCGAAGCCTGTGGTGCCGGTGGCCGCCGCGGCCTCGGTGGCGAGCTGCGCGAGCCACTGGTCGGTGAGGGCGGCCAGGGCCGCACGGCGCGGCGGCCCGGACCGCGCCTCCTCGTTGAGGAGACGCAGCCGGGCCGCCGCGTAACTGCTGTCCTGCGCTTCGACGCTGTCGGTCACTCGTTCTCCACGCTGGGGGCCAATGGTGTGGTCCTGATGCCCCTCCCGGCGAACACCGCCGGTCACGGCACTAAAGCGCGTCGGGGCCGCGCTCGCCGGTGCGGACCCTGACGGCCGTGTCGACCGGCAGACTCCACACCTTGCCGTCACCGATCTTGCCGGTTCTGGCCGCTTTCACGATCACTTCGATGAGCTGTTCGGCGTCCGCGTCCTCCGCCAGTACCTCTATGCGGATCTTCGGCACCAGGTCGACGGTGTACTCCGCGCCCCGGTAGACCTCGGTGTGTCCACGCTGCCGACCGTAGCCGCTGGCCTCGGTGACCGTGAGGCCGTGGACGCCGAACGCCTGGAGTGCTTCCTTGATCTCGTCGAGCCGGTGGGGCTTCACGACGGCGGTGATGAGCTTCACGCGTCCACCTTCTTGCTGGAGGCGTCCGCCTCGCTGTTCGCACCGGGCACGGGGACGGAGGACCGGCCGCCGACACCCGCGAAGTCGTACGCGGTCTCGGCGTGCAGGACCTGGTCGACGCCGGTGACCTCTTCGTCGTCGGTGACCCGGAAGCCCATGGTGACATCGATGAGCTTGGCGAGGATCGCGGCGCACACCAGGGAGTAGCCGAGGACCGCGCCGACGCCGATGAACTGGAGGCCGAGCTGGTGCCAGCCGCCCCCGTAGAAGACGCCCTTGGCGGTCTGGCCGACGCCGCCGGTGGCGAAGAAGCCGATGAGCAGGGAGCCGACGATGCCGCCGACCATGTGGACGCCGACGACGTCGAGCGAGTCGTCGTAGTTGAAGCGGTACTTCAGGCCGACGGCCGCGGCGCAGGCGACACCGGCGATCAGACCGACGGCGATGGCGCCGAGCGGGGAGACCGAGCCGCAGGCCGGGGTGATGGCGACCAGACCGGAGACCGCGCCGGACGCGGCGCCCAGGGTGGTGAAGGAGCCGTGCCTGATCCGCTCGTAGATCAGCCAGCCGAGCATCGCGGCGGCGGTGGCGACCTGGGTGTTGGTGAAGGCCACGGCGGCGACGCCGTCGGAGCCGAGCCAGGAGCCCGCGTTGAAGCCGAACCAGCCGAACCACAGCAGGCCGCAGCCGAGCATGACCAGCGGGAGGCTGTGCGGGCGCATCGGGTCCTTCTTGAACCCGTTGCGCTTGCCGATCACGAGGATGACTCCGAGGGCCGCGGCGCCGGCGTTGATGTGCACCGCGGTACCACCGGCGAAGTCGATGACACCCTTCTTGAACAGCCAGCCGTCGGAGGCCCACACCCAGTGCGCGACCGGGAAGTAGACGACCGTGGCCCACAGGGTGATGAACAGCGCCCATGCGGTGAACTTGACGCGGTCGGCGAGGGCGCCGCTGATCAGCGCCGGGGTGATGATCGCGAACATGAGCTGGAAGACGGCGAAGACATAGACCGGGATGCCGTATCCGGGCCAGAGCTCCGAGATACCGATACCGCGCATGCCCAGCCAGTCGGTGCCGCCCATGAAGCCGCTACCGCTGTCGAAGGCGAAACTGAATCCGTACAGCGTCCAGAGAATGGTGATGATGCCCAGACTGATAAAACTCATCATCAACATGTTCAGGGCGCTCTTGACGCGCACCATGCCGCCGTAGAAGAAGGCGAGACCTGGGGTCATCACCATCACTAGGGCGGCGCTGATCAGCATGAACGCCGTACTTCCGGTATCGAGCTTGGGCGCATCCGCGGCCAGCGTGATGATGGCTGGTGCCATCGGCGTCTCCTCGTCATCCGAACGGCCCGTGCGGGCGGTGCAAGGGTTGGGCCGGTTTTCGCCAAGAGATTCGCTCAGGCGGGTTTCCGACGATGCCGCACGGTGTTTCGGCGCCGTGACGAAGAAGTCGCGCGTGTTACGTGAAGGTGAACCGGCCGTACGTGACCGGAAGGCTGTATACGCGTGTGACGTGGGATGGGATACGAAGCGGATACGGACCGGCCACGAGTCGGGGAAGCCGGTCGGATACCCGTCGGTATACGGGACGGCCGGGACAGGCGTGACAGTAATGCCGCGTTACGCGGAGGGCCGCGCCACAGCGGACGCGGCGGCGTTTACGCGGACGCGTTGACGTTCACGCGGACGCGGCGACTTCCGGGAGCTCCGCCGAGAGCCGGTCGGAGAGCGCGACGACCTCGGCGACATCGCCGTAGTCGCGTACCGCGGACTGGGTGGTCTTGCGGATACGGGTGTTGACGCGCTCGGAGCGGACCCGCTTGGCGACGGTGATGGCGTGCTCGGTGAAGTGCGCGGCCTGCTCGGGGTTCTGCTGGAGCAGGTGCACGGTGGCCATGCCCACCAGATTGAGCGCGTACGCGCGTTGGTGCACCGGGTCGTCGCTGAACAGCTCGACGGCGCGCTCCATGACGGGGTGCGCGAGGGAGGCGTACGTGGGGCTGCGGCCCGCGATGTAGGCGAGGTCGCGGTAGGAGTGCGCGTTTTCCGCGTTCAGTTCGGCCTCGTTGAAGAAGCTGATCCAGGACGGGTCCTCGGCCGGGCGGGAGTCGCTCCAGGTGTCCTCGGCCATCCGGACGGCGCGGTGGCACTTGTTGACCTGGCCCATGTTGGCGTACGCGCGGGCCTCCAGCGAGTGCAGCATCGCCTGGGTGGTGGCGGTGGCCGAATCCCGACTGCCGTACTGCGCGAGGTGGATGAGCTCCAGGGCGTCGTCCGGCCGGTCCAGGTGGATCATCTGACGGCTCATCGAGGACAGGATGAAGGCGCCGAGCGGCCGGTCGCCCGCTTCCTTGGCCGCGTGCAGCGCGAGGACCAGGTACTTCTGGGCGGTGGGCTGGAGTCCGACGTCGTAGCTCATCCATCCGGCGAGCGCGGCGAGGTCGGCGGTGATCCGGTACAGCCTGCGGGCCACGGCCTCGGGCTGCGGTTCCTGGAGCAGGTCGGTGACCTCGTGGAGCTGGCCGACGACGGCTTTGCGGCGCAGGCCGCCACCGCACTGATTGTCCCACTCGCGGAACATCACGGTGGTGGACTCCAGGAGCTGCAACTCCTGTTCCGACAGCCTTGAGGGGCGTCCCGCGGTGTCGCGGGGCGCGGTGAGCAGCGGTCCGTCGGCCCCCGATGGGCCCTGCGGGCCGCCCGCGGCGGAGCCGGTGGGCACCAGCCAGCGCTGCATGGGCTCGATGAGCGCGGGGCCCGCGGACAGCGCGAGCGAGGCGCCGAGGAAGCCGCGGCGGCCGAGCATCAGGTCGCTGCGGGAGAACTCGTTGATCAACTGGACGGTCTGCGGGCCCGCCCACGGCAGGTCGACGTCGCCGCCCGCGGCGGGCTGGTGCGCGGAGCGCAGCCCCAGGTCCTCGACGGGCACCACGCAGCCGAAGCGCTCGGAGAACAGCTCGGACAGGATGCGCGGGATGGGCTCGCGGGGCTGCTCGCCGTCGAGCCAGCGGCGCACGCGTGAGGTGTCGGTGCTGACGTGGTGGGCGCCCAACTGGCGTGCCCTGCGGTTCACCTGACGGGCCAGCTCGCCCTTGGACCAGCCGCTGCGCACGAACCAGGAGGTCAACTGCGCGTTGGGCTGCTTCTCTTGTGTGCCGCCCACGGTCAAGCCCCCATCCGAACTAGCTCAACCCTTTGGATACCAGGGCTGGTTGAGTCCTGTCGACACCGCACGCACCGCCGTAGGCATGCCTGCGGCACAACCGAGCAGGCGTGCGGACGGCCCTCGTCGGCCTACGAACCGAAAGTAATCCTACGATCACCCGTCCGCGACCGTTGTTGCGGAAACGCCACCATTCGCCACCCCTTCGAATGAACTCGACTATGGCGACAGGCGATTCACTTGACACATGCCGGTCGGACGAGGTCAGGCGGGTGCGTAACCATCGGGCGCGGCGATCCGTTGGAGGTGTCATGGTGTTCACGATCGGCAGCATGCGGGAGATCCGGCAGCAGCGGACCGGAGGGCGGTCCGGGGTTCGGCCCGGCGCGCGCCGGCGAACGCGCGCCGCCGTGTGCACCACTGTCGCGGAGTACACGGGGTTGTGCGGCTGGGCCGTGGTGCCCGGCGCGCGGGCCTCGCGCGGCGGCGGTTCGTGCTCGTGCGGCGCGGACGACTGCAAGGAGCCGGGCGCGCATCCGCTGCCCTTCGCCGACGAGATCCCTGCGGGCACCACGCTTGAGCGGGCCGCCCATGCCTGGTCACAGGTGCCGGGGGCCGCGGTGCTGCTGCCCGCGGGGCGGACCTTCGACGTGCTCGACGTGGCCGAGGCGTCCGGGCGCCGGGCGCTGGTACGGCTGGAGCGGATGGGACTGCGGCTCGGTCCGGTCCTGCTGACGCCGACGGGGCGCGCGCAGTTCTTCGTCGCGCCGGGCGCCGCCGCCGAGCTGCCGCACCTGCTCTACCGGATGGGCTGGGACGACGCGCGCCTCGACCTGCGCTGCCTGGGCCCCGGCGACCACGTGACGGCTCCCCCGTCCGACCTCGGCGGCCACGGCCCGGTCCGCTGGCTGCGCGAGCCGGTCCTCGACTCGGCCGCCCAGCCCCCCGAGGCCCGCCTCCTGCTCGGCACTCTGGCGTACGTCAGCCACCGCGACAGCGCCTTCGCCTGAGCCCTGCCGTCCCGCTCGGCGCTTGCCGCTCGCTCCTCGCCGCCTGCCGCCTGCCGCCTGCCGCCTGCCGTACACAACCAGGTACGAGTAAGGGACGCCCACCTGGGTGAGCGCCCCTTACCGCAGCCGTACGACGGGCCCTAGTCCCCGATGAGCGCGTCCACGAAGGCGCCCGGCTCGAACGGGGCCAGGTCGTCGGCGCCCTCGCCGAGGCCGATGAGCTTGACCGGGACGCCCAGCTCGCGCTGGACGGCGACGACGATGCCGCCCTTGGCGGTGCCGTCGAGCTTGGTGAGGACGATGCCGGTGATGTCGACGACCTCGGCGAAGACGCGGGCCTGGACGAGGCCGTTCTGGCCGGTGGTGGCGTCGAGGACGAGCAGCACCTCGTCGACCGGGCCGTGCTTCTCCACGACGCGCTTGACCTTGCCCAGTTCGTCCATCAGGCCGGTCTTGGTGTGCAGGCGGCCCGCGGTGTCGATGAGCACCGCGTCGGCGCCCTCGGCGATGCCTTCCTTGACCGCGTCGAAGGCGATGGAGGCGGGGTCGCCGCCCTCGGGGCCGCGTACCGTACGCGCCCCGACGCGCTCGCCCCAGGTCTGGAGCTGGTCGGCGGCGGCGGCGCGGAAGGTGTCGGCCGCGCCGAGCACGACGCTGTGGCCGTCGGCGACCAGCACGCGGGCGAGCTTGCCCGTGGTGGTGGTCTTGCCGGTGCCGTTGACGCCGACGACCATCAGGACGGCCGGGGACGTCTCGTGGCTCTCGGTGTGCAGGGTGCGGTCCAGCTCCGGGTCGAGGAGCGTGATCAGCTCCTCACGGAGCAGCCCGCGCAGCTCGTCCGGGGTCCGGGTGCCGAGCACCCGCACGCGGGTGCGCAGCCGCTCCACCAGTTCCTGGGTGGGCGCGACGCCGACGTCCGCGGTGAGCAGGATCTCCTCGATCTCCTCCCACGTGTCCTCGTCGAGGCGTTCGCGGGAGAGCAGCGTGAGCAGCCCCTTGCCCAGCGAGTTCTGCGAGCGCGACAGGCGTGAGCGCAGCCGGACGAGGCGTCCCGCCGTGGGCTCCGGCTGTTCGAGCACCGGCGCCTGGGGGACCTGCACCTCCTCCACCGCGTCGGGCGCGGCGGTCGCGCCGGGCAGGGCGACCTCTTCGATGGTCCTGCGGGGCTCCTCCCGCGGGGCCTCGGCCTCGTCACCGACGTGCGGTTCCGCGGGAGGCGCGGTGACGGACGGGCTGCTCGGCGGCGTCGGCGGGAGCTGCCGCTTCTTGCGGCGGCTGCCGACGACCAGTCCACCGGCGCCGAGGATCACGACCAGGGCGATGACTACGGCAAGGACGACGATTTCCATGGTTTCTTTCGGAGCCTTTCACCAGGTCAGGGCGTGTGCATGCTAGCCCACCGACGCTCGGGACCACCGAGGCGTCACGGCTCGGTCAGGCACACGCGCACGTCAACCGTACGGGAAACCCCTCGCCCGCCCAGGACCCGCGCCCGTATCCGCGCCGCGCGGGCCGCGCGCGGGCGCCGAGCGAGCGGCGAGCGGGCGGCGAGCGGGCGGCGGACCGCGGCCTTCCCGGCCCGCCCCAGCCGTCCCCGGACCGTCGCGGCCCTGTGAATCTGACGCTGCGTCAGCTAATCTCCGGTCGCCCGCATCCGGCGAAGGGGGCCGTCCGCCATGACCGTGACCGTCGTGCGCATGAATCTGATCGATCCGGGGGCCGAGCCGAAGGCACTCGGCGCACGGTACCGGGCTGCCCTGGAGATGGCCAGGTACGCCGACGAGCACGGCGTCACCACCGTGCAGACCGAGGAGCACCACGGCGCGGAGAACAACTGGCTCTCGGCGCCGCTGGCCTTCGCGGGAGCGGTGCTCGGCGCCACCAGCCGGATCTCGGTGACGGTGTCCGCGCTGATCGGGCCGCTGCACGACCCGCTGCGGCTGGCGGAGGACCTGGCCGTACTGGACCTGGTCAGCGGCGGGCGGCTGGTCACGGTGGCCGGGATCGGCTACCGCCCGGAGGAGTACGCGGCCTTCGGCCAGGACTGGCACCGGCGCGGCGCCCTCCAGGACGAGGTGCTCGACACGCTGATCGCGGCCTGGACGGGCGAGCCCTTCGACTACCGCGGCCGGACCGTACGCGTCACGCCCCGTCCGTACTCCCGGCCGCATCCGCCGCTGCTGATCGGCGGCAGCTCACGGGCCGCGGCCCGCAGGGCGGCCCGGCTCGGCCTGCCGTTCTTCCCCAGCGCGCACCTGCCGGAGCTGGCGGCGTACTACGAGGAGCGGCTGGCCGCGTACGGCACGGAGGGCTGGTGCCTGATGCCCCCTGCCGACGTGCCGCTGCTGCACATCGCGGAGGACCCGGACCGGGCCTGGGCCGAGTACGGCGGGCACCTGCTGCACGAGGCGCGCACCTACGCGTCCTGGCAGTCGGGCGACATCCACTCGGCGGTCCGCTCGGCCGCGTCGGGCGTGGCGGAACTGCGCGCGGAGGGCGTCTACCGGATCGTCACACCGGCGCAGTGCGTCGCCCTCGCCGAGGCGGGCGGTGACCAGGCGAGCCTGGTGCTGCACCCGCTGTGCGGGGGCATGCCCGTCGACGAGGGCTGGCGGAGCCTGCGGCTGCTCGCGGAGCAGGTGCTCCCCAAGCTCGCCGCGTAGCCTCCGGGGCCCGCGGCCCAACACCCGGCACTCGGCACTCGGCACTCGGCACTCGGCACTCGGCACTCGGCACTCGGCACTCGGCACTCGGCACTCGGCGAGCTTGGCGCCCGGCTATCCCATCTCCTCCAGCGTCTTGCCCTTCGTCTCCTTCACGAACACCAGCACGAACGGGATGGAGAGCGTCGCGAAGCACGCGTAGATGACGTACGTGCCCGACAGATTCCAGTCCGCCAGGCTCGGGAAGCTCGCGGTGATGGCCCAGTTGGCGATCCACTGCGCGGAGGCGGCGACGCCGAGGGCCGCGGCCCGGATCTTGTTGGGGAACATCTCGCCGAGGAAGACCCAGACGATGACGCCCCACGACAGGGCGAAGAAGAGCACGAAGCAGTGGGCGGCGATCAGGGCGACCGTGCCCTCGGTGTTCGGCAGGGTGGCACCGGACTTGGACGAGAAGGCCCACGCCTCCAGGGCGAGCGCGACGGCCATGCCGGTGGAGCCGATCAGCGCCAGCGGCTTGCGGCCGATCCGGTCCACGAAGATCATCGCGATCACCGTGCCGATGATGTTCACGATCGACGTGGTGAAGGAGTAGAAGAACGAGCTGCTGGGGTTGATGCCGACCGACTGCCAGAGCGTGGACGAGTAGTAGAAGGCCACGTTGATGCCGACGAGCTGCTGGAAGACCGACAGGCCGATACCGATCCAGACGATCGGCAGGAAACCGCCGCGGGAGCCGAGCAGGTCCTTGAAGGTCGACTTGTGCTCGCGCCGCATGGCGGTCTCGATCTCGGCGACACGGGCGTCCAGGTCGGTGTCCGAGCCCTCGACATCGGCGAGTACGGCCTTGGCGTCCTGCTCGCGCCCCACGGAGATCAGGAAGCGCGGCGATTCGGGGATCGCGAACGACAGCAGCCCGTAGACCACCGCGGGGATGACCATCACACCGAGCATGACCTGCCACGCCTCCAGGCCGACGATGTGGCCGCGCTGGTCGCCGTGGGCGCCCTTGAGGATGGCGTAGTTGACGAGCTGTGAGACCGCGATGCCGAGCACGATGGCGGCCTGCTGGAACGAGGCGAGCCTGCCGCGGTAGGCGGGCGGCGAGACCTCGGCGATGTAGGCCGGGCCGATGACCGAGGCCATGCCGATCGCGAAGCCGCCGATGATCCGCCACAGGGCCAGGTCCCACAGCGCGAAGGGCAGTGCCGAGCCGACGGCGCTGACGGTGAACATCACCGCGGCGATCTGCATGCAGCGGATACGGCCGATCCGGTCGGCGATCCGGCCCGCGGTCGCGGCGCCGATGGCACAGCCGATCAGGGCGATGGCGATGACCTGGGCGAGCGTGCCGGAGCCGATGTTGTACTTGTCACGGATGGCCTCGACGGCGCCGTTGATGACGGAGCTGTCGTAGCCGAAGAGAAAGCCGCCCATGGCGGCGGCGGCCGTGATGAAGATGATGTGGCCGATGTGCTCCGGCAGCGGGTTGTGATCTGCCGAGGCGGAGGCTCGTGCGGTGCTGGTCAAGATGGCTCCTCGGGCTCGGCGGTGAGCCCTCACATGAGGGTCTGGATCTTCGAGTGTCAGCCGACGCGTCGGTCACCACCACTCGGGAACCGGGCCTGACCCGGAGCCCTACGCGGCCGGCTGCTTGCCGTTCCGCAGCCGTTGGCTGATCACCTTGGAGACACCGTCGCCCTGCATCGATACGCCGTACAGGGCATCGGCGACCTCCATCGTCCGCTTCTGGTGCGTGATCACGATGAGCTGCGAGCTCTCCTGAAGCTCCTCCATGATCCGGATGAGCCGCTGGAGATTGGTGTCGTCCAGCGCGGCCTCGACCTCGTCCATCACATAAAACGGACTCGGCCGTGCCTTGAAGATCGACACCAGCATCGCCACCGCGGTCAGCGAGCGCTCACCGCCCGACAGGAGCGACAACCGCTTGACCTTCTTCCCGGGCGGACGCGCCTCAACCTCCACACCTGTGGTCAGCATGTTGTCCGGGTCGGTGAGCAGCAGCCGACCCTCCCCACCTGGGAAAAGCCGCGAGAAGACGCCCTCGAACTCGCGGGCGGTGTCATGGAAGGCGGCGGTGAAGACCTGCTCCACCCGCTCGTCCACGTCCTTGATCACCTGGAGGAGGTCGGCCCGCGTCCTGCGCAGGTCCTCCAGCTGCTCGGTGAGGAATTTGTGCCGCTCCTCCAGCGCCGCGAACTCCTCAAGCGCCAGCGGGTTGACCTTGCCGAGCTGCGCGTACGCCTTCTCCGCCGCCTTCAGCCGCTTCTCCTGCTCGGGGCGGTGGTACGGGCGCGGCTGGTTGCGCGGGTCCTCCGGGTCCTCGGGCAGGATCTCGCCCTCGGCGGGCGGCGACGGCGGCACGAGCTGGTCGGGGCCGTACTCCGCGACGAGCCCCGCGGGCTCCATGCCGTGCTCCTCCAGCGCCTTGGCCTCCAGCTGCTCGATCCGCATGCGCTTCTCCGCGCCCAGCACCTCGCCCTTGTGGACGTCGCCGGTCAGCCGGTCCAGCTCGCTCTTCAGGTCCCGGCCGCGCCGCCGCTCCTGGCCCAGCTCCGCCTCGCGCTCCGCCCTCGCCTGCTCGGCGGCGGCCCGCTCCTCCTCGGCGCGGCCCAGCGAGATCTGGACGCAGTCCAGCAGCGCCCGGGCGCCCTCCACCACGGCCGCCGCGACCGACGCCTCGTAGGCGAGCCGGGCCCTGCGCTGCTGGGCGCGGGCCCGGGTCTCACGCTCGGCGCGCGCCGCCCGGTCCAGGCCGTCGGCCCGGCCCGCCAGGCCCTTGACCCGCTCCTCGTGCGTACGGACCTGGAGCCGCGCCTCCATCTCGGTCTGCCGGGCGTTCGCGCCGTCGGCGGACAGCCGGTCCCGTACGGAGGTGTCCGGCTCCTCTTCGCCGGGCTCCTCCTCGGCCTCGCTCAGCCGGTACGACAGCTCCTCGAACTCCTCGCGGGCCGCCGCCAGCGCCTCCTCGGAGCGGCCCACGGCCGCGGCGGCCCGGTCCGCCTCCCCCGCCGCCGCCCTGGCCTGGCCGCCGAACCGGCCCAGCTGCTGCGCGACCGAGGACTTCTCCTTCTCCGCCGCGCGGCGCAGCTGCGTCAGCGCCTCGACCTCGCGCGTCGCCACCGCCCGGCGCTCCTTGGCGTCCTGCTGCTCGGCCGCCAGCGCCGCACAGCGCGCGTCGAGCTGCTCAAGCTCGGCCGTCGCCTCGTCCACCTGCGCCTGCACTTCCAGCAGGCTGGGCGCCTTCGCCGAGCCGCCCTGCGCGAGATGCGCGGACAGCACATCGCCCTCCGCGGTCACCGCGGTCAGCTCGGGACGCCGCCCGACCAGCGCCTCGGCCTCCTCCAGCGACTCCACGACGACGATCCCGTCCAGCAGCCGCCGCACCGCGGGCAGCAGCTCCCCGTCCGCGGCCACCAGCTCCACGGCCCACCGCGCCTGCCCGGGCAGCCCTGCGGCCTCCGGCCTCGGACCCGGCACACCGGCGCCCGCCGTCGCCGCCGGACGACCCCCGTCACCGGCCCCGGCGGAGCCGCCGCCCGCCTGCCCCGGCAGCGCGGCACGCCGCCCGCCCGCTTCGGCCGCGTCCGGCCCCGGGTCGCCGGAAACGCCCGCGTCTGCCGGGCCCGGGCCCGACCCGCCGGACCCCGCGCCGCCCCCGGAAACGCCCCCGCTCGCAAGGCCCTGACCGTCCCCGTCGGCCGCGTCGCGCGCGGCCTCCGTCGGCGGGCGGTGGTCGCGGGCGACGACGGGCTCGGCGGCCGGGGCCGCGAGGAGGAGGGCCGCGCGGCCCGCGTCCTCTTTGCGGAGCAGGCGCAGCGCGTCCGCGGCGGCGGAGGGGCCGGTGACCGCGACGGCGTCGGCGGCGGCGCCGAGCGCGGCGGCGAGCGGGATCTCGTAGCCGGGGGTGACGCGGAGCAGCGCGGCGGCCGAGCCCAGGATGCCGGGCAGGGCGTCGCGCCCCTCGCCCGCGCTGAGCAGCGCGCCGGTGCCGTCCTTGCGGCGGAGCGACGGCGCGAGCGCGTCCCGGCGGGCGGCGACGGCGGCGCGGCGGCGCTCCGCCGCAGTGGCGGCCTCGCGCGCGGCGCTGAACGCCTCCTCCGCCGCGGCCTGTTCGCGGCGCGCGGCCTGGAACCGCTCCTCCAGCTCCGAGTCGTCGGCGTCCAGGCCGTCGACCTGCGCGCGCAGTTCCTCGTACTCGCCCTGCGCGGACTCCGCCCGGTCGCGGGCCTCGTCGCGGGCGGCGGCGAGGCGGCCGATCTCGGCCTCGGCGGAGGCGGCCTTGGAGCGGGCGGCGTTGACCTGGGCGTGCAGCCGGGCCAGGCCCTCACGGCGGTCGGCGATGGCGCGGGCGGCGGTCCTGAGCCGGGCCTCCTCCTCGGCGAGCCGGCGCTCCAGCTCGGCGCGGTGGTCGACGGTGTCGTCCAGGGCGCGCTGGGCCGCGTCCAGCGCCTCGGACAGCTCGGCCTCCTGCTCGCGGATGCGGGCGGCCTCGCGTTCCATGTCCTCCGGGTCCCGGCCGCGCCGCTCCTCGGCGGGCTGGGACGTGGCGTGCCGGTGCCGCTGCTCGGCGAGGCCGATCGTGCCGCGTACGCGTTCGGCGAGCTGGGACAGCGCGTACCAGGTGGCCTGCGCGTCGGTCAGCCGCGGCGACAGGGCGCGTACCTGCTCCTCCAGGCGGGCCTCGCGCTGGACGGCGGCGGCCAGTTCCGTCTCGACGGCGTCGCGGCGCTCCTTGAGCGCGGCCTCGTCGGCGACCTCGGCGCTCAGCGCCTCCCGCAGCGTGACCAGGTCGTCGGCGAGCAGCCGCAGCCGGGCGTCGCGCAGGTCGGCCTGGATGACGGCGGCGCGGCGGGCGACCTGCGCCTGGCGGCCGAGCGGTTTGAGCTGGCGGCGCAGCTCACCGGTGAGGTCCGTCACACGGGCGAGATTGGCCTGCATCGCGTCCAGTTTCCGCAGCGCCTTCTCCTTGCGCTTGCGGTGCTTGAGCACACCCGCGGCCTCCTCGATGAAGGCGCGGCGGCCCATCGGGTCGGCGTGCAGTACGGAGTCGAGCTGGCCCTGGCCGACGATGACGTGCATCTCGCGGCCGATACCGGAGTCGGAGAGAAGTTCCTGGATGTCCAGCAGGCGGCAGGTGTCGCCGTTGAGCTGGTACTCGCTGCCGCCGTTGCGGAACATGATCCGCGTGATGGTGACCTCGGCGTACTCGATCGGCAGGACGCCGTCGCTGTTGTCGATGGTCAGGGACACCTCGGCGCGGCCCAGCGGGGGGCGGCCCGTGGTGCCGGCGAAGATGACGTCCTCCATCTTGCCGCCGCGCAGCGACTTGGCCCCCTGCTCGCCCATGACCCAGGACAGCGCGTCCACCACATTGGACTTGCCGGACCCGTTGGGGCCGACGACGCAGGTGATTCCGGGTTCGAAGCGCAGGGTCGTCGCCGAGGCGAACGACTTGAAACCGCGCAGCGTGAGGCTCTTGAGATGCACGCCGGTCGACTCTACTAGCCGTCCTCGGTTTCACCGAGGAAGGCGCAGGGCACATCATGCGTTAAGAAGCGACGTCCAGGCGGGGAGCGGGTGGGGAGCAGGGCGAGGGGACAGCGCGCGGAATGACGAAAGGGACGCCGAAGCGTCCCTCGCGGATTCTGCAGATTCTCAGGCGGTGTCCGGGGACACCTGTCCGGGCCGGGGACCGGGTCAGGCGAGCACGGGCTCCGCGCGAGATACGTCGATGCTGCTGAGCAGCGACTCTTCGTGCGATGCGACAGTCAGAGCGTCGTTCTCGGCCTGCATCCGGACAAGCTCGGATTCCAGATCCTGAACGCGCTGCTGGAGCCTTCGCATCTCGGCGAGAAGTCGCGGGTCGGGACCGCCGACGTAACCGAGAAGCGCCTTTGCCATGATGGATGGTCCTCCACGCTGAGTGACCGACCGAATGCGGTTTGGGTCGTGGGTGAGGGTTGCTCGCCCGCGCAGGGTGAGTGCCGTGACCGCCGCTGAACAATCCTGGAGCCACGATGCGCGGGGCTTCCAGAGTCTCACCAAATAACGGGACGGTCAACACGATCACAGCCCAGTCGTCGGGTCCGCCTCAGAAAACACGGCGCTGACGGCGCCGCGGGCTGCCCGCGTGGCATAGGGATCATGCTCGATGGGGGCAGCCTGACACGGCGATCGTCGTATGGCAACCAAATTGCTCAGCGGATCTCGAAACCTTCGTATCCGCCCCGCGGCCGGCCCCAGATCTCGGTCACTCCGTCGACCCGTCCGGGCGTGTCCCCGCGGCGCAGCCACTCCAGCAGCCGCTCGCACTGTTCGCGCGTGCCCTCGGCCACGACCTGGACCCGGCCGTCGCCCAGATTGCCCGCGTAGCCGACGAGGCCGCCCAGTTCCAGGGCGGTGGCCCGGGTCCACCACCGGAAGCCGACGCCCTGGACGCGGCCGCGCACCCACGCGGTGAGCCGGACATCTTCGTTCATGTCCGCACGCTATCCCGCCAGTTGGATCAGCAGCACATCGGCGGGCGGCGTCATTCGCTACAGTCACCCGACAACGGGGTCACCCGTTCGGGTTAATCCGCCGAATCGGGCCGCCAGAACCGAGCCGACCAGAGGAGCGCGAAGGATGGGCCGTCACAGCCGTCATGCGCAACCGGCAGCGCCGGAGACGGGACCCCGCTCGCACCGCGGGCGCCGTAAGCACCACCCGGTCCGTACCGGACTGCTCGCCACGTCGGCCGCGATGGCCGTGGGCGCGGTCGCCGCGTCCTCCGGGATGCTCAGCGGCCTCACCGCCGGTCTCGACTACCGCCAGGGCGACGCGGGCCACACGCAGGCCGACGGCCCGGCGGACCCGTCGCGCGACGGCAGCGACATGCCCTCGCCGCTGGGCGACAGCACGGCGCCGACCCCCGGGCAGACCACCGGCTCCCCTGGTACCCCGTCCTCCGGTACGCCGTCGAAGCCGGGCACGATGCGGTCGAACACGGCGACGCCGTCCCGTACGGCCACCAGCCCGGCCGCCGCCCCCACGCCGACCCGTACGACGGCCGCGCCCACCACCCCGGTGCCGACCACCACCGCGGCCCGCACCCAGCCGCCCACGACCGCCGCCCCGGCCTCCGCCGACGCCGTCACGGCGGCCCGCGCGGCGATCCTCTCCCTGGTCAACACCCAGCGGGCGAGCGCGGGCTGCTCGCCGCTCACCGCCAGTTCCTCCCTCGACGGCCTCGCGCAGGCGTTCAGCGAGGACATGGCCGCCCGCGGCTTCTTCGACCACACCGACCCCGACGGCAAGACCCCGTGGGACCGCGCCAAGGCCCTGGGCATCACCAACCTCGGCGGCGAGAACATCGCCCGCGGCCAGGCCACCGCCCAGGCCGTCATGGACGCCTGGATGAACAGCCCCGGCCACCGCGCCAACATCCTCAACTGCGACTACAAGACCCTCGGCGTCGGCATCCACTACGGCAGCGGCGGCCCCTGGTGGACCCAGGACTTCGGCTTCTGAGGCCGCTGGGGCCGTCGCGGCCCGTGGAGCCGTGGGAGCCGCTGGAGCCGTCGCGGCCTGTGGAGCCGTGGGAGCCGTGGGAGCCGGAGCCGCCCTGGCCAGGGCGCTAACCGGGGGATCGCGCACCCCTGAGGTGCGCGCTGTGCGGGGGTACGCTGGCCGTATGACAGACAGCGACCGGACGGCGGAGTGCGCCGGGGCCACCGTGAAGGACGACGGCAGGCTCGCCTTCGACGTCTTCGCGCGCTCCTGCCCGTCGCGCGGGACGCTGGAGCACGTCACCGGGCGGTGGGGCGGCCTGACGCTGGGCGCGCTCTACGAGGACACGCTGCGGTTCAACGCGCTGCGCCGCCGCGTGGACGGGGTCAGCGAGAAGATGCTGTCGCAGACGCTGCACGCGCTGGAGCGCGACGGCCTGGTCGTCAGGGACGCGCGGCCGACGAATCCGCCGCACGTCGAATACCGGCTCACCCCGCTCGGCCGGGACACCGCCGCGCGCCTGCTGTCACTGATCGCGCTGGTCGAGGGCCGGATGCCGGAGGTGCTGGCCGCGCGCGAACGCTACGACGCGGAGCGCGGCACCGGCTGACAGCGCGGGCAGAAGTAGCTCGACCTGTTCATCCACGGCCGGCGCCTGATCGGTGTGCCGCAGCGGCGGCACGGCTCGTCCTCACGGCCGTACGCGTCCAGCGACCGGTCGAAGTAGCCCGATTCACCGTTCACATTGACGTACAGGCTGTCGAAGCTGGTGCCGCCCGCGGCGAGCGCGTCGCCCATCACCTCGCGGATGTGCGTGACCAGCTCCGCCGTACGCGGCCTGGTCATCGACGCCGTCGGCCGCTCGTAGTGCAGCCGCGTGCGCCACAGCGCCTCGTCGGCGTAGATGTTGCCGACCCCGCTGATCAGCGACTGGTCGAGCAGCGCCCGCTTGATCGTGGTGCGCTTGCGGCGCAGCGCCGTGTGGAAGGCGTCCTCGTCGAAGGCGTCGTCCAGCGGGTCGCGCGCGATGTGCGCCAGGACCGCCGGGAGGCCGTCCGCCGCGCCCGGCACCGCCTCGTGCAGGGACAGCCCGCCGAAGGTGCGCTGGTCGACGAAGCGCAGTTCGGTGCCGAGAGTGTCCTGGAATCGGATACGGATCCGCAGGTGGGTCTCGGCCGCCGCGGTTTGCGGCTGCACCAGGAGCTGACCGCTCATCCCCAGGTGGGCCATGAGCGACAGGTCCTCGGTGACCGGCAGCCACAGATACTTGCCCCTGCGGTGCGCCTCGCCCATCGCCGCGCCCTTGAGCCGCGCCGCGAAGTCCTCGGGCCCGGCCACGTGCCGCCGTACGGCCCGCGGATGGAAAACGGTGGCCGTCTCGACGGTGCGGCCCGAGACCCAGCGCGAGAGTCCGCGCCGGACGACCTCCACCTCCGGCAGCTCCGGCATGACATCCCCTCATGGTCCACGCGGGTGCGTGTGCCCCTGCCACGGGCGCGGGGAACCGCGCGACAGGCCCCCCACGGCCGGTGGTCGGGAGACGACCGGTCTGCCCCGCCGGGGCCGGTGGTGACCTGCGGCCGCGTCGCGGCCGGTCGCGCGGTTCCCCGCGCCCCTTCGGGGCTCAGCTCGCCGCTGAGGCGGCGGCTTCGCGGATGGAGCGCCAGGCGGACTCCGCCGCCTGCTGCTCGGCTTCCTTCTTGCTGCGGCCGGTGCCGGTGCCGTACTCGACGCCACTGACGCGGGCGGCAGCCGTGAAGGTCTTCTCGTGGTCGGGTCCTGATTCGGTGACCACGTACTCGGGAACGCCGAGCCCTTCGGCTGCGGTGAGTTCCTGGAGGCTGGTCTTCCAGTCCAGTCCCGCACCGAGGTTGGAGGACTGCTCGATGAGCGGGTCGAAGAGCCGGTGCACCAGCTCGGAGGCCGCTTCGAGCCCCTGGTCGAGATAGACCGCGCCGATGACGGCTTCCAGGGTGTCCGCGAGGATGGATGCCTTGTCCCGGCCGCCGGTGCCCTCTTCGCCCCGGCCCAGGCGGATGAACGCGCCGAGGTCGAGCCCGCGGCTCACGCCCGCCAGGGCACGCGAGTTGACCACCGCGGCCCGCAGCTTGGCCAGTTGGCCCTCGGGCAGGTCGGGGTGGGTGCGGTAGAGGGTGTCGGTGACCACCAGGCCGAGCACGGAGTCCCCGAGGAACTCCAGCCGCTCGTTGGTGGGCAGCCCGCCGTTCTCGTACGCGTACGAGCGGTGGGTCAGCGCACGCACCAGAAGGGCGGGCTCGAGGGTGTACCCGAGCCGCCCTTCCAGAAGCGTGGGGGACGAGGCTTTGTCCGCCGTGGCCGACTGTGGCGCTGAGGCGTCTGACATGGAGCCTGTCACCTGCCGATCAGACGTCGATGACCTGACGGCGGTTGTACGTGCCGCAGCTCGGGCACGCGATGTGCTGGAGCTTCGGCTCGTGGCAGCGCTCGCACGCCACCAGGCTCACGGGCGCAGCCTTCCACTGCGAACGGCGGTGGCGCGTGTTGCTGCGCGACATCTTCCGCTTCGGAACAGCCACGGCTACTTCTCCTGGTTCTCGTCGGCACCATGGTCGGTACCGAAACTCTGGTTGAGATCCTTCAAGGCCGCCCACCGGATGTCGGTGACCTCGTGGTGGTGGTCCGGGTCGTCCGCGAGGCGAACTCCGCATTCGGAGCACAGCCCTTCGCAGTCCTCCCGGCACACCGGCTGCAACGGCAGTGCGAGCACCACCGCGTCGCGCAGTACGGGTTCGAGGTCGAAGAGATCGTCCTCGAGTTCCAGCGCGTCCTCGTCCTCGGCGTCGTCACCGGCTTCGTCCTTGCGGGCGGTCCTGGTGTCGGCGTCGGGGTAGGAGAACATCTCCTGGAATTCCGCGTCCAGCTCACGCTCGACGGGCTCCAGACACCTTACGCACTCCCCCGTGACCGGCGCATGGGCGGTGCCGGTGACCAGCACACCCTCCATGACCGACTCCAGGCGGAGCTCCAGCTCGACCGTGGCGCCCTCCGGCACCCCGATGACATCGACGAGGCCGAGGTCCTTGGGGGCCGGCACCGAGCGGGAGACCTTCCTCATCGCACCAGGACGCCGACCCAGCTCGTGTGTGTCGAACACAAGTGGGTTGCGGTGGTCGAGGCGGGTGTTCAGGGCTTCCTGCTTTCATCGGTACGGCCTGCCCCGCGGCCCTCGCGGGCGACCCTTGCGGGCGGGCAGGCCAAAGCGCCGGGAATTCACACGGCTGGAAGTGACAGGATACTGGACCACCCCGCCCGCACCCAAACGGAGCCTGTCCGGGGCCGCCGGCAGGCTCCCGCGGGCGTCCTCAGCGGCCCTGCTCCAGCTCTCTCAGCCGGTTGAGGTCGATCAGTCCGGTGTCGAAGAAGCTGGTCTCGTCCAGCGCCGCGGGCTGCTGCCCCTGCGGCTGCTGCTGCGGATAGCCCTGCTGCTGGTACGGGATCTGCTGGTCGTACTGCTGCTGGTCGTAGCCGTAGCCGGCCGCGTCCTGCTGGTACGCGGGCTGCTGCTGGCCGTACGGGTCCTGGGCCTGGGTGCCGTAGTCGACGTAGGCGCCGGAGTCGGCGGCGGCCTGCTGGTACTCGGGCCGGTAGCCGCCGTCGCCCTGGTAACCGCCCTGCTGGTACGCGGTGTCCTGCTGCGAATAGCCGTAGCCGGGAGCCGCCGCGGCGGCGGCCTGCTGCGGGGCCGGGTCGTAGCCGTACTGCGCCAGGTCGGCCTGCTCGGGGGCGGTGGGCGCGGCCAGGCCCGCCATGTAGTCGGCGTCGCTCTGCCGCTGCCCGCCGTGCTCGCCGTCGCCGTCCGCGGCGTCCTGCGCGGCCATCTGCGCGGCGAGGTCGTCGATCGGATTGTGGCCGGTGAGCTTCAGGCGCCCGCGGCCGACGGCCTCCAGGGTCTTGCTCAGGACGGCCTCGAAGGCGCCCAGCTTGGCGTCCACGTACTCGTCGGCGCGGCGGCGCAGGGTCTCCGGGTCGGCGCTGCGCTCGGGGGCGTCCGCGTCCTCCTCGGCCTGGTCGTAACCCTGGTCGTAGCCGTTGGGGTCGTGGCCGAGCAGCTTCTCCCGGCCGCGGTCGACCGAGCCGATGGTCTTGGTGAGGACCACTTCGAAGTTGGCGAGCTTGCTGTCGACGTAGTCGTCGGCCTCGGCGCGGATCTCGGCGGCCTCGCGGCGCGCCTCGGCGACGATCCGCTCCGCCTCGTCCTGCGACTGGCGGGCCACCTGGGTGTCGGAGACCAGCGATCCGCGTTCGGCGTGGGCCGATTCGATGATCCGCTGGGCTTCGGCTCGGGCCTCCCCGACCATCGTCTCCCGGTCGCCGAGCAGTGCCTGCGCCTGGGAGAGGGAGTCGGGAAGCGCGGCGGCGACCTCGTCGAGCATGGCGAGCAGCTCGGCACGGTTCACCACGCAGGAGGCCGACATCGGCATCGACCGGGCGTTAGCCACGGTGGCCGCGATCTCATCGAGCTTCTTCTGGACGTCCACGGGGGAGAGCCTAGCGCTGTCGGAGTTTGGGCTTGAGCGCGTCGAGGACGACGGACGGCACCAAGTGGGAGATGTCGCCGCCCCATTGGGCGACTTCCTTGACCAGACTCGAGGACAGGAAGCTGTAGGCGGGGTTGGTGGGGACGAAGAGGGTCTCGACACCCGTGAGGCCGATGTTCATCTGGGCCATCTGCAACTCGTAGTCGAAGTCGCTGACCGCGCGCAGGCCCTTCACGATGGCCGGGATCTCGCGCTGCTTGCAGAAGTCCACCAGCAGGCCGTGGAACGACTCGACCTTGACGTTGCCCAGGTCGCCCGTGACCTCCTCGATCAGCGCGATGCGCTCCTCGATGGTGAACAGGCCCTGCTTGGACTGGTTGATCATCACGGCGACGTACACGGTGTCGTACAGCCGTGAGGCGCGGGCGATGATGTCGAGGTGTCCGTTGGTGATGGGGTCGAAGGACCCTGGACAGACGGCGCGGCGCAAGAGTGGTTCCTCGCTCTCCGTACGGCGGGTGCTACGGCTCATGGTGCGGGTTCATGTCGACTCCGCGGGCTCATGACCCGGCGGTGACCCGGGCGGCGCGACCGTACCAAAGCGTCGCTTCGCCGTACCGCCGGGACCGCAGGCCCGTGAAACCCGGGGGCCAGCCGAATTCGCCGCCCCGGGTCCTGCGCTCCACGGTGACCAGCGCTTCCTCCGTCAGCCAGTCATTGGCCAGGAGTGTGAGCAGGATCTCCCGCAGTTCGCCGTCCTCGACGTCGTACGGCGGGTCGAGGAAGACCACGTCGTACGGCCGCGGCGCCGGTCCCGCGACGATCTTCTCCGCGCGTCCCGAGCGCACCTCGGCGCCGGGCAGTTTCAGCGCCGCCACGTTCTCCCTGATCACCCGCGCCGCCCGCGGCTCGGCCTCGGCCAGCAGGACGTGTTCGGCGCCGCGCGAGAGCGCTTCGAGGCCGACCGCGCCGGAGCCCGCGTAGAGGTCGAGCACCCTGGCCCCCTCCAGCGTGCCGCGCAGCGACTGAAGGGTGGAGAACAGCCCCTCCTTGGCGCGGTCGGACGTCGGCCTGGTGCCGTCGCCCGGCGGTACGGCGAGGCGCCGCCCCCCGGCGGCGCCGGCGATCACGCGGGTCATGGAACTCACTTCCGGTGCGGGGACCTGGTCCGACGCGCCCCACGATACGGGCCCCGGCCCGGCTACCCCTTTTCCAGATACTCCTCGCGGTCCGCGTCCAGCAGGCTGTCCAGGGCGCTGCGGAGATCGGGGTGCGCGGTGAGTTCGGGATCGGCGGTCACGACCGCGGTGGCCTCCTCGCGGGCGGCCTCGATGACGTCGCGGTCGTCCATGACGGTGAGCACCCGCAGCGAGGAGCGGCTGCCGGACTGGGCCTGGCCGAGGACGTCGCCCTCGCGGCGCTGCTGGAGGTCGATCTCGGAGAGTTCGAAGCCGTCCAGCGTCCCGGCCACCGCGTCCAGGCGCATCCGGGCCGGGGTCGCCTCGGGCGCCTCGGAGACCAGCAGGCACAGGCCGGGCGCGGAGCCGCGGCCGACGCGGCCGCGCAGCTGGTGGAGTTGCGAGACGCCGAAGCGGTCGGCGTCCATGATCACCATGGCGGTGGCGTTCGGCACGTTCACCCCGACCTCGATGACCGTGGTGGCGACCAGGACGTCCACCTCGCCCGCGGTGAAGCGGCGCATCACGTCGTCCTTGGCGTCCGGCTGCATCCGGCCGTGCAGCACCTCGACGCGCAGCCCGCGCAGGGCCCCCTGGGCGATCTGCTCGGCGACGTCCAGCACCGCCAGCGGCGGCCTGCGCTCGTCGTCGTCGGGCCCCGGCTCCTTGTCCTTCTTGGCCGCCTTGGCCTTGCCGCTCCCCTTGCCCTCCTCCTCGTCGCCGATCCGCGGGCACACCACGTACGCCTGGTGCCCGCCCTCGACCTCCTCCCGTACCCGCTCCCAGGCCCGGCTGAGGAAGTGCGGCTTCTCGGCCGCCGGTACGACATGGGTGGCGATCGGCGAGCGCCCGGCGGGAAGTTGGTCCAGTACGGACGTCTCCAGGTCGCCGAAGACCGTCATGGCGACGGTCCGCGGGATCGGGGTGGCCGTCATCACCAGCAGGTGCGGCGGCTGGGCGGCCTTGGCGCGCAGCGCGTCCCGCTGCTCCACGCCGAAGCGGTGCTGTTCGTCGACCACGACCAGGCCCAGGTCGTGGAACTTCACCTTGTCCTCGATCAGCGCGTGCGTGCCGATCACGATCCCGGCCTCGCCCGTCACCAGGTCGAGCAGCGCCTGCCGCCGCGCGGGCGTCCCCATGGATCCGGTCAGCAGCACGACCTTCGTCCCGAGGTCCGAGCCGCCCAGCATGCCCGAGGACTCGGCCAGTTCGCCCATCATCTCGGTGACGGAGCGGTGGTGCTGCTGGGCCAGCACCTCGGTCGGCGCGAGCATCGCCGCCTGGCCGCCCGCGTCCACCACCCCGAGCATCGCCCGCAGCGCCACCATCGTCTTGCCCGAGCCGACCTCGCCTTGGAGCAGCCGGTGCATCGGGTGCTCGGCCGCCAGGTCCTCGAAGATCTCGCCCGACACCCTCCGCTGGCCGTCGGTCAGTGTGAACGGCAGCTTCGCGTCGAACGCCGTCAGCAGTCCGTCCCGGCCCGGCCGGCGCGGCACCGCGGGCAGCGCGGAGTCCGCCGCCCTGCGGCGGGCCAGCGCCACCTGGAGCACGAACGCCTCGTCCCACTTCAGCCGGTCCCTGGCCGCCGCGATGTCCGCCTTCGTCCGCGGCCGGTGGATCCGCTCCAGCGCCTCCGGCAGCGGCGCGAGCCCGCGCGCCTCGCGCAGCGCCGCGGGCAGCGGCTCCCCCACGCCCTCCCAGCCGATCGCCGTCAGCGAGTTGAGCGCGGTGTCCACCGCCTGCCCGATCCGCCACGAGGTGATCTGCTTGCACGCCGGATACAGCGGGATCAGCCGGTTCGCGAACGCGTCCAGCGCGTCCTTCTCCGCCCCCTCGTCCGCGTCCAGCAACTGGTAGTCCGGGTGGGCCAGTTGGCGCGTCCGGTTGAAGACCGAGACCTTCCCCGAGAACATCCCGCGCCGCCCCGGGATCAGCCGGTGGGCGTGCGCGTGCGCCGCCTTGCTGAAGAACACCAGGGTCAGCGAACCGCTGCCGTCGGTCACCACGACTTCGAGCCGCACCCCGGACCCGCGGCCGTACGTCCGCTTGTCCGCCTTCGCGATCTGCGCCACCACCGTGACGTACTCGTCCACCGGCAGATCCGCCAGCCGCGTCAGCTCCCCGCGCTCGGCGTACCGGCGCGGATAGTGATGCAGCAGGTCACCGGCGGTGTGCAGCCCGAGGTGGTCGGCGAGCACCTTCGCGGTACGGTCACCGACGATTTTCCGCAGCGGATCGTCCATGGGGTTCGACATCGGGATCTATCTTGGCGCACCCCACCGACAAATCCCCCTCGGGCAGGTCCGCGCGGCGGTCCGCGGGAGGGGCGGGTTACTCGACGCCCACCAGCAGGGGGCAGGTGCCCTGGCCGCCCTCGTAGGTCACGGTGTCCACCGCCAGGTGGGCCTCGCGGACGTGGGACTCGATGTGGGCGGTGAGGTCGGCGGGGGCGTCGGGTCCCGGGATGAGGGTGACGAGTTCGCCGCCGGCGGCGAGCATGCGGTCCAGGACGGCGGTGGCGGTACCGGCGAGCGTGGTGCCGATGACGGAGACGTCGCCGTCGATGAGGCCGAGGATGTCGCCGGCCTGGCAGATGCCGGCCGAGGTCCAGGAGCGGTGCTCGGCGACGGCGAGTTCGGCGTAGCGGGTGGCTCCGGCGGCGGAGGTCATGGCGACGACGTCCTCGTCGAAGCGCCGGGAGGGCTCGTGGACGGCGAGGGCGGCCAGGCCCTGGACGGCGGAGCGGGTGGGGATGAGGGCGACCCGGACGCCGTCGGCGCGGGCCTGTTCCGCGGCGGCGCCCGCCGCGTGCCGCAGGTCGCGGTCGTTGGGCAGCAGGACGACCTCAAGGGCGTGGGCGCGGCGGATGGCGGCGGCGATCTCGCCGCTGGCGGGCTGTTCGCCGGGGCGGACGGCGACGACGGTGGCCCCGGCGCGGGCGCACAGTTCCGACAGGCCGTCGCCGCGGACGACGGCGACGACGGCGCGGTGCGCGGGTTCGGTGCGCGGCCTGGTCTGGTCGGCGAAGTGGGTGACGCGGATGCGGTACGGGCGGCCGGCCTCGATGCCCGCCTCGATGGCGGCGCCGACGTCGTCCACGTGGACGTGCACGTGGAAGAGCCCGTCGCCGCCGACGACGACGAGGGAGTCGCCGAGCGCGTCGAGCCGGGCCCGCAGCAGGGTGACGGCGGAGTCGGCGGCCTCCAGCAGGAAGATCACCTCGAAGGCGGGGCCGTCGGGGACCGCGTCGTCGGGGCACAGGTCCTCGTCCTCGACCGGGACGGTGTGCCCGGCGCGGAAGTCCGTTCCGGCCAGGGGCTGTTCCGGGGCGTCGCCGGTCACGGCGTCGGCCAGCGCGCCGAGCACGGCGACCAGGCCGAGGCCGCCCGCGTCGACCACTCCCGCGCGGCGCAGCACGCCGAGCTGTCCCGGGGTGGCGGCCAGCGCGGCGCGCGCTCCGGCGTACGCGGCCCGTACGACCTCGTCGACGCCGCCCGTGGCGGCCTCCGCGGCGTCGGCCGCGCCGACGGCCACCGTGAGCATCGTGCCCTCGACCGGCCGGGCGACCGCGTCGTACGCCGATTCCGCGGCGATCCGCAGGGCCCGCCGCAGTTCGGCGGCCCCGATCCGTTCAGGGGCGTCGGCGGGCGAGGCGACCGCCTCGTTCATGCCGCGCAGAAGCTGGGCGAGGATCGTGCCGGAATTGCCGCGGGCGCCAATGAGGGCGCCGTGCGACATGGCGCGGAGCACGTCGGGGAGGGTGGGCCGGGTCGCGGGGGCGGCGGCCGTCGCGTGCGCGTCGAAGACCGCTTCCACGGCCTGCGCGGCGGACTCGAACGTCAGGTACAGATTGGTGCCGGTGTCCCCGTCCGCGACGGGATAGACGTTGATCGCGTCGATCTCCTCGCGGGCCCTGCCCAGTGCCTGGAGCGAGAGGCGGCACCAGGCGAGCACCGCGGAAGCGTCGAGCGAGGGCGGCAACAGGTCCTCCTGCGGAACACCGGGATATCGGGAACTGCCAGGTGAGCCTAGGCCCTTTCGGGGCGGTCGGGAGCGGGCCGGGCGGCGACGGGGCCGCCCGTGACCGCACGGAAACGGCCTGGTGGTGACCCCGGTCACGGGGGCGGGCGTCCGGATCTGGGCACCCGCGGACCATGGTAGTTTCGTTGTACGGGAGCGGTCGTTGTATGCTGCTCCGGTTGCCTGGGGCTCTCTCAGGCTTTTCATCGTAAGTGCATCTGAAGTCTTTGGAGTGACCCGTGGCTGCCAACTGCGACGTCTGCGGCAAGGGGCCGGGCTTCGGCAACAGCATCTCCCACTCGCACCGCCGTACCCCGCGTCGTTGGAACCCCAACATCCAGCGCGTGCGTGCAGTGGTCGGGCGGACGCCGAAGCGCCTCAATGTCTGCACCTCGTGCATCAAGGCCGGTAAGGTCTCGCGCTGACGCGTCGTCGTACATCACGTCGTAGCAGCGCAGCCTTAGCGGCTACTCGAATGCCGGTCCACCTCAGGGTGGGCCGGTTTTCTTGCGTTGTACGGGTGCCCGTGCGGCTCGGGTGACGGCTCAGCGCGTGCGCCAGCCGTGGTCGACGGGGCCGGTCCCGGCGCCGAGCGGGAAGCCCGCCGCGATGGCGCCGGTCACGTACGTCTTCGCCCGCCCGACGGCGTCCGGCACGTCGCGGCCGAGGGCGAGGTGGCAGGCGATCGCGCTGGCCAGGGTGCAGCCCGTCCCGTGGGTGTGCCGGTTGTCGAGCCGCGGGGCGCGGTACCAGTGCTCGGCGGCGCCGTCGGTGAGCAGGTCGACGGCCTCGGCCGAGCGGCTGTCGGCGAGGTGGCCGCCCTTGACCAGGACCCAGCGCGGCCCGTGGGCGAGTACGGCGTCGGCGGCGGCCCGCATGCCGGCCTCGTCGTGCACGGTACGACCGGTGAGCTGGGTGACCTCGTCCAGGTTGGGGGTGGCGACGGTGGCGAGCGGCAGCAGCCGGGTGCGTACGGTCTCGACGGCTTCCTCGGCGAGCAGCGCGTCGCCGTGCTTGGAGATCCCGACCGGGTCGACGACGACGGGGACACCGCCGTCCAGAGCGGCGAGGAGACCGGCGACGGTCTCGGTCAGGGCCGCCGAGGAGAGCATGCCGGTCTTGACCGCCGCCACCCCGATGTCGCCGACGACGGCGTGGAACTGGGCGCGTACGGCCGCCTCCGGCAGGTCCCAGACGCCGTGCACGCCCAGCGAATTCTGCGCGGTGACGGCGGTGAGCACGCTCATGCCGTGCACGCCGAGGGCGAGCATCGTCTTGAGGTCGGCCTGGATGCCCGCGCCGCCGCCGGAGTCGGATCCGGCGACGGTGAGCACCCGGGCGGGGGCCGCCCGCACAGGCGCGGGGTTCGGGAGGCCGGGGTCTGGGACGGTGGGGCGCGGGAGGCCGGGGTTCGGGAGGCCGGGGTTCGGGAGGGTCACTCCTCGTCCCCGAAGTGGTCCCAGCCGCCCGCCTTGTCCCAGGGCGCGCCGTCCACGGTGACCTGCGGGGTGCGGCCCCCGGGGGCGCTGACGGCGCCGATGACCCGCCAGCGGGCGGGCAGCTTCACATCGCGGGGGAAGGCGGCGACGATCGCGTGGTCCTCGCCGCCGGTGAGCACCCAATGCAGCGGGTCGACGCCCACGGCCTGCCCGATGTCGGACATCTGGGCGGGTACGTCGATGTCGGCGGAGCGCAGGTCGATGTCGACGCCGCTGGCGGCGGCGATGTGGCCGAGGTCGGCGACCAGGCCGTCGCTGACGTCGGTCATGGCGGTGGCGCCGAGTTCGGCCGCCGCGGGGCCCGCGTGGTACGGCGGTTCCGGGCGGCGGTGGGCCTCCACGAAGGCGCGCGGGGAGCGGAAGCCGCGGGAGAGCACGGCGAGTCCGGCGGCGGACCAGCCGAGCCAGCCGGTGACGGCGATGATGTCGCCCGCGCGGGCACCCGATCGGGTGATGGCCTCGCGGCTGCGGAGGTCGCCGAGCGCGGTGACGGCCACCGTGATGGTGTCGCCGCGTACGACGTCGCCGCCGACCACGGCCGCTCCCGCGACCTGGCACTCGTCGCGGATGCCGTCCATGAGTTCGACGGCCCAGGTGGCGGGGAGTTCGGCGGGGACGACGAGGCCGAGCAGCACGGCGGTGGGGAAGGCGCCCATGGCGGCGATGTCGGCGAGGTTCTGCGCGGCGGCCTTGCGGCCCACGTCGTAGGCGGTGGACCAGTCGCGGCGGAAGTGGCGGCCCTCGATGAGGACGTCCGTGGTGGCGACCACCCGGCGGTCGGGCGCGGCGACCACGGCCGCGTCGTCACCCGGTCCGATTTTCACCGCGGATGTGGTGGTGAGCCGGGAGGTCAACTCCCTGATGAGCCCGAACTCGCCCAACTCGCCCACAGTCCCCTTCATCCCAACGTCCCCTCGAGTCGCGGCCTGAGCCGGTTCTGCTGCGTGTTTCCCGTCAATACGGGCGTGAGACCCGTCAATACGGGGGTCAGGTACCGCGCGGGTCTCCCCGCTGTGCGCGACGACGCGATAACGTGGCGTCCCCCTTCCCACATGATCCTCGAAGCCGCCCTGGAGGTTCCGTGGTACAGGCGTACATCCTGATCCAGACCGAGGTCGGCAAAGCCTCGGCAGTAGCGGAGGTGATCTCCAAGATCGAAGGAGTCATTCAGGCCGAGGACGTCACCGGTCCTTATGACGTCATCGTCAGGGCCCAAGCAGACACGGTCGATGATCTCGGCCGCATGGTGGTCGCCAAAGTCCAGCAGGCGGACGGCATCACTCGAACGTTGACCTGCCCCGTCGTCCATATCTAGCCCCCACTATGCTCACCGGTGATGCTGTATCGCCGAGTTGTACTGACCGCCGTGTCCGCCGTCGCGTGCCTTTCTGCGGCGGCGGTCTACGCGTTCACGTCCGGTACGGACGAAGCGATCGCCGTACCGGTTCCTGACGCACGTGTCGCCGGATACTGTCACGCGCTGTACGGCGATCTGCCCGCGAAAGTCGACGGTCTCTCCCGGCATGATCTCAAGCCGGAATCGGAGCTGACAGCCGGGTGGGGCAATCCGCCGATCGTGTTGCGCTGCGGTGTCCCGCGGCCCGCCGCCGACGCGGACCCCTCCACTTACGGCGCCGAGGTGGACGGCGTCTCCTGGTCGGTGGAGCAGGGAGCCGACGGTGGGGTGCTGATGACGACAACGCTGCGCAAGGCGTATGTCGAGGTGGCTCTGCCGAAGCGTTTCGCCCATGACATCAGTCCGCTGACGGATCTCGCGGACGCGATCAAGCGCACGATCCCCGAGGGGGTCTGACCCCCTCGGGGTTCGGCTGTCCGTCCGAAGGCCGCGCACAGGCGCGGCCCCGGCGGGCTAGCGCAGGCCGGTCGAGCGGCGCAGCGCCGCCTGGATGAGCAGGTCGACCAGTTGCCGGTAGTCGACGCCCGTCTCCTGCCACATCCGCGGGTACATCGAGATCGGGGTGAAGCCCGGCATCGTGTTGATCTCGTTGATGACGAACTCCCCGCTGTCCAGCAGGAAGAAGTCGGCGCGGACCAGGCCCTCGCAGGACGCGGCCTCGAACGCCTCGACGGCGAGCCGCCGTACCTCGGCGGTCTGCTCCTCGGTGAGCGGCGCAGGAACGATTCCCTCGGCGGAGTCGATGTACTTCGCCTCGAAGTCGTAGAACGCGTGGCTGGTGACCGGCGGGATCTCGGCCGGTACGGAGGCGCGCGGGCCGTCCTCGAACTCCAGGACGCCGCATTCGATCTCGCGTCCGCGCAGCAGCGCTTCGACGATGACCTTGGGGTCGTGCCGCCTGGCCTCGGTGATGGCCGCGTCGAGCCCTTCCGGGCCTTCGACCTTGGTGATGCCGAAGGACGATCCGGCGCGGGCGGGCTTCACGAACAGCGGCCAGCCGTGCTCGGCGGCGAAGTCGGTGACCTTGCGGCGTACGGCGTCGCTGTCGCGTTCCCATTCGCGGGGGCGGATGACGGTGTAGGGGCCGACGGCCAGGCCGAAGGAGGTGAAGACGCGCTTCATGTACTCCTTGTCCATGCCGACGGCGGAGGCGAGCACGCCCGCGCCGACGTACGGGACGCCGGAGAGTTCGAGCAGGCCCTGGAGGGTGCCGTCCTCGCCGTACGGGCCGTGCAGCATGGGGAAGACGACGTCGACCTCGCCGAGCGCCTTGGGGACGGCGCCCGCTTCGGTGTAGACGACCTCGCGGTTGGCCGGGTCGACCGGGAGCATGACGGCGCCCTCGTGGTCGGTGACCTGTTCGACGGTCGGCATCCGGCGGTCGGCGATGGCCATCCGCTCGGGGGCGTCCGCGGTCAGTGCCCAGCGGCCCTCGGTGGTGATGCCGATGGGCAGGACGTCGTACTTGTCGCGGTCGATGGCGCTGAGCACGCTGGCCGCGGTGACCACCGAGACGCCGTGCTCGGAGCTGCGTCCGCCGAAGACGACCGCGACCCGCGGCTTGCGCGGGTAGTTCTCGCTCGCGTGGCCTACCACGCGCCGGTCCGCGTACGGGTCCGCGGGCCGGTCCGGGCCGGATTCGCGCCGGTCAGGGCTCTGGGAGCTGTCGTGGGATGCAAGGTTGCTCATGTCGCGATGACCCTACCGTTCCGGCTTGGCGGAGCGTGACATCAACTCCTGTACGGCCACGACGGGCGGTTTCCCGTTGTGCACGATGTCGACCACGGTGTCCGTCAGCGGCATGTCGACGCCGTGCCTGCGGGCCAGATCGGCCACGGACTCGCAGGACTTGACGCCCTCGGCCGTCTGGCTGGTGACGGCGATGGTCTCGGCCAGGGTCATGCCGCGGCCGAGGTTCATGCCGAAGGTGTGGTTGCGCGACAGCGGTGAGGAGCAGGTGGCGACCAGGTCGCCCATGCCCGCGAGGCCGGCGAAGGTGTGCGCGTCGGCGCCCATCGCCATGCCGAGCCTGGTGGTCTCGGCCAGGCCGCGGGTGATCAGGGACGCCTTGGTGTTGTCGCCCAGGCCCATGCCGTCGGCGATGCCGACCGCGAGGCCGATGACGTTCTTGACGGCGCCGCCCAGTTCGACGCCGACGACGTCGGTGTTGGTGTACGGGCGGAAGTAGCCGGTGTGGCAGGCGGCCTGGAAGCGGCGGGCGACGGCTTCGTCGCGGCTGGCGACGACGGCGGCGGCGGGCTGCCTGGCGGCGATCTCCGGGGCGAGGTTGGGGCCCGACAGGACGGCGACGCGGTCGGGTCCTGCCTTGGCGACCTCCTCGATCACCTCGCTCATCAGCTTGGCGGTGCCCAGTTCGACGCCCTTCATCAGGCTGACCAGGACCGCGTCGGGGCGCAGCAGCGGTGCCCAGTCGGCGAGGTTGGCGCGCAGCGTCTGGGACGGGACGCACAGGATGACGAATTCGGCGTCGGCGGCGGCTTCCGCGGGGTCCGCGGTGGCGGTGACGGCGGCGGGCAGTTCGAGGTCGGGGAGGTATTCGGGGTTCCTGCGGTCGGCGTTGATCGCCGCGGTCAGCTCGGGGCGGCGGCCCCAGAGCGCCACCTCGCACCCGGCGTCGGCGAGGACCATCGAGAAGGCGGTGCCCCAGGAGCCGGTGCCGTAGACGGCGCAGCGGACCGTCATGCGCCCTCCCGTGCCTTGCGCGGGTCGTAGAGACCGGCGGGCGCGGGTTCCTGGCGTACCTCGGCGAGCAGCGCGGTGACCGCGAGCATGATGGTCTCGGTGACGGCGCGCAGCACGTCGGGGGTGGGGTCCTGGCCGTAGAACGCGGTCAGGTCGACGGGTTCGCCCGCGAGCACCCGCAGCGTCTTGCGCGGCAGCAGGCGTACGCGCTTGCTCTTGGCGTACGGCGGCACGGCCTCGTTGGCGCCCCACTGGGCGACGGGGATCACGGGCGCCTTGGTGAGCAGCGCGACGCGGGCGACGCCGGTCTTGGAGACCATCGGCCACATGTCGGGGTCACGGGTGAGGGTGCCTTCGGGGTAGAAGGCGACGCACTCGCCGGAGTTGATGGCGTCGACGGCGGCGCGGAAGGCGTTCGCGGCGTCGGTGGTCTCGCGGAAGACGGGGATCTGGCCGGTGCCGCGCAGCATCGTGCCGACGAAGAAGGGCTTGAAGAGCCCCGCCTTGGCCAGGAAGCGGGGGACGCGGCCGGTGTTGTACTGGAAATGCGCGTACGACAGCGGGTCCAGGTACGAGTTGTGGTTCACCGCCGTGATGAAACCGCCGTCGGCCGGAATGTGCTCCATTCCGTGCCAGTCCCGCTTGAACAGCACAATGAGCGGCGGTTTCGCGATGACGGCCGCCAGGCGGTACCAGAAACCGATTCTGCGGCGGGACACCAGGACTCCTCTTCGTTGCTGTGACGCCGCGCTCGTAGAGGCTCGCGCAGCACCACCCGTGCGGCAGCCGCACAAGTCTGCGGCTATGGACACGTTAACGCCAGGGCCCGGCGGCCCGTGGGGCGCCTGGGGAAGGCCGCACAATGGTGCGGTGGCGATAGATGTGACCTGGAAGTGGTCCCTTGTCGTGCCGCTGAAGCCGCTGGCCGTGGCCAAGAGCCGGTTGGCCACGGCGGCCGGTGCGGTACGGCCCGCGCTGGCCCTGGCGTTCGCGCTGGACACGGTCGCGGCGGCGCTGGCCTGCGCCGAGGTGGCCGACGTGACCGTGGTCACGGACGACGAGCGGGCCGGGGCGGAGCTGGCCGCCCTGGGTGCCTTCGTGGTGCCCGACGCCCCGGCGGCGGGGCTGAACGCCGCGCTGCGGTACGGGGCGGACCGGGTGCGGGCCCGCGATCCGTACGCGGCGGTCGCGGCGCTGAACGGCGATCTCCCGGCCTTGCGGCCCGCTGAGCTGGCATGGGTGCTCCAGGAGGCCGCGGGCGGCCAGGAGCGGGCTTTTCTGGCCGACGCGGCCGGTGTGGGGACAACCTTGCTCGCCGCTCCGCGCGGTTCGGCCCTCTCCCCCGCCTTCGGCGGCGCCTCCCGCGCCCGCCACCTGGCCACCGGGGCCCGCGAGATCGCCCTGCGGCGGGTGCCGTCGGTGCGGCAGGACGTGGACACCGGCGACGACCTGCGCGCGGCCCTGGCCCTGGGCGTCGGCGAACGTACGGCGCTGGCCGCCGCCGGGCTGCTGATCGCGGACTGAACCACCGGCCGGGCCGGGCACCCGTGCCGTGACCGGCGGTCTCCCCCGGGCCGGGCACTAGGCTGCGGCCCATGCAGGCAACCGCGTTCACCTACGACCCCGAGACCCGCGGCGGCAGCGTGCTCCTCGACGACGGGACGCCGCTGCCCTTCGACGCCGCCGCCTTCGACGCGGGCGGCCTGCGCCTCCTGCGCCCCGGCCAGCGCGTCCGCATCCGCACCGACGGCTCCGCCGACACCCGCCGGGTGGTCTTCATCACCCTCCAGACCTTCCCGGACCCCGCGGGACCGAAGGTGTAGCGAAGGGGCTCCCTGACGCAGGGCGGTTCGCCGGTAGCCGGCGAGCCAAAGGCGGGTCCAAGCCGCCCGTGGGGGCGCCCCCGGACGGAGTCCGGGGGAGAGAAGGCGGCCAAAAAAACGAGCGCGGGCCGGGCTCCCCTGGGGGAACCCGGCCCGTCGCGGTCCGTGGGACGGACTACTACCTGGTGGCGCTCCGCTTGGCGGCGGTCTTGCGGGCGGTCGCGCGCTTGGCCGGGGCCTTCTTCGCGGCGACCTTCTTGGCCGGGGCCTTCTTGGCCGCCGCCTTCTTGGCGGTGGTCTTCTTCGCCGTGGCCTTCTTGGCGGTGGTCTTCTTGGCCGCCGTGGTCTTGGCCGCGGCGGTCTTCTTGGCGGCGGAGGCCTTCTTCGCGACCGTCTTCTTGGCCGCGGTGACCTTCTTGGCCGCCGCCTTCTTGGTGGTGGTCCTCGTGGTGGTGGAAGCGCCGCCGCTGAGGCTGCCCTTGGGCGCCTTCTTCACCGCGACGTCGTTCTTCGGGAGCTTCTTGGTGCCGCTGACCAGGTCCTTGAAGCCCTGACCCGCGCGGAACCGCGGCACCGAGGTCTTCTTGACCCGGACCCGCTCCCCGGTCTGGGGATTGCGGGCGTAACGGGCCGGACGCTCCACCTTCTCGAACGAACCGAAACCGGTGACCGAGACCCGGTCGCCCGAGACCGTCGCACGGACGATCGCGTCGAGAACCGCGTCAACCGCGTCCGCGGCGGCCTGGCGGCCACCTACCTTGTCGGCAATCGCTTCTACGAGCTGCGCCTTGTTCACGTCTTCCCCTTCGGAAACTTGCCCGGCGAATGAGTGCGGGCTTTTTCGCACGCTAGGCGGATATATACCGCAAATCAAATACGAAACGGGCGAATCACCCTTGTGCCGCAACGAACTCGGTGCTCTACGGGATCAGCGATCCGGGATTCCGAGGTCGTCCAACTCAGCCGTTAACACGTCCAGGCGCCGTGCCGCGTCGGCGAGATCGTGCTTCGCCACAGCGGTCACCGCGAGCAGCCGGCGACTCAACTCCCGCCGTGTCCCATCAGGGACTTCGGGATTCGCGACGCGCAGATGCGCCTGCTTCAGACGCGCGGCGAGAACCCCGTAGAGCTGGAGTTGGCCGTCGCGTTCCATGCGTCGATTGTGCCATCTGCGGCGAGTTGTCGGGAGCGACAGGGCCAACCGGGTGTTCCGGGCCGTTTTCCGGACACTCCTGGACCGCCCGGACGGACCCTCCTGGGCCGCCCCCACGGGCACTTCGGGACCGGCCCAGACATCGCCCGGACACGCAGAAGCGCCCTCTGCGGACGGGCAGAGGGCGCTTCTTGGGGCCGAACAGGGCCGAACGGGTCGGTCAGACCTGCACGGTGCTCGGCTTGAAGGACGGGCGGCCGGCTTCGAACGCCGAGATGTCGGCCTCGTTGGCGAGGGTCAGGCTGATGTCGTCCAGCCCTTCCAGCAGCCGCCAGCGGGCGTTGTCGTCCAGTTCGAACGCCTCGGTCAGCGACACACCGGGGCCCTCGGCGCGCACCTCGCGGGCCACCAGGTCGACGGTGATCTCGGCCTGCGGGTCGGCCTCGACCAGCTTCCAGAGCGATTCCACCGTCTCCTGCGGCAATACGACCGTGAGCAGGCCGTTCTTCAGCGAATTGCCGCGGAAGATGTCCGCGAAGCGGGACGAGATCACGGTCTTGAAGCCGTAGTTCTGCAAGGCCCAGACCGCGTGTTCGCGCGACGAACCGGTGCCGAAGTCGGGTCCGGCGACGAGCACGGTGGCGCCCTGCCGCTCGGGGGCGTTGAGGACGAAGTTCTCGTCCTTGCGCCAGGCTTCGAACAGCCCGTCCTCGAATCCGTTGCGCGTGACCTTCTTCAGCCAGTGCGCGGGGATGATCTGGTCGGTGTCCACATTGCCGCGGCGCAGCGGTACGGCCCGGCCGGTGTGCGTGGTGAAGGCTTCCATGGGGGCTCAGACCTCCGTCAGGACAGGGGCGTCGGACAGGTCGGCGGGCGAGGCGAGGTGGCCGAGCACCGCGGTGGCGGCGGCCACCTGCGGCGAGACCAGGTGCGTACGGCCGCCCTTGCCCTGCCGGCCCTCGAAGTTGCGGTTCGAGGTGGACGCGGAGCGCTCGCCGGGGGCGAGTTGGTCCGGGTTCATACCCAGGCACATCGAGCAACCCGCGTGCCGCCATTCGGCGCCGGCGGCGGTGAACACCTTGTCCAGGCCCTCCTCGACGGCCTGCAACGCGACCCGTACGGAGCCCGGCACGACCAGCATGCGGACGCCGTCGGCCACCTTGCGGCCCTCGACGACCGACGCGGCGGCCCGCAGGTCCTCGATCCGGCCGTTGGTGCAGGAGCCGACGAAGACGGTGTCCACGGCGACCTCGCGCAGCGGCTGGCCCGCGGACAGGCCCATGTACTCCAGCGCCTTCTCGGCGGAGAGCCGGTCGCCGGGGTCGGCGAAGGACGCCGGGTCCGGCACGGCCGCGCTCAGCGGCGCGCCCTGGCCGGGGTTGGTGCCCCAGGTGACGAACGGCGCCAGGGTGGCGGCGTCGATCCGCACCTCGTGGTCGAAGACCGCGTCGTCGTCGGTGCGCAGCGTCTTCCAGTACGCCACCGCCGCGTCCCAGTCCGCGCCCTTGGGGGCGTGCACGCGCCCTTCCAGGTAGTCGAACGTGGTCTGGTCGGGGGCGATCATGCCGGCCCGCGCGCCCGCCTCGATCGACATGTTGCAGACGGTCATCCGCGATTCCATCGACAGCTTCTCGATGGCGGAGCCGCGGTATTCGATGACATAACCCTGGCCGCCGCCGGTGCCGATCTGCGTGATCACGGCGAGGATCAGGTCCTTGGCGGTGACGCCGGGGGGCAGTTCGCCGTCCACGGTGATCGCCATCGTTTTGAACGGCGCGAGCGGCAGCGTCTGGGTGGCCAGCACGTGTTCGACCTGGGAGGTGCCGATGCCGAACGCCAGCGCGCCGAAGGCGCCGTGCGTGGAGGTGTGCGAGTCGCCGCAGACCACGGTGGTGCCCGGCTGGGTCAGCCCGAGCTGCGGGCCCACCACGTGGACGACGCCCTGCTCGACGTCGCCCAGCGGGTGCAGCCGTACGCCGAACTCCGCGCAGTTCTTGCGCAGCGTTTCGAGCTGGGTGCGGGAGACCGGGTCCGCGATGGGCTTGTCGATGTCGAGGGTGGGGGTGTTGTGGTCCTCGGTGGCGATGGTGAGGTCGGTACGCCGCACCGGTCGGCCGTTCATCCGCAGCCCGTCGAACGCCTGGGGGCTGGTCACCTCGTGGAGCAGGTGAAGATCGATGAAGAGCAGATCGGGCTCGCCCTCGACGCGGCGGACGACATGGTCGTCCCAGACTTTTTCCGCGAGTGTCCTACCCATCGCTGTCCCTCCGGCCCGCACCCTCGCGGGCCAACTCGTGTGTGGTGCACGTGTATGCCGGACGCCGTCGGTTCCCCTGGTGTCTCCGCGGGAGCACGGCGGTCCTGCCCTGTGCCCCCAGCCTGACGGCTTCCCCGGAAAATTGAGCTTGCGTTTCACAGTGTGAGACGCGAATATCGTTGCATGGACAATTCTAGCGGCGTCGGCGTTCTCGACAAGGCGGCTCTGGTGCTCAGCGCACTGGAGTCGGGACCGGCCACCCTGGCCGGCCTCGTCGGCGCCACGGGCCTGGCCCGCCCCACCGCGCACCGCCTGGCGGTCGCGCTCGAACACCACCGCATGGTGGCCCGCGACATGCAGGGCCGTTTCATCCTGGGACCGCGGCTGTCGGAGCTGGCCGCCGCCGCGGGCGAGGACCGGCTGCTGGCGACGGCGGGCCCGGTCCTGACCCACCTGCGGGACGTCACGGGAGAAAGTGCCCAGCTCTACCGCCGTCAGGGCGACATGCGCATCTGCGTGGCCGCGGCGGAGCGCCTTTCCGGCCTGCGGGACACCGTGCCGGTCGGCTCCACGCTCCCGATGAAGGCCGGGTCCGCCGCGCAGGTCCTGATGGCCTGGGAGGAGCCCGAGCGGCTGCACCGCGGCCTCCAGGGCGCGCGCTTCACCGCCACCGCGCTGTCGGGCGTACGCCGCCGCGGCTGGTCGCAGTCGATCGGCGAGCGGGAGCCCGGTGTCGCCTCGGTGTCCGCGCCCGTCCGCGGCCCCTCCAACCGCGTGGTCGCCGCCGTCTCCGTCTCGGGACCGATCGAGCGGCTGACCCGGCACCCGGGCCGGATGCACGCGCAGGCCGTCATCGACGCCGCGGCCCGGCTGAGCGAGGCGCTGCGCCGCAGCGGCTGAACCGTCCTCGGCAGGGGCCGCCGGTGCGCGAACGCCCCTGCCCGGTACGGCGGTTGGACCGCGGGAGAGGACGACGGCCGGGAACGACGGCCGGAAACGAAAAAGGCCCCCACCTGAGTGAGGACCTCGGCCGTACCGTTACTTCTCTGCTTGCGTACCCCCGACCGGATTCGAACCGGCGCTACCGCCTTGAGAGGGCGGCGTGCTAGGCCGCTACACAACGGGGGCCCTAGCGATCCTGCATCATGACCAACGGGTGCGACCCAGGTGATCACGCGGGAAGGATCTGTACCCCCGACCGGATTCGAACCGGCGCTACCGCCTTGAGAGGGCGGCGTGCTAGGCCGCTACACAACGGGGGCTCGCACTGCAATGCACTGAACTATGCGCTGGGGTACCAGGACTCGAACCTAGAACAACTGAACCAGAATCAGCCGTGTTGCCAATTACACCATACCCCATCAAAACGCAACCCCTTGCGGGATTGTGCTTGGATCACGCCCCCCTGCCGGACCTTTCGGCCCTCTCGGGCGGCGCAGGAAGAACATTACCCGATGCGGGACACCGCTCCAAAACGAGTATCGCCGCGCAGCAGGTCAGCAAGCTCGGCGAGACCGGTGATGCGGGTGAGGTCGGGACGGGAGCCGAGGTCGTGGCGGTCCAGCCAGATGCCGACCAGGCCCGCGTCGGCCGCGCCGCGGGCGTCGATGTCCGGCTCGTTGCCCACGTACGCGACCTCGTGCGGCTCCAGGGACAGCGCCTCGCAGGCCGCGTGGAAGGCCGCGGCGGCGGGCTTGGAGACCCCCAGCTCCGCGGCGCACAGCAGCACCTCGAAGCGGTCCCGTACGCCCAGCGCGCGCAGCTTGCGGTCCTGTACGACGAAGGCGGAGTTGGACAGCACCGCGTGCCGGTAGTGGGGGGTGAGGCCGTCCAGGGCGGGTACGGCGTCGGGGAAGAGGGACCAGGCGGCCTCGTAGTGCGTGCGGTGGCGGTCGAACCACTCCTCGGCCTCCGCGTCCGTCAGCGGCAGCCCCAGGAAGTCGCGCACGCGGTCCCTGCGCTGCGCCTCGAAGTCGCACTCCCCCGCCGAGAACCGCGCCCAGTGGAGCTCGGTCAGCTCGGCCCAGCGCAGCACGGCGGCCTCCACGCTCCCGCAACCGTCCGGCAGTCCCTCGACGGCCAGATGGGCCCGCAGGCCGACGCGGTCGGCGCTCGCGTAGTCGAAGATCGTGTCGTCGATGTCCCAGAGAACCGCTCGTATCGGCATAACGCCCAGGGTACGAAGCGGGTCAGCTCCGCGCGACGACCTTGTTGGTCAGGGTGCCGATGCCCTCGACCGTCACGGAGACCTCGTCCCCCGGCCGGATCGGGCCGACGCCCGCGGGGGTGCCGGTGAGCAGCACGTCACCGGGGAGCAGCGTCATCGCCTCGGTGATGTTGACGATCAGGTCCTCGATCGAGTTGATCATCTGCGCGGTGCGGCCCGCCTGGCGCAGCTCGCCGTTGACCGTCGCGGTGATGGCGAGGTCGGAGGGGTCGAGGTCGGTCTCGATCCAGGGGCCGAGCGGGCAGGAGGAGTCGAAGCCCTTGGCGCGCGCCCACTGCTTCTCGGTCCGCTGGGTGTCGCGGGCCGTCACGTCGTTGGCGCAGGTGTAACCGAGGATGACGTCGCGGACCCGCTCGCGCGGCACCTCGCGGCACAACCGGCTGATGACGACGGCCAGTTCGGCCTCGTGGTGCACCTCCTGCGAGAAGGAGGGGTACACGATCGGGTCGCCGTGGCCGATCACGGAGGTGGAGGGCTTGAAGAAGGCCCAGGGCGCCGTCGGCACCTCGTGGCCCAACTCCTTCGCGTGGTCCGCGTAGTTGCGGCCGATGGCGACGACCTTGTTCGGCAGCACGGGCGGCAGCAGCCGCACCTTGTCGAGCGGGACCCGCGTACCGGACAGCTCGAAGTCCGCGAAGGGGATGCCCTTCATGATGTTGATGACGAGGCCGTCGTGGCCGGCTGTTCCGCCGTCGCCTTCGCCGCCGTCGGTGCCTTCGGCCGCTTCGACAGCCCCAAAGGCGACATTGCCGTCGATCGAGAACCTCGCGATACGCATGGGCCCAGCTTAGTGGCCGGGCCCATACGCGCCGATCAGGCGGTGGGCAGCTCGTGCAGGACGGTGCGGCGCGGGTTCGCGGTGACCTGCGGCAGGGGCTCGGCGACGGCCTGCTCGGCGGTCGTGGCGGCTTCGGTGTCCGACGCGGCGGGGACCCCGAGTTCAGCGGCGTCCTTGAGGTGCGCGAGGGTGGTGCGGCGCGGGTTCGCGATCGGACGGAACAGCATGGTGGTCTTCATCGGCCGTGTGGACCTCGGTGACTCGGGGCGCCCGCAGGGCGCGGGTTGACAGAAAACCGCGATGTGTAAAGCACCAGGCTAGTGCGGCCCTTTCCCGGAACAACGTGGCCCAGACATGCACCAGGCTGTGATTTTGCTCACTAAGTAAGTCGCAAAGCAGGCATTGCGCGCATCCGACCGGCAGACTCAAACCGGTCAAGTCCCACACAGTCGTACGATTCAGCTGTCATCGACCCGGCTGGGACAGCGAGTGACTCGTGCGAACAGGGGGGTGCTAGGTCCGGAATCCCCCGCTTTCACCACATCAAATGTCAACACTCAGTGCTTGGCCCGACGCGACGAGTAACGGATTCCAACAGGTCGGCTACGGCCCTTGTTGGGAGATCCAGCACTGTGCTGGAATTCCCCGGACCGCCGCATCACATCGAGCCGGCGCGCAGGGGGCGCGTTCGAGCACCGAGCGGTGGTGAAGGGCATCAATCGGCCTCCTCGCAACCCGGGGCGGCCTGAGCCCCCATGACTCGACACCGTCCTGTCCGCTTCATCGCGGGGGACGCCTGGTCCAGAGGTTGCGACGCTAGTGCAGGGACGTTTCAAGAGGGACAGCGGCGCTGCGGGCGACCCGGAGCAGCAGCCCGGCGGGACCGGCAACGGCCCGACACCGCAGCAGGCGGGTGACTCGGCGAGCACTGCGCCGGGCACGACGGCTGCCACCGGACGACCGAGCACGCCCAGCGGCATCGAGGCGGGCAAGATCACCGGTCTCGCGGGCAAGCCGGGGCCCCGAATAGCCATGCGCAACTGGCGCATCAGCACCAGACTCGTCTCCCTGCTCGCCCTCCCGGTGGTCACGGCCACCGTCCTGGGCGGCATGCGCATCAACAGCTCGCTGGACAACATCAACCAGCTCGAGCACATGAAGACGCTGACCGACATCACCGAGCACGCGACGCAGCTCGCCGCCGCGCTCCAGGAGGAACGGGACAGCTCGGCCGGACCGCTGTCGTCCGGCGACAAGACCAACGACGCGGTGGAGGCCTCCCGGCAGGCCACCGACCGCGAGTACAAGCAGTATCTGAACGCCAGCGACAACGTCTCCGAGCGCGACCCGGTCTTCTCCGGCGTCCGCGCCACTCTGCTGGCGATCGGCACGCAGCTCGCCAACCTGGCGGAGATCCGCGACGAGGCGTACACCTCGACCTCCACCATCTCGCAGACGGTCTCGCAGTACGACGACCTGGTGCAGTCCCTGCTCTCGCTGTCCCAGGACATGGCGCAGGCGACCAACAACCCCGAGATGATCCAGAGCACCCGCGCGCTGGCTGCCTTCTCCTCCGCCAAGGAGTACGAGTCGATCCAGCGCGCGGTGATCAGCGCCGCGCTGGCCACCGGCGGCAAGCTGAACGCCAACGACTACCAGTCGGTGAAGTACGGCGCCGCGAACGAGGACACCGCGCTCACCCGGTTCCAGAAGATCTACGGACCCAAGAGCGCGGCGCTGCTGACCCCGATCGAGGGCGGCAACCTCACGATCAGCGCGCACGACACCACGCGCCAGCGCATCGCCGCCTCGCAGAACGCGATCACCAAGATCGACAGCTCGTACCTCGACTGGGACGACGCGGCCAAGACCAAGATCCAGGCGATGAGCCAGATCGAGCGGTCGCTGCTCAACGAGATGCAGCAGAAGGCCCTCAAGCTGCAGAGCGAGGCCAAGCAGTCCGCGCTGATCTCCGGCGCGATCATCCTGCTGGTCCTCGGCGTCGCCGTGGTCGGCGCCTTCATCGTGGCCCGCTCGATGATCCGGTCGCTGCGCAGGCTCCAGCAGACCGCCAACGACGTGGCCCAGAAGCGGCTGCCCGAGCTGGTCAAGCAGCTCTCCGAGACCGACCCGCAGGACGTCGACACCTCGGTCGAGTCGATCGGCATCAACAGCCGCGACGAGATCGGCCAGGTGGCGCGGGCCTTCGACGAGGTCCACAGCGAGGCCGTACGACTCGCCGCCGAGCAGGCCCTCCTGCGAGGGAACGTCAACGCGATGTTCACCAACCTCTCGCGCCGCAGCCAGGGCCTCATCCAGCGTCAGCTCTCGCTCATCTCCGAACTGGAGTCCCGCGAGGCCGACCCGGACCAGCTCTCCTCGCTCTTCAAGCTCGACCACCTCGCGACCCGCATGCGCCGTAACGGTGAGAATCTGCTGGTCCTCGCCGGTGAGGAGCCGGGCCGCCGGTGGACCCGCCCGGTCCCGCTGGTCGACGTGCTGCGCGCCGCCGCGTCCGAGGTGGAGCAGTACGAGCGGATCGAACTGACGTCGGTACCGTCGGCCGAGGTCACCGGCCGTATCGTCAACGACCTCGTCCACCTGCTCGCCGAGCTGCTGGAGAACGCGACGTCGTTCTCCTCGCCGCAGACCAAGGTGAAGGTCACCGGTCACTCGCTGCCGGACGGCCGGGTGCTGATCGAGATCCACGACACCGGTATCGGCCTGTCGCCCGAGGACCTCGCGGACATCAACGAGCGGCTGGCGAACCCGCCGACGGTGGACGTCTCCGTCTCCCGCCGCATGGGTCTGTTCGTGGTCGGCCGCCTGTCGCTGCGGCACGGCATCCGGATCCAGCTCCGCCCGTCCGACTCCGGCGGTACGACCGCGCTGGTCATGCTGCCCGTGGACGTCACGCAGGGCGGCCGTAACCCCAAGAACATCGGCCAGATGGGCGGCGGGCGCCCCGCGGGCGCTCCCCCGGCCGCCGCGGGCTCCGGCATCGCCGGCGCGTTCGGCAACTCGCCCAACTCCGCGCCGGTCAACCGGCCGCCGCAGCGCACCCCGGTCGCGGGCGGCCAGCAGCGTCCGGCGCTGAGCCCCGGAGCGGGCCGTCCCGGCGGTCCCCCGCAGCAGGGCGGCACGCCGCGCTGGGCGCAGGACCAGAACGGCGGCCAGCAGGGCTTCCCCGACGACCGCGGTCTCCAGGACACCCCGCGCGGCCACGAGGACGTCGAGGCGGCCTCCGCCTTCGACGCTCCCGGACAGGGCCCGCGCGGCGACTTCCAGCAGCCCGGTGGCGCCTTCGGCCGTCCCCCCGGCGGCGGTCAGGACTTCGGCCAGGGCGGTCAGGGCGGTCAGCAGGGCGGCCAGAACTTCGGCGGCCGGCAGGGCGGTCAGCAAGGCGGTCAGCAGAGCGGTCAGCAGCAGCCGGGCCAGTTCCCGCCGCCGCAGCCGCAGAGCACCGGCCCCTCCGGCTTCCGTTCCGACGTGTTCGGCGGTCGCTCGGGCCCCGCGCCGCGGCAGAACGGTCCCGCTGACACCGCGCAGTTCCCGCCGGTCCGCGACGACGACTTCGCACCGACCGGCCAGGGCAACCAGGGCCAGGGCGGCCAGGGTCACGGCAACCAGGGCAACCAGGGCGGCGGCCGCGGCACCAGCGACACCGGGCAGTTCCCGGTGCAGGGCGGCCCCCACCCGGGCCTGCCGCAGCGCGGCGCCCGCAGCCCCGAAGAGACGTACAGCACGGGCCAGTTCGCGATGCCCGGCCAGCCGCAGGGCGGCCAGGGCCAGGGCGGTCCCGGCGACACGGCGCAGTTCCCGGCCGTGCAGGCCGACGGCACCGGCGAGTTCCGGATGCCCGGCCAGCAGCCCCAGGGCCGTCCGGGCCAGGGCGGTCAGCAGGGACAGGGCGGTCAGCCCGGTCAGCAGCAGGGCTTCCCCGGCAACAACCAGTACCAGGGCCCGCCCCCCAGCGGCCCGCGCCCCGACGCCTTCCCCGGCCAGGGTCTGCCGCAGCGCGGCGGCCCCCAGCAGGGCAACGGCGGCCAGGGCTACGACCAGAACCAGCAGCAGTACCAGGACCCGTACGGGACCGGGCAGTTCCCCGTGCAGCCGCAGCAGCCGCAGCAGGGCAACACCGGTCAGTACCCGGTCCAGCAGCCGATGCAGAGCCCGCAGCAGCCCCAGGCGCCGCAGCCTCAGCAGCAGCAGCCCCAGCAGCCCGCCGAGCCGATGGCGCTGCCCCCGGCCCCGACCCGCGGGGACGAGCCGACGCCGATCTTCTCGTCGATCGAGTCGGACTGGTTCCGCACCGGCCAGGCCGAGCGGATGCAGCAGATCCACGTGGAGCAGAGCGCGCGCGGCCAGGAGGCCCCGCCGGTCCGCCCGGTGGGCCGTACGGCTCCGCCCGCGGCCCCGCAGCGGTTCCGCCCGCAGCGCCCCGGCACGACGGCGCCCGGTGTCGCCAATGGCAACGGAAACGGCAACGGCGGCAACGGCGGGAACAGCGGGAACGGCAACGGGAACGGCGTCCAGCGCCCCGGCGGCGGTCAGCAGCAGCCCGTACAGGCGCCGCCCGCCTCCGTGCCCGCTTCGGCGCAGTACCAGGGCCAGGCTCCCGCCGCTCCGGTGGCGCAGCCGCTGCCCAGGGAGACCCCGAACTGGCGGACCTCGCCCAACGACGCGCTGCGTCAGCGGGCCGAGCAGATCCGCGAACCTTCGGCCGGCGGGGTCACTCCGTCGGGGCTGCCGCGCCGGGTGCCGAGGGCCAACCTCGTCGCCGGTGGCGCGGCGCCGCAGCAAGCGCCGCAGGGCGGCCCGCAGATCTCGCGGGCGCCCGACGACGTACGCGGACGTCTGACCAACCTCCGCCGTGGTATCCAGCAGGGCCGCGAGGCCGGGGGCAACACCGACGGCCGTGGTTTCGGTACGAATCAGGAGCGTTAGTTGAGTGCGATGAGCCAGGCGGCACAGAACCTGAACTGGTTGATCACCAACTTCGTGGACAACACCCCCGGGGTGTCCCACACGGTGGTGGTCTCCGCCGACGGCCTGCTGCTCGCGATGTCCGACGGATTCCCCCGCGACCGCGCCGACCAGCTCGCCGCCGTCGCCTCCGGGCTGACCTCCCTCACGGCCGGGGCGTCCCGGATCTTCGAGGGCGGCGCGGTCAATCAGACCGTGGTGGAGATGGAGCGCGGCTTCCTCTTCATCATGTCCGTCTCCGAGGGTTCCTCCATCGCCGTGCTGGCGCACCCCGAGTGCGACATCGGCCTGGTCGGCTACGAAATGGCCCTGCTCGTCGACCGAGCGGGCACCGTCCTCACCCCGGATCTCCGTGCAGAGCTCCAGGGCAGCCTCATGCACTGAACCATCCGTCTCCCCCCATGTTTTTCCGTACTTCCCGCACCGCGACAGCACTGCCCGGACACGGAGGACCCTCATGACCCCGCCACCCGCTTCGCCGGGCCCGTACGGCGCGTCCCACCACGCGCCGTACGGGGTGGAAGGCGATCAGCCGCTGGTTCGGCCGTACGCCATGACAGGTGGCCGCACTCGGCCCCGCTACCAGCTCGCCATCGAGGCGCTGGTCAGCACGACCGCCGACCCGGGGCAGTACGCGGGGCTGCTGCCGGAACACCAGCGGATCTGCCATCTCACGCGCGAGATCAAGTCGGTCGCGGAGATCTCCGCTCTGCTCGCCATCCCGCTCGGTGTGGCCAGGATTCTTGTGGCCGACCTCGCCGAGGCCGGCATGGTCGCCATCCATCAGCCGGGCAGCGGCGAGGCGGGCGGCCAGCCTGATGTGACACTGCTTGAGAGGGTGCTCAGTGGACTTCGGAAGCTCTAGGCCGCAGCCGCAGCCGGCGTACGGCGCGCAGCAATCGGTGCGGTCCACCACGTCTGCGAAGATCGTGGTGGCGGGTGGCTTCGGTGTCGGCAAGACCACGTTCGTGGGTGCCGTGTCGGAGATCAACCCGCTGCGCACCGAGGCCGTGATGACCTCGGCCTCGGCCGGGATCGACGACCTGAGCCACGTCCAGGACAAGACCACCACCACGGTGGCCATGGACTTCGGCCGTATCACCCTGGACGACGACCTGATCCTGTACCTGTTCGGGACGCCCGGCCAGGACCGTTTCTGGTTCATGTGGGACGACCTGGTGCGCGGTGCGATCGGCGCCGTGGTGCTGGTGGACACCCGCAGGCTCGCGGACTGTTTCCCGGCCGTCGACTACTTCGAGAACAGCGGCCTGCCGTTCGTCATCGCCCTCAACGGCTTCGACGGACACCAGCCGTACCGTCCGGAGGAGGTGCGCGAGGCCCTCCAGATCGGGCCCGAGGCACCGATCATCACGACCGACGCCCGCCATCGCGGCGAGGCGAAGAGCGCGCTGATCACGCTGGTCGAGCACGCGCTGCTTGCCCGGCTGAAGTAGCGGGCAGGCTCGGAAGAAGGCTCAACAGACAGGCGCCAGCGGCGAGTTGCTGGTGAAAACAAGCCACGGGGACCGGCTGTGTCAGGAGACACGGCCGGTCCCCGTCTTCATAACATTTCGAGAGAGTTTCGGCGGGCGTCGAACACGGCTCGCGCTCAGCCGGTGTCGCAGCGCGTACATCTGTCATATGGTTTGACGGGGGATTTTACTTATGCCCGTTTTATCTTCGCCGTTACTGTGCCGCGTCCCATATGCCGGACGTTTGGCTGGGGCCTACATGACGTGCTGGAATTCGCAGAACCCGAGAGTAGTAACGGCCTTCGTTCGTGCCGTCGCCGAGAGGTTGTTGGTCCAGTGAGGAACACGAGGCGAGCAGAAGCGGGCCCTGCTCAGGGTCCGCGGGGGAACTTCACGCCGCCCCAACGTCCCGGGGGCGCACCCGCCATCTCGGCTCCCGAGCCGCCGGACGACCCGGGCACCCGGCTGAGCATGCGCAACTGGCGGGTCGCGACCCGCCTCAACGTCATCCTGCTGATCCCGGTCCTGGTCGCCCTCGTCTTCGGCGGCTTCCGGGTCAAGAGCTCGGTCGACACCTGGAGCCAGGCCGACGACGCCGTACGTACCGCGAATCTGGTACGCGCCGCCACGACCTACAGTCACGCACTGATCAACGAACGTGATGTCACCGCGGTTCCGCTGCTGGCGGGAAAACGTGACGATCCGGCGGTCTCCACCGCCCGCGCCGCCACCGACGAGGCGGCCCGCGAATTCGACGCCGCCGCGGCCAAGATGCCGAACGAGGCCGGGCTCAAGCGCCGGATGGCCAACTTCAGGACCGTCGAGCCGCAGCTCGCCACGCTCCGCAAGGTCGCGTACACCCGTCAGCTCTCCGGGGTGCAGACCGAGGAGTTCTACGTCAAGATCCAGCACCCGCTGTTGGAACTGGACAATGAGCTAGGTTACGGCACCAGCAATGTCACCGCCTACGGCCGCACCCTCTACGCGGTGTCACTGGCCAAGGCCGCCGAGTCCCTGACCAGGTCGATCGGCACGCACATCCTGGTGCAGAAGCCGGTCTCCGACAAGGAGCTGGCCCTCCAGAAGACCGCGCTGGGCTCGTACCAGTACCTCCAGGGCATCTCGGTCGCGGAGTACAACGGCAGCGGTACGGCCGCGGACGTGCAGCGGCTGAAGGACGCGCAGGCCGCCGCGGAGAAGAAGGGCACCGACCTGATCGGCGAGGCGCAGCGCAAGGCGGAGGCCGCGCACACGGCGTTCGTCGTACCGCCGGACCTGCCGAAGATGGTCACCGAGATCGCCACGCCGGGGAAGACCGTCGCGCAGCTGCGCGCCGAGGGCATCACGCCCGAGTCGTACTTCGCCGCCTCCACGCTCTCCTTCGACGCGTACCACACGGTCGAGAACTCGCTGGCCGACCAGGCCGCCGCCGACGCCTCGACGATCGCGTCGAACGCCAAGCGGGACGCGATCGTGAACTCCGCGATCGTGATCGTGGCGCTGATCCTGGCCTTCATCGTGGCGGGCATGATGGCCCGCTCGATGAGCCGGGCGATGCGGCGGCTGCGCGGCGCGGCCTTCGAGATCGCCGAGACGCGGCTGCCGTCGATGGTCGACCAGCTCTCGCGGACCGACCCGGGCCGGGTGGACACCACCGTGGCGCCGATCCCGATCAACAGCCAGGACGAGATCGGCGAGGTCGCGCGCGCCTTCGACCAGGTGCACCGCGAGGCCGTGCGGCTCGCCGCGGAGCAGGCGCTGCTGCGGGGCAACGTCAACGCGATCTTCACCAACCTCTCGCAGCGCAACCAGGGCCTCATCCAGCGCCAGCTCACCCTGATCACCGAGCTGGAGAACAACGAGGCCGACCCCGACCAGCTCGAGCACCTCTTCCAGATGGACCACCTCGCCACCCGCATGCGCCGCAACGGCGAGAATCTGCTGGTCCTCGCGGGTGAGGAGCCGGGCCGGCAGTGGAATCAGCCGATTCCGCTGGTCGACGTGCTCCGCGCCGCCGCGTCCGAGGTGGAGGCGTACGACCGTATAGAGCTGGTCGGCATCCCGGAGACGGACATCCACGGCAGCGCCGTGACCGACCTGGTGCACCTGCTGGCCGAGCTGCTGGAGAACGCGACGACGTTCTCCTCGCCGCAGACCAAGGTGCGGGTGACCGCGACCCGGCTGCCGGACGGCCGGGTGATGGTGGAGATCCACGACAAGGGCATCGGCCTGACCGCCGAGGACTTCGCCGACATCAACCACAAGCTGGCCGACCCGCCGACAGTCGATGTGGAGATCGCCAAGCGGATGGGCCTGTTCGTGGTCGGGCGGCTGTCCGACCGGCACGGCATCCGGGTGCAGCTCAGGCCGTCGGGCGAGCAGGCGGGTACGACCTCGCTGGTGATGCTGCCCGAGCCGATCACCCACGGCGGTGGCGGCGAGGCCCTGCTGCCGGAGGACGACGAGCGCGACTTCACCGTCTCGCGGATCGTGCCCGAGCAGTCGGTGCAGGACGTCGGCCACATGCCGACCGCGGCCGAGCTGGGCTTCGACGACTCGCGTTACGAGACCGCCGACGGTACGGCGGCGCCGACGCTCGACCCGGTGGGCCGGTCGCTGGTCCGCGAGGAGCGCCGCGCCCAGCTCGAAGCGGCCACGTCGGACCGCCAGGGCGACGAGCCCGGCTTCCCGGAGCAGAACGGTTTCCCCGGACAGGGCGGCTACCCGGAGCAGGCGGAGCAGAACGGCTACCCGGAGCAGGGCCGGCAGGCGCAGCCCCCGTACGACCCGAGCTTCGACCCCGGCTATCAGCAGCAGACCTACGAGCAGGGCTTCCAGTCCGGTTACGAGCAGCAGGGCTACCAGCGGAACGGTTTCCCCGAGAGCGCGCGGGCCTTCGACGACGGCGCGGTGCCGGGGTACGGGCAGGGCGCCCAGCAGGGCTATGACCAGGGCGCCCCGCAGGGCTTCGACCAGGGATTCGACCAGGGCTTCGTTCAGCCCTACGACCCCGCGTACGGCCAGAGCTTCCAGCCGGAGTTCACCGGTTACCAGGCCCCGTCGCAGGAGTGGCCGGTTCCGGAGCCCCCGCAGGAGCCCGAGCCGCGGGCGGACGTAACGGAATCCGCTCCGCCGCTCCCCCAGCGGCCGTCCGAGAGCGTAGGCTCCCCTTCGCTGACGGACGCGGGTTTGCCGCGCCGTGACCGCCAGCGGCCGGAACCACCTCAGGAACAGCCTGCCCAGGAGGCTCCAGAGCCCCGGCAGCACCGGGAACCGGAGCCGACGACCGAATGGCGGTCGACGAATGACGAGAACTGGCACCGGGCCGAGCAGGTCCGCGAGCCCAAGGCGGGCGGGGTCACCCCCTCGGGCCTGCCCCGACGGGTGCCCAAGGCCAATCTGGTCCCGGGCACCGCGGCGCAGACCCCGCAGGGCGGCCCACAGGTCTCCCGCGCCCCCGAGGACGTACGCGGCAGGTTGAGTAACCTGCGGCGTGGCGTCCAGAAGGGACGCACTGCTGGAACTGATACGAACGGACAGGCCACCGAGCACCCATTCGGCGGCCCCCAGAACCAGGAGCGCTAGTTGAGTCCGATGAGCCAGGCGGCACAGAACCTGAACTGGTTGATCACCAACTTCGTGGACAACACCCCCGGGGTGTCCCACACGGTGGTGGTCTCCGCCGACGGCCTGCTGCTCGCGATGTCCGACGGATTCCCCCGCGACCGCGCCGACCAGCTCGCCGCCGTCGCCTCCGGGCTGACGTCGCTCACCGCCGGGGCCTCCCGCATCTTCGAGGGCGGCTCCGTCAACCAGACCGTGGTGGAGATGGAGCGCGGCTTCCTCTTCATCATGTCCGTCTCCGACGGATCCTCGCTGGCCGTACTGGCGCACCCCGAGTGCGACATCGGCCTGGTCGGCTACGAAATGGCCCTGCTCGTCGACCGAGCGGGCACCGTCCTCACCCCGGACCTGCGGGCCGAGCTTCAGGGCAGCCTGCTCAACTAGCTCGAACAGCGTCAACAAAGCGAAGGGCAGCGGTCGTCCGAGTACCAGCCGGGTACTCGGACGGGGGATCGCAGCCGTATCAGGAGGAGGACTCGTGAGCACGTCCCCCGGTGGAGACCCGTACGGCAGCCAGCATCAGCCGCCCCTCAACCCCTACAACTTCCCCTCGGCGCCCTCTCCGGAGCCCGAGCCGCAGTACCGGCAACCGCGTATCCAGCCCTACGCGCCGCCGCAGGGCCCCCGCCACGGCGGCGGCAGCGGCGGTCACGGGGGCGGCGGCAGTTACGGGAACGGCGGTGGGAGCGGCGGCGCGAGCAAGCGGCCCCCCGCCCCTTCCGGGCTCGTCCGCCCTTACGCGATGACCGGCGGCCGTACCAGGCCGCGTTACCAGCTCGCCATAGAGGCGCTGGTCAGTACCACCGCCGACCCCGAGCGACTGCGTGGGCAGTTGCCGGAACACCAGCGGATCTGCCTGCTCTGCCGGGAGATCAAGTCGATCGCGGAGATCTCCGCTCTGCTGACGATTCCGCTCGGTGTGGTCCGGATTCTCGTGGCCGACCTGGCTGAGGCCGGACTGGTCCAGATCCACCAGCCCGGCGGCGACGAGTCCTCGGGCGGACAGCCAGCCGTGACATTGCTTGAAAGGGTGCTCAGTGGACTTCGGAAGCTCTAGCGGGGGCTCCAGCGGGGGCGATACGGTCCGCCGGTCGACCACGTCTGCGAAGATCGTGGTGGCCGGCGGGTTCGGCGTGGGCAAGACCACGTTCGTCGGGGCCGTGTCGGAGATCAATCCGTTGCGCACCGAAGCAGTGATGACGTCCGCGTCGGCCGGGATCGACGATCTGACGCACGCGCCGGACAAGACCACGACGACCGTGGCGATGGACTTCGGCCGCATCACGCTCGACGAGGATCTGATCCTCTATCTGTTCGGGACGCCGGGGCAGGACCGTTTCTGGTTCATGTGGGACGACCTGGTGCGCGGCGCGATCGGCGCGATCGTGCTGGTCGACACGCGGCGCCTGGCGGACTGCTTCCCGGCCGTCGACTACTTCGAGAACAGCGGCCTGCCGTTCGTCATCGCCCTCAACGGCTTCGACGGACACCAGCCGTACGGTCCCGAGGAGGTCCGTGAGGCCCTCCAGATCGGGCCCGAGGCCCCCATCATCACGACGGACGCGCGCAATCGCGGCGATGCCAAGAGCGCGCTCATCACGCTGGTCGAGCACGCCCTGATGGCGCGGCTGCGGTAGGCGCCGGGTCCGCTCTCCCGTAACGGCTTCGGGCCCCACCGCTTGCGCGGTGGGGCCCGAAGCCGTCGTGGGTCGCGCCGGGCGGCCCGTGGAAGGTGCGGCTCAGCCCTGCCAGGAGTGCGGGGCGCGGAAGCCGGGGGTGCGCTCCAGGCGGCGCCAGCCAGCCGTGGAGCGGCGCTTGGGGGTGTCGGCGGCCTCGGGGGCGTCACCGGCGGCGGCACGCGCCAGCAGGATGGCGGTGAGCGCGGCCAGCTCCTCAGGAGCGGCGTGCCCCTTCTCGACGCGCACGAGGGAATCGGCGGGAGTGCTCAAGGTGGTCTCCATGACTACTGGGGCGGGTTGCCGTGCTTGCGCGACGGCAGGTCCGCGTGCTTGGTGCGGAGCATCGCCAGCGAGCTGATCAGCACCGCGCGGGTGTCCGCGGGGTCGATCACGTCGTCGACGAGGCCGCGCTCGGCCGCGTAGTACGGGTGCATCAGCTCGGACTTGTACTCCTTGACCATGCGCGTCCGCATCGCCTCGGGGTCGTCGGCCTCCGCGATCTGGCGGCGGAAGATGACGTTGGCGGCGCCTTCCGCTCCCATCACCGCGATCTCGTTGGTGGGCCAGGCGTAGGTCAGGTCGGCGCCGATGGACTGCGAGTCCATGACGATGTACGCGCCGCCGTACGCCTTGCGCAGGATGATCGAGATGCGCGGCACGGTGGCGTTGCAGTACGCGTACAGCAGCTTCGCGCCGTGCCGGATGATGCCGCCGTGCTCCTGGGAGACGCCGGGCAGGAAGCCCGGCACGTCCAGCAGCGTGACCAGCGGGATGTTGAAGGCGTCGCACATCTGGACGAAGCGGGCGGCCTTCTCGGACGCCTCGATGTCCAGCACACCGGCCAGCGACATCGGCTGGTTGGCGATGATGCCGACCACCTGTCCGTCGAGCCGGGACAGCGCGCAGATGATGTTGGTCGCCCAGCGCTCGTGGATCTCCAGGAACTCGCCCTCGTCGACGATCTCCTCGATGACCTTGCGCATGTCGTAACCGCGGCTGCCGTCGGCCGGCACCAGGTCGAGCAGGACGTCGCCGCGCCGGTCGGCCGGGTCGTGGCTCTCGACGGCGGGCGGGTTCTCGCGGTTGTTCTGCGGGAGCAGCGAGAGCAGGTAGCGCACCTCTTCGAGGCAGGTCTGCTCGTCGTCGTACGCGAAGTGCGAGACGCCGGAGACCTCGGAGTGGACGTCGGCGCCGCCGAGTCCGTTCTGCGTGATCTTCTCGCCGGTCACGGCCTGGACGACGTCGGGACCGGTGATGAACATCTGCGAGGTCTCGCGGACCATGAACACGAAGTCCGTGAGCGCCGGGCTGTACGCCGCGCCGCCCGCGCACGGGCCGAGCATCACCGAGATCTGCGGGATCACGCCCGACGCCTTGGTGTTGCGCTGGAAGATGCCGCCGTATCCGGCGAGCGCCGAGACGCCCTCCTGGATGCGGGCTCCGGCACCGTCGTTGAGGGAGATCAGGGGCGCGCCGGCCGAGATGGCCATGTCCATGATCTTGTGGATCTTGGTGGCGTGCGCTTCGCCGAGCGCGCCGCCGAAGATCCGGAAGTCGTGGGCGTAGACGAAGACCGTACGGCCGTGGACGGTGCCCCAGCCGGTGATGACGCCGTCGGTGTAGGGCCGCTTGGCTTCGAGACCGAAGCCGACCGCACGGTGCCGCCGCAGCGGTTCCACCTCGCGGAAGCTGTCCTCGTCGAGCAGCAGATCGATCCGCTCGCGGGCGGTGAGCTTGCCCTTGGCCTTCTGGGCCTCGGTCGCCCGCTCGCTCGGCCCGCGACGGACCTGCTCGCGGATGGCGAGCAGATCGGCTACGCGACCGCGGGCGTCGTTCACGTCCGCAGGCACCTCTTGCGATGTGGTCATGCCTCGACAGTACGAGCGGGAACCGAATAACGGGCCATCTACTTCGTACAGTGTCCGTCCGCACTTCATGGTGGATCCCAACAGAAGCGCATGCGGGCGGGGCCCCGCCGCCGGTCGGCCGGGCCCCGCTTCTTGTCGCTTTTTGCCCGTCCTTGACGGGCATTCGGGTCAGCGTCCGGCGACGGCCTCGGCCAGGGCGAGGACCCTGCGGGCCTCTTCCACGTGCAGATTCTCGATCATCCTGCCGTCCACGGTGACCACGCCTCGCCCCTGTGACGTGGCCTCTTCGAAGGCTTCGACGATCCGGCGGGACCTGTCGATCTCCTCCTGCGCGGGGGCGAAGATCCGGTTGCACGGTTCGAGCTGCGTGGGGTGGATCAGCGTTTTGCCGTCGAAGCCGAGCTGCCTGGCTTGTCGGGTCTCGGCTTCGAAGCCGGGCAGATCACGTACGTCGTTGTAGACACCGTCCAAGACGGCCTTGCCGCTGGCGCGGGCCGCGAGCAGGGCGAGCGACAGACCGGTGAGCAGCGGGGCCCTGCCCGGTACGTGCTCGGCGCGTAGTTCCTTGGCGAGGTCGTTGGTGCCCATGACGAGGACGGTGAGCCGCGGGGAGGCCGCCGCGATGGCCGCGGCGGCGAAGACGGCCCGCGGGGTCTCGATCATCGCCCAGATCGCGGTGCGGTCCGGGGCCCCGGCCCTCACCAGGGCCTCCTCGACCTCCCGTACGGTCTCCGGGGAGTCGACCTTCGGTACGACGACGGCGTCCGGGGCCGCTTCCGCCGCGGCCTTCACGTCGTCGGCGTGCCAGGGGGTGCCGGGCGCGTTGACCCGGACGGTCACCTCGCGGTAGCCGTACTCGCCGCTCGCCGCGGCCTCGGCGACGCGCTTGCGGGCGTCGGCCTTGGCGTCGGGGGCGACGGAGTCCTCCAGGTCGAGGATGAGGGCGTCGGTGGGGAGGGTCTTGGCCTTCTCCAGGGCGCGGTCGTTGGCGCCGGGCATGTAGAGGACGGAGCGGCGGGGGGTGATCCGGTCGTTCATCGGGTGTCCTCCTTCTCGGCCTGCTCGGCCTTCTCCACTTGCTCGGCCTTCTCCGATTGCTCGGCCTTCTCCACTTGCTCGGCCTTCTCCACTTGCTCGGCCTTCTCCGCCGCCGCGTAGGCGTCGGCCAGCTCCGGGTCGCGGGCGGCGAGGGCGTCCGCCAGTTCCGACACCACCAGGCACTGCTTGTACGTGGCGTCGTCCTGCATCTTGCCGTCGATCATCACCGCGCCCGTACCGTCGCCCATGGCGTCGATCACCCGGCGCGCCCAGGCCACGTCCTCGGGGGCGGGCGAGAAGACCCGCTTGGCGACGGCGATCTGCACCGGGTGCAGCGACCACGCGCCGACGCACCCGAGCAGGAAGGCGTTGCGGAACTGGTCCTCGCAGGCCGTCACGTCCTGGATGTCCCCGAAGGGCCCGTAGTACGGCAGAATCCCGTGCGCGGCGCAGGCATCGACCATTCGGGCGATCGTGTAGTGCCACAGGTCCTGCTGGTACGTCGCCCGGGGCGCGCCGTCGCCCTTCGGGTCCTCCCGCACCAGGTAGCCGGGGTGTCCCCCGCCGACCCTGGTGGTCTTCATCCGGCGGCTCGCGGCGAGGTCGGCCGGGCCGAGCGACAGCCCCTGCATCCGGGGGCTCGCGCCCGCGATCTCCTCCACATTGGCCACGCCGGTCGCCGTCTCCAGGATCGCGTGCACCAGGATCGGCCGTTCGACGTGTGCCTTGGCCTCGAGCTGCGCCAGCAGCCGGTCCACGTAGTGGATGTCCGCCGCGCCCTCCACCTTCGGCACCATGATGACGTCGAGGCGGTCGCCGATCTCCGTCACCAGCGTCAGCAGGTCGTCCAGCGCCCACGGCGAGTCCAGGCTGTTGATCCGCGTCCACAACTGCGTGTCGCCGAAGTCGTTCGCCTTCGCGACCGCCACCAGGCCCTCGCGCGCCGCCACCTTGCGGTCCGCCTGTACGGCGTCCTCCAGATTGCCCAGCAGCACGTCGACCTGCGGCGCCAGCGTCGGCACCTTCGCCGCCATCTTCTCGTTGCCGGGATCAAAGAAGTGGATCATCCGCGAGGGCCGGAACGGCACCTCCCGCACGGGGGCCGGTGCCCCCACGGCCAACGGCCGAAAGAAGTCCTTCGCCGAGCGCATTCCATCTCCCGTTTCATCGATCGAGGGTGGGGAGCCTACGTCTGTGCCCGCACGTATGAGCCCGCCCGCGCCCATCCGTACGCCGCTCACCTTATGACCGCGCCCCTCTCCGGGTTACCCGACAGTACGTGTGCCGTTCGTCACCGGCCCGTTTTCGATATCGGGCGAGATATACTCGACACCTGAGTTGATATCACCGGAGGTGCATCCTATGAGCCGGACCGTGATCGACCTGGACGACGAACTGCTCGCCGATGTGGCCCAGGCCCTTGGCACGGGCACGAAGAGAGAGACCGTCAACACAGCCCTGCGTGAGGTTTTGGAGAACCGGAGACGAGCGCTCGCCCTCACGCGTTTGCGTGCCCAAGCCGCCAACGGGGCCTTCGACTTGGAGATCTTCGAGGACAAGACGAACTACCGCCGGTGAGCGCGGCGCAGTTTCTGATCGACACCAGCGCCCTCGCACGGATCATGCGCGGCGACGCGGAGCAGTTCGGCTGGGACCAAGCGGCAGCGGCCGGTCTGATCGCCACCTGCCCGATCACCGAGTTGGAGTTCTTCTACAGCGCACGGTCGGCCGCTGACCGTGCGCAAGCCACCGCGGACATGCACATGCTGTTCGGCCGGGTGCCCGTGGACGACCGCGCGTACGACCGCGCCTGGCAAGTGCAGGGCCTCCTCACGGAACGCGGAGAGCACCGCGGCGCCGGCGCCGTGGACTTGGTGGTCGCCGCCACAGCGGAACTGCAGGGCCTCACCCTCCTGCACCGCGACCGCGACTTCGAGCGCGTCGCGGCCGTTACCGGCCAGGCACTCCAGTGGTACGGGCCTCCGGCCGGGAAGTAGTCGCCCCCAGGGCAAGCCGGGCTCGGGGGGCCTCCTACGGGTCCACGGAGTCGGAGACGGTGGCCGAGTCGCCTCGGACGACGTAGATGGCGCTGCCCGGCGGGGACTCGTCCGAGCGGGAGCGGAGGTCGGCGAGGTCGAAGCCGGGGGGCCAGCGGGTGCCGGTCTCGGTCCAGCGGACGGCGGTGAGGTCGGCGCCGCGCAGGTCGACCGAGGTGAGGTCGGTGACGGTGAAGTCGTCCAGGAGCAGGGCCATCCGCTGGTCGTCGTGGGTGACCAGGTGAGTGGCGAACTGGCGCCGCACCAGGGCGATCCGGACCGCGCCGAGGATGCGGGCGGCGCGTTCGGCCAGGGCCCGGTCGAGGCCGGGGGCGGCGGCGATTTCGTAGGCCAGATCAGCCGTCCGCGACAGGTAGGAGTCTCCTCCGGCGGCCATCCCGTGCATCGCCTCGCGGGCGAGTCGCAGAGCCTCCCTGAGATAGCCGTCCGCGGTCAGGGGCCGGCCGGGCGCCGGTTCAGCGCGCCCGAGGAAGGTCGCCGCACGGCGGAAAGCGCTGACGAACTCGGGTTCCCTGACCATATGCCGGGCGAAGTCGAGGACCGCCGCGAGCAGATCGACGCGGTCGAGGGCGCGCCCCCGGTCTCCGCCGTCGTCGTCCGCGAGGCGCTGTGCCAGGAAGACGGCCCGCGTACCGGCGGCGATCTGCGGCTGGCTCCGCACTTCCATGCGTCCGACGGCCGGGGTCAGCGTGGATTCAAACTTGGCCATGCCAGCAGGGAAGTTGACGTGCAGCATCGCCTCCACGAGGTTCGGACTCCTGGGCGGGGCGTACTTCGTGGTCGGGGCGGGTGGCGGCGGCGCGCCGGGAATCCGGTCCGGGTCCGGCGCGGGGAGTACGGACGCGAGGCCCGCGTCGACGTCGAGGGGCACGTCCTGTGTGAGAGCCGCGTGGCGGGACTGGAGCAGCACCTCGGACAGACCCGCCTCGATGTCGAGGACGGCGTCGAGGTCCCCGGCGAGGGAGCGGGCGCGCTCGGCGAGCAGCCGCTCGTCGCGGTGGTGTTCCGCGGTCACCGGTCGTCCTCCTCGGCGAGGAGACGCACGGCGGCGCGCCGCGCCTTCTTCAGACTGGCGCGTACGGCCTCGGGAGTCATCGTCAGTTGCTCGGCGATCTCGGCGGGCGCGTACCCGTCCAACGTCCAGGCCAGGATCTGCCGTTGGCGCGGCGGAAGACTCCGGAGCAGGGCGAGCGTCACATGCCGCTCCTCCCAGTCGGCGTACGCGTCCGGACGCGGCAGCAGCGAGGTGGGTTCCGGCACCTCGTCCACCGGGTCCTCCCGGACCGCCGCCGTCTTGCGGGCGAGCGCGCGGGCGGCGACGGTGCGGACGTACGCGCGCGGAGTGCGGACCGTGGTCCAGTAGCGGTGGACCTGGATCATCGCCTCCTGCGCCATGTCGGCCGCGACGGCCAGCGCGGCCCCGTGGTGCAGCAGAAAGACGACGAGGCCGCGTATCTCGGCGCGGTAGAAGTCCGAGAACTCCTCGTCCACGGTGCCGCGTACGCGCTCGGGGGCGCCGGTCTCCCCCGGTAAGCGCTGTGCCGACGCGGTGGTCGGCGGTTCATGGTCGGTCACGTGCTCTCATCGTCCCTTCGGCCCGCCGCGCGGCTGATCGTCAGGTGGAGCCGGTGGCCGCCACCGCGTGCGTCGTCCAGTTCCAGCCGGTCCCCCGCCCCGAGGCCGTTGACGGCCTCGGCGAGATACGCGGCGCGCGCGTGCTCGTAACGCGCCCGCCAGCGCAGCCGCAGCCAATACCCCAGCAGCGCGCACCCCTTGGCCGTGAGAACCGAGAGAACGGTGACGGCAAGCGTGGCCCGGTCCATGGTGTCCCTCCCCGAGGGGCCGTGGATTTCGGCCCGCTACAGAAGAAGAGGCGCGGGACCGTACCCCGCGTGAACCCGTACAACCGGACTGTACGAGCCGGACGAGGGTGGCGCGGGTTTGGGACGGAAATAGAGATCGCATGCCCTACGGAAAGCGACCACGAAAAAACTCAGCGTGGCGCGTCATCGGCGCCACGGTCGGCCAGTTCAGGCGTGCGAGCGGTATGTCGCAGCAGCGGCTCGCCGACGAGGTGAATCTCAGCCTGGACCAGATCGCATCGATCGAGCAGGGCCGCAGACCGCTCGGCCTGCGGCTGGCCCGCCAGCTCGACCAGTTGCTCCGCACGAGCCAGACGCTGGAGGTGGCCGTCGCCGAAGTCCCGCAGGCGGAGCGGTATCCGCTGTTCGCGCAGGACTACATGGAGGAGGAGCCGCTGGCGCTGAGCCTGATGTCGTACGAGACGGTCGTCGTCCCCGGCCTGCTCCAGACCGAGGAGTACGTCCGAGCGGTGATCAACCAGGTTTACCCGCCCCTGAGCCCGGACGAGATCGAGGAACGGATCGCGGACCGCTTGGCGCGGCTGAAGGTCTTCGACCGCAAGCCCCCGCCGAACATGACGCACGTCATCGAGGAGTCGATCCTTCACCGTCCGATCGGTGGCCGTAACGCGTTGCGTCGCCAGATCCAGCACCTGCGGGCGCTGGCCGATTTGCCCTTCGTCACCATCCAGATCATGCCGACGGATTGCGAGCATCACGCCGGGCTCGACGGCTCCATGGTGCTGCTGGAAACGCCCGCTCACGAGCACTTGGCGTACATCGAGGGGCAGCGTGTCAGCGTCCTCGTCGATGATCCAGATGAAGTCAGCGTGCTCCAGCAGAAATATGGGATGCTGCGTGCGCAGGCCCTCACTCCCGAGGAGAGCAAGCGCCTGCTGGACGATCTGCTAGGAGACCGATGAACCGCGCAGCACGGCCGCAGCCCTCCTCCGACTTGGTCTGGGTCAAGTCCAGCTACAGCGGCAGCGAGGGCGGGAACTGCATCGAATTCGCCTACGACTGGCGCAAGTCCTCGTACAGCAGTGATGCGGGCGGGAACTGCGTCGAGGTCGCGTGCGACTGGCACAAGTCCTCACACAGCACCGGCGACGGCGGCAACTGCGTCGAGGTCGCCGCGCATCCGCAGGCGATTCACATCCGCGACTCGAAGGACCCCGAGGGCCCGGCGCTCACCGTCACGCCCGCCGCGTGGTCGGCGTTCGTGACGTTCGCCGCCGCGCAGCAGCCCGCGCTCTGACGTATCGGGCGACACGTCCGACGGATCGCCCGCACGGCGTGAGTGCGGGCGCCGCCGTTGCGGTCCTAGACTCGGCTCATGGGTAGGACCGACCGCGCCAGCCGGGTGATCGCGGCACCACCGGCGACCATCTACGGCGCCCTCATCGACCGCGACTCCCTCGAAGCCTGGCTGCCGCCGGACGGTATGCGCGGCCGGATCGAGCACTGGGACCCCCGCCCCGGCGGCGGCTTCCGTATGGTGCTCACGTATCTCGACGCGGCCGACAGCCCGGGCAAGTCCTCGGACGCGACGGACGTCGTCACGGTCGCCTTCACGCAATTGGTCCCGCACCGCCGCGTCGTCCAGCAGGCCGTCTTCGAGGCGGACGACCCTTTGTATGCGGGCACCATGACGATGACCTGGTCTCTCACGCCCACCGACGACGCCGCCGACGCCACCGAGGTCGCCGTCACCGCCACCGACGTACCGCCCGGTATCGACCAGGCCGACCACGAAACCGGCATCGCCTCCTCGCTCGCCAACCTCGCCACGTACGTCGAACCGATCGGCTGACCGGCCCCGGCTGGGCGAGTGGTACGCAATCGTTGCAGGTAGAGGGTTGTCTCCTGCCGGTAGGCCCTGTGTACTCGGCGGCATGAGTGACAGACAGCCACCTCCATACGACGGCGACAACGGCGGACAGTCCGGCCCCTGGGAGCACAACCCGCAGGGGCAGCAACAGCCCAACCCCTATGGCCAGCCCGGCCCTTACGGGCAGGGACCCATACCGTCCTACCCCGGCGGCGGCCAGCCTGACGTCGCGAACTACGGTCAACAGCCGACCGGAATGCCCCCGTTGGCCAACTGGGGGGCGCGGGCGGGTTCGTATCTCATCGACGCGCTCATCCTCGGTGTCCCGTACGCGATCCTGCGCTTCGGCATCGGCGGCACGGCCGGGGCCCTGCTGGGCGCGGTCGTCGCCCTGGCCGGTTCGATCTACTTCTCCTACATGGAGGGTACGACCGGGCAGACGCCGGGCAAGAAGGTCGTGGGCACCCGCACGCTGCGCGAGGCGGACGGCCAGGTCCTCGGCTTCGGTCTGGCCTTCGGCCGGCGCCTGCTGCACATCCTGGACGCTCTGCCCTGCTACCTCGGCTTCCTGTGGCCCGCCTGGGACGCCAAGAAGCAGACCTTCGCGGACAAGATCGTCCACTCCGTCGTCATCAAGCCCTGACCCGCACCCTGTTGTCCGTGTGCCCCGGCCCTGCCGCCGGGGCGCCCGGACACGGATAGGCCCGCCTCCATGGACTGGGACCGCGAACGTCCCTGGCGCGACAACATATGGGTCCGCCTCGCGCCCGCCGTGCTCTACGTCGCCGTGTGCCTGTTCTGGCTGCCCGCCCCCACCGTCCCGCTCGTCGGCGGCATGGCCGGCGGCTTGGTGTTTGCGTGGCGAGACCTGAGAAGCCGGCGGCACATCGCCTCAGAGACCGGGCTCACCCCCCGGCAGGTCGCCGTGGCCGCCCGCCTCATGCGCAAGGAGGTCATCCCCTCCGACCCCGCGGCCCGCCACGCCATGACCCTCCTCCTGCACCGCCAACGCCGGGCAGCCCGCACCACCCGCCGCCTGGCGCTCGCCCTCGCCACCCTCTTCGCCGCCCTGGGCGCCGCCGTGCTCCTGTGGGGCCCCACCGCCAAGGACCTCGCCGCCATCTACCTGGCCCTCGCCGCCCTCCTTCTCCTCACCGCCCTCCCCTCCACCCGCCGCACCACCCACCGCCTGGCCCGCACCGAAGCCCACCTCACCCCGCCCCCTCCCCTGCTGGAGCAGTGATCCGCAGGCCGCGACCACCTGTTCCGGTCATCGGGAACCCCGCCGCAGTTCCCACACGTCACTCATGACCGAGGTGAAACAATGCCCCGGAGCTGACGGGGACCACGGGGGGGACGGGCGTCACCACGCCGGACGGCAGCGTCTGGCGCTATCTGTACGACGCGCTGGGCCGCCGGATCGCCAAGCAGCAGTGGGGCGACAGCGGCCTCATCGCGGAGACCGTGTTCGTCTGGGACGGCGCGCGCATGACGGAAGAGGTGACGGGGCAGGCCGCCACGACCTGGGAGTACGCGCCTGGCACACACCGTCCGCTGGCCCAGATCGACGAACGCTTCTACGCCATCGTCACCGATCTCATCGGTGCCCCCAGCGAACTCATCGGCTCCGACGGCGATGTGGCGTGGCGGAGCACGCGCACGGTATGGGACCGGCAACCAGCCGTCGGCGGGCAGACCGACTGCCCTCTGCGCTTCCCCGGCCAGTACGCCGACGCCGAGACCGGACTCCACTACAACCATCTGCGGTATTACGACCCGGTCACCGCCCGCTACCAGAGCCCCGATCCCCTCGGCCTGGTCCCGGCTCCCAACCACCACACGTATGTGGAGAATCCATACGACGAGATCGACCCGTTCGGCCTGAGTCCCTGTACGGAACTGGGTCGCGCCCTCAAGCCGGGCGAGATCTTCATCTACCGTGCCGTCCAGGCCAAGGAGCTGGCACAGCTGCTCAAGACACGGCGGTTCGAGAACGTCCTCGGCATCGAGACCAAGTACTTCTCGACGACGATGGAGGGCGCGGCGGCTTATGCCCGGGCCGCGTTCAAGGCGTACAAGGAAGAAGGTCCTTATACCCTGGTCAGATCGGTGATCCACAAGGACGCGATCAACCCCGAGAGCCTGATCGACCACCTGGCGGACGCGGGCGGCGGAATCGACGCTCTGGCCCTGTCCGTGGAAGAGATGGCCCACGCGGGACGAGTTCGCATCCTTCCCTTCATGCCCCTGCCCTGATGCACCCCTTCTGAGTGGAACGCGACGTGGACATCATCATCGTTTCGGACAACGCACGGCTTCTTGAGGTGTGGCGGCGGCATTTGGGGGATGGTCTGCCGGTGGAGTTGTGGGAGGCCGAGGCCCGGGATGTGGGCGCTGATGCCGTGATGGTGGCCGGGGTGTTCGCGCACGGGCGGTACGGGGGGAGGCCGACGCCGGGGCGGGCGCAGATTTTGCGGAACGTGCGGGGGGACGGTTATCCGGGTCTTGTCGTGGTGCCCGCCACGCGCCCGGCGATGCTGGACGGCGAGGGGCGACCGGTGGTGCGGCCGGAGTACGCCGACGTCAGCCCCGCGTATTTCGGGGTGTCGCGGGCGCTCGAGGCAGTGCGGGAGTGGAACGCGGGCGGGGAGGTGCCGCGAGTGGACGTACTGCTGTTTCCGCTCGGGCTGTTGGGAATGGAGTCCGTCGAGGACACGGCTACGCCGGAGGCCGTGGGGAGGGCGGTGCGTGAGGGGTGGGAGGCGCTGGGAGGGGCTAGCTGAGCCAGAGGGCTATCGCGTCGCCTTCTGCCGCTGCCGCTTGGAAGAAGGGGACGAGGGCCTCGTAGTGCTGGGTCGCGTATTCGAGCGTTTCGAGGGCCTCGCCCTCGACGCTCGGGTAGAGGACGCCCTCTTCGACCTCGGCTTCGGTGAGGTCCTTGGTGAGGGCGGCGGCGGGGAGTGCGGTCAGGGCGGCGGCGGCCGTGCGGACCTGGTCGGGGGTGAGGTAACGGGGCGGGCCGTAGCCCCAGTCGCCGGCGCCGGGTATCGGCTGGCCGCCGTGGACGATGTCGAGCGGGAACTCGATCCGCCGGAACAGGAAGTCCAGGGCGTCCCACGCCTTGTCGATGTCGAGACAGCGCGGCTGACCCGCGCCCGTGGTCTCCTCCGACTCGGCGTACATCAGGTCGAAGACGAACTCCTGCGTCCAGTCCGGTTCCCGGACGGCGCGGTCGAGTTCGGCGGGTGTCAGACGTGCGTAGTTCTCGATCATGCCCATGCGTCGCATGCTAGCGCCGGGGTCTGACACCCGCCGCCCCTGGAAAGGGGGTTACGGCCAGCGCATGGAGAGGTCGGGCTCCTTCTCCATGTTGCGGGAACCGTCGTTGGTGTCGACCAGCGTGAAACCGTGGTGCTCGTAGAAGGCGCGGGCGTCGGTGTTGCGCTGGAAGGCGAAGAGGGTGAGGCCGGCGGGGCTGTGCGCCTTGGCGCGGGCGAGGAGGCGGCTGCCGATGCCCTGGCGGCGCACCTCCGCCAGGAGGTAGAGGGCGTCGAGGACCCCGTCCTCGACGGACGCGTAGCCGACGACGGCGCCGCCCTGCTCGGCCACCCACACCGCCGAGCCGGGCAGCACGATGTCCCGCACCCACGCCTCCACTTGGGCGTCCGTCCGCTTGCGCGGCGGCAGGTACGGCATGGTCACCTCGCGCGAGGTGACGTGGACGTGCGCGATGGCGGCGGCGTCGGCCGCCACCGCGTCCCTGACGATGGTCTCGGGGGTGTCTGTCACCCGCGTGACCTTACGTATCGGGGGCCGTGGGCTCGACCCATTTTCCGTCACCCCTGCCAGGACGGCCCCGCCCGGGACGGCCCTTCGCAGGATCGGCCCTCGCACGATCTGCCCGCACGCGATGGGCCCTCGCGCGATCTGTCCTCACGCGATCGGCTACGCCAGCGTGACCGTCGCGTGATGGGACGCCCCCGCCTTCCCCGGCGCGACGGTGAGCCGGAGAGCGGCGCCGGTCGCGGCGACCGTCACCGTCGGGTCGTGGGCGGTGACGGCGGTGACCGCCCGGGACCAGGTCAGGTCGAAGGCGGTGCCGGTGTGCGTGGGGTCGCTGACGGACACGGTGGCGGTGGAGCCGGTCACCCGGATGAGAACGGCGGCCGGTGCCGTGACGGTGAGGGCGCCGACGGTCCCCGCGTTCCAGAAGTTGGCGGCGGTCACGCCGAGCGAGGGGACCGAAATGGCCTGCTGGGCCGCGTTGTTGGCGAGGACGGTGAGCCAGGAGGAGGCGGCGGCGCGGGCCGCGGTCGCGGCGGTCGTGGCGCCGGGCATGAGCAGATAGGCGTACGTACCGGCGGTCGGATCGACACCGTGGTCGTACCACGTGGTGAGGTAGCGGCGGGTGACGGCGTCCGTCGTGCCGCCGGTGTTGATGTCGTGCCAGGAGCCGGTGCGGGCCTCGCGCAGGGCGCTGAAGGTGGCACCGCCGGGGAAGACGTAGCCGCCGAAGCCCGCGAGCTGGGCCCACTTGGCGCCGGTGAAGGTCTTCGTCCAGCCGAGGGTGGCGGGTTGGGCGGTGCCGTCGACGGTGAAGGCGTGGGTGCCGCTCGCGCCGAGGTTGCGGTTGTCGATGACGGTCTCGATCCGTACGCCGTCGGTGGCCTTGATCCCGGCGCCGAGGCAGACGATCGCGTCGTCCAGGCAGAACCACGACTTCTTGCCGAGCATCGTGGAGCCGAGGCCCTTCACGTACTGCCCGACCGCCGCGAATTCGCCGTCCGTGGCGCCGCCCGCCCACACCGTGTCCGGCCGCGCCGCACCCCACGCGCCGCCGTACGCGTCGGCGAGCGGCTTCGTCGAGACGGTGGTGCCGGGCAGCCGGTACGGGTTGACGGTGGGCCAGAAGTCGTCGCTGTACTGGCCGTTGCCGAAGTCGGCGCCCCACCAGCTCAGCATGCCGTTGTTGGTGTGCCAGCCCCGCAGATTCTCGCCGTTGCCGGTCTCGTAGAACGTCGTGCGCGCCGAGCACATGCTGATCGATGCCGCCCAGCCCGAACGGCGGTGCACGGCACGGTCCATGGAGCCGAACAGCCGGTGCGCGACGGGTTCGGCGACGGCCGCCGTGCCCGTGGCGTCGGCGACGGCCTTCAGCCGGGACAGGTCGGCGACGCCGAGTTGGGGATCGGACAGCACCGGGCTGAAGGTGTCGCGGCCGATCCAGCCCTTCAACAGGCCCTTCCAGCGGGCTTGTTCCGCGGTGGACGCGCCCTGCGCGAGGACGGCGATGTTGGCCAGCAGGGTGTGGCCGCGCAGGTGGTCGTCCTGCTTGACGTGCTGCGCGTCGGCCGCCGAGACGCCCCGGCTCTGGGCGCGGCCGACCACCGGGTCCATCAGCAGACCGTTGTAGATCCACGGCGCGTACGCCTTCTCGACCATGTCCAGGAAGAGCTGCCGGTTCGGGTCGGTCACCGCCCAACCGGAGCCGCCCAGCAGGGCGAAGAGCCGTCCGAGCCCGTCGATGAGCACCTGCCCGTACGACCCCGTGTACGGCACCCATGCGTGCTGGATGAACGACCCGTCCGCGTAGAAGCCGTCGCCCGTCGTCACGTACGGGAACACCGGCGACAGCGCGTCCCTGGCCAGCGCGAGCTTCGCGTCGCTCTTGCCGATCACCCCGCGCAGCGCCAGCACCCGGCACAGGTCGACGCGGTTGGCGCCCGTGCTCGTACCCGCGTACGACGCGACCGCCGAGTCCGGCACGAAGTGGTCAACCGCCGCTGTCCAGGCGGATATCCGGTCCGCCGAGAGGCTGCCGCTGTCGTAGGCGAGGGCGCAGATGTCCAGGAGCAGGCGCGGGCTGCCGATCTGCCAGTCCCACCAGTTGTCGTACGTGGTCCGGGTCGCGTTGTACGCCTGGGTGTGGAGGTGGTCGAGGCCGGTCACGACCTTGGCGAGCAGGGCGGGGTCGGCGGTGGAGCCGGTGCCGGGCTGGGCCCACGCCTGGGCCATCGTGCTGAGCCGGGCGTAGCTGTTGGTGACGCCGGCCGAGGCGGTCAGGAAGGGGTAGTCGGGCCATAGCGAGCCGCTGGCCGGGGCCATGCTCGCCGCGTACGTACGGGCGTTGGCGCCGAGGGCGGTGAGCTTGGCGGCGTAGGGGGCGGCGGCCGGGTCGAAGCCGGTGCCGAGAAGGAGGGTGCGCCAGCGGGCGCGTAGGGTGTCGTAGGCGTCGGGGGCCACTGTCGTCGCGTCGGCCGTCGTTGCCGCGTAAGCGGTTACCGTGGACGGCAGATTCGTGAGGGGTACGGCGAGGGCCGCGGCGCTCAGCGACTGGATGAGGGTGCGGCGAGACCAGGTCGGGGGCATGTCGGGGGAACCTCCGGGCGCATCGGGAGTGTTTCCGCTCAAGTGCAAACGGTTTCTAACACGGCGGCGCACAGGACAGCAATGGTCTGGACAACGTGGGTGCGGGGAGGTGGTGCGGGGAGGTGCGGGCGGGCGGCCTTCGGGCGCGAGGGCGTGGCGTGGGCGTGGGCCCGGCCCTTGGGCTGGGGCTGGCACTGAGGCTGGGCCTGGGCCTGGGCTCGGCCCTGGGCGTCAGGCTCGGTCGCGCGCGCCGGGCACCACGAGCCCGGACTCGTACGCGGCCACGACCGCCTGCGTGCGGTCGCGCAGCCCCAACTTCATCAGCACCCGGCTGACATGGGTCTTCACCGTCTCCTCCGTGATCAGCAGCCGCTTGCCGACCTCCGAGTTGGACAGGCCCTCCGCGACCAGGCGCAGCACCTGCGTCTCGCGGGGGGTGAGGGCGGCGAGGGCCGTATGCACGCTCGGGGCCTTCGGTGGCTCCGGGTCGCCCTGCCCTGAATCGCCGTGCTCCGGGCGGCGGTTGGCGAATTCGCTGATCAGCCGACGGGTCACCGTGGGGGCGAGCAGTGCCTGGCCCTCCGCGACGACCCGCACCGCGTCGAAGAGGCGCTCCGCGGTGACGTCCTTGAGCAGAAAGCCGCTCGCGCCCGCGCGCAGGGCGTCGTACACGTACTCGTCCAGGTCGAACGTGGTCAGGATGAGGACGCGCGGGCCCTGCGCGGAGCCGGGCTGGGCGGCCAGCCGCCGCGTCGCCTCGATGCCGTCCATGGTCGGCATCCGTACGTCCATCAGGACGACGTCCGGGCGCAGTTCGGCGCAGACGCGTACGGCCTCGGCGCCGTCGCGCGCCGTGCCGACGACGGCGAAGTCGGGTTGCGTGTCGAGCAGGGCGGCGAAGCCGGTGCGGACGACGTGGTGGTCGTCGGCCACGACGAGACGGATAGCGTCCGGCGCGGGCGCGGCATCGGGTGCGGGCGCGGCATCGGGTGCGGGTGTGGGTGTGGCCCGGTCCGGGGTCATCGGGGCTGCTCCGGGGCGGAGTTGGCGGGCAGGACCGTCTCGACGAGGAAGCCGCCGCCGTACGCGGGGCCGGTGCGCAGCTCGCCGCCGACGGCCGCCGCGCGTTCACGCATGCCGAGCAGGCCGAGGCCGCCGCCGGGCGGTGACGCGGGGGGCGGACCCGGCCCGTTGTCCCGGATGCGCAGCGCCAACGTCCCTTCGTCGTAGTGCAGTTCGACGTCCACGGCGGCGCCGGGGGCGTGCCGTCTGGCGTTGGTCAGGGCTTCCTGGACGATGCGGTACGCGGCCAGTTCGACGCCCGGGTCCAGTTCCAGGGCCGCGCCACGAACGATGAGGCGGGCGCCCGTGCCCGAGGTGTCGCGCGCCTCGTCCAGCAGCTCGTTGAGCTGGAGCAGGCCGGGTTGCGGCTCGCGCGGCGGCTCGGCTTCGGCGTCCTCGCGCAGGACGCCGAGCAGCCGCCGCATCTCGGTCAGGGCCGACCGTGCCGTGTCGCCGATCGCCGACAGCTTCGCGGCTCCCGCCTCCGGCATTCCCGGCGTCGTGAGCCGCGCCGTCTCCGCCTGGACCGCGACCATCGAGATGTGGTGCGCCACGACGTCGTGCAACTCCCGTGCGATCCGAGCCCGTTCGCCCCGCGCGGTGTGCTCGACCAGCGATCCGGTCAGCCGCTCCCGCACCGCGCTGTGCGCCTTCGCCTCGTCGCGCGCCCGGCGCGCGATCCCCGACCAGGCCGCCGCCGGGGCCGCCGCCGCGAGCAGCAGCGTCAGGACCGCCGTCTCGTGGGCCAGGGCCAGCGCCACGTACGGCAGGGCCAGCAGCGCCGCCGCCACCGGTGGGCCTCTGCGGCCCAGCTCGTGGAGCACCGCCGCCTGGGCGCAGGCGCCGCCCACCGTCAGGGCGTGGAACGGTGTCACGGCCACCGTCGTCGCCGCCGTCACGGTCGCCGCCGCCACGGCGGGATTCTGCCGTACGAACGCGAGCGGCACCGTCGTCGCCAGCGCGAGCAGCACCATCGCGGCGGCGAACCTCCCGCTCACCCCGCTGGCACTCGTCCGCGCGACGCACTCCCCCACCGCGCCCGCCGCGGCCACCGCTGCCCCCACCCCCACCCAGCGGTCCGCTTCCCTCACCCCCTCATTCTCCCCACCCCTCCCTCCCCCGCCATCCCCCACGCGAGGGACCCGTCCGGTGGGGGCGGGCAGGGCACGGACGGCGGCCGTCAGCCGGCCGACGGGGCCGCCAGCAGCACGACTCGGTCGGCTTCGACGTCGAACCCGAGGACCGGGTGGCGTCGGTCCACGTCGCCCTCGGGTGTCATCACCACCGGCTTGCCCAGCCGACGTCCGAGGGCACGAAGGAATCCGCAGAGCACGTCCAGCCGCTCCTGGCCCTGGAGTTCTCGCAGGTCCACGTCGAAGCCGATCTCGTCGGCCGACTCCATCCGGAAGATCGCCAGCACGTCCCGCGTCGGCCGGACGCGCAGGTCCGCGCAGTCGGCGTCGTCAGGCCGCGACAGGACCGCTTCGGCGCGCGGCAGCGGCATGACCGCGCCGCCCTCGGCGTACTCGCTCCGCCAGCCGGTCTCCCCGACCAGGTCAAAGACCTTCTGCCAGTCCTCGACCGTGGTCTGTTCGATCCACACGTCGGGAAGGCGTCCCTCCCACTCGAGGTCGAAGAAGGGCTTCACGTCATCCCACCGCAGCTCGGACACCTGCCCATGCTGACCCCGTCACCGAGGCGTACGCACCTGGGTTTCCGCGCGGTTCGCCGCGGCCCTGGAGAGAGCGGCTCGCCGCGGGAGCGAGGTCGCCCGCAGGGGGTCGCTCCGGTGGGGGACGACCGGGGGGGTGGGGGGTGCATAGCTTGGGCGGCATGGAGATTGAGGTGCGGGGGCTGCGGAAGCGGTACGGGGGGACGGCGGCGTTGGACGGGATGACGTTCGGGGTGAGGGAGGGGGAAGTGACGGGGTTCGTCGGGCCGAACGGGGCGGGGAAGTCGACGACGATGCGGGTGGTGCTGGGCCTTGACGAGGCGGACGAGGGGACGGCGTTGATCGGGGGGACGCCGTACGGGAAGCTGCGGGATCCGCTGCGGAAGGTGGGGGCGCTGCTGGACGCGGCGGCCCTCCAGCCGAGCAGGAGCGCGCGGAACCATCTGCTGTGGCTGGCGCACGCGCAGGGCCTGGGGGCGCGCCGGGTGGACGAGGTGATCGAGCAGGCGGGGCTGGGACCGGCGGGGCGGCGGAAGGCGTCGGGGTTCTCGCTGGGGATGCGGCAGCGCCTGGGGATCGCGGCGGCGCTGCTCGGCGACCCGCAGGTGCTGATGCTGGACGAGCCGTTCAACGGGCTCGACCCCGAAGGCATCGCCTGGATGCGCGGCTTCCTCAAGTCGCTCGCCGCACAGGGCCGTTCCGTCCTGCTGTCGAGTCATCTCATGAGCGAGTTGCAGGACACGGCGGACCACCTCGTGGTGGTGGGCCGGGGCAAGGTCATCGCGGACACGAGCGTGAGCGAACTGATCGGGGCCGCGTCCGGCGACCGGGTGACGCTGCGGACGACGGCGCGCTCCGACGCGATGACGGTCCTGGCACGGGCCGGGGCGACCGTGGCGGCCATCGACCGCGAGACGCTGACCGTCGAGGGGCTCGCGCCCGAGGACGTCGTACGGCTGCTCGGCGGGAGCGGCGTGCCGTTCTCCGAAGTGTCGTCGCACCGGGCGACGTTGGAGGAGGCGTATATGGAACTCACCCGTGACGCCGTGGAGTTCCGGGCCGCCGAGCCCGTACGCCACGACCTCCCCGGTGGGGAGACGGCCCGGTGAGCGCCCCCGTTCTGCGTCAACTCCGCGCCGAATGGACCAAATTCCGCACGGTACGGGGCTGGGTGATCGGCCTCGCCGCCGCCGCGCTCGTGACCGTCGTCGTCGGCGTGCTCAGCGCGCAGACCTCGCACGCCACCTGCCCGGGCCAGCGCCCCGACCAGCCCTGCACGGGCCCGAGGGCGCCCGGCGGCCAGGCCGTGACGGACTCCTTCTACTTCGTGCACCGGCCGCTCGCGGACCACGGCGGCCTCACCGTCCGCGTCACCTCACTGACCGGCTCTCCCGCCCCCTGGGCCAAAACCGGGATTCTCGTGAAGGCGGGCACCCAACAGGGCTCTTCCTACGCCGCGTTGATGGTGACGGCCGCCCACGGCGTCCGCCTCCAGCACGACTTCACGCACGACACGGCCGGCGCGCCCGGCGCCGTATCGGCCGCGTCCCCGCGCTGGCTGCGGCTGACCAGGTCGGGCGCCACGCTGACCGGTGAGGAGTCGACGGACGGCACGCACTGGACGGCGGTCGGAACGGCGCGGCTGACCGGGCTGCCGTCCGCCTCGGCCCCGGTCCAGGCGGGCCTGTTCACCACCTCTCCCCCGCTGACCGAGGCGTCCCGCCAGCGCTACGGCGGCGTGAACAGCACCGACCAGGTCACCCGCGCCACCGGCACCTTCGACCACGTCACCCTCAACGGCGGTGCCACCGAGGGCGCTTGGCGCGGCGAGCAGATCGGCGGCGACATCGCGGGCGAGACGGCAGGGCCCTCCGGCTACCGCGAACAGTCCGACGGCAGCTTCACCGTCTCCGGTACCGGCGACATCGCGCCGAACGTCGGCGGACCGTCCGCCGGCGGCGGCGAGACCATCGAGCGCAGCCTCCTCGGCACCTTCACCGGGCTGATCGTGGTGATCGTGATCGGTACGACGTTCATCACCGCCGAGTACCGGCGCGGGCTGATCCGTACCACTCTCACCGCGAGCCCCAGGCGCGGCCGTGCGCTGGCCGCGAAGGCCGTCGTCATCGGCGCCGTCACCTTCGCCGCCGCGCTGCCCGCCGCCGCCGCGGCCGTGCTCCTGGGCAAGTGGCTGGTCCGGCCGAACGGTTTCACCTTCCCGGTGACCGCGCTCACGCAGGTGCGGGTCATCGCGGGCACCGCCGCGCTCCTCGCGCTCTGCGCCGTGCTCGCCCTTGCCGTGGGCGCGGCCCTGCGCCGCAGCGTGGCCGCCGTGACGGCGGTCTTCGCCGCCACCGTCGTCCCCTACCTGCTCGCCACCGGCTCCGTCCTCCCCGAAGGACCGGCCCGCTGGCTGCTCAGGACCACCCCGGCCGCGGGCTTCGCGATCCAGCAGAACATGCCGCGCTACGGCTGGGTGGACAGCACGTACACCCCCGCGTTCGGCTACTTCCCGCTCCCGCCGTGGGGCGGACTCGCCGTCCTGGCCGCGTGGGCGGCGGCGGCTCTGCTCGGGGGCGGGCTGCTGCTGCGGGGACGGGACGCGTGACGGAGCAGGGGGGCGCGCTCCTCACAGGGCGGGCAGGTGCAGGCGGCCCCGGCCCTCCCGCACGTGGGGCAGGACGGTCGGGTCGCCGACCAGCGCGCCGTCCAGGTCCGTCGTCACGCGCAGGGCGTGTTTGCCGAGGTAGACGGGGCCCGGCTCGGGCTCGTCGCGGTAGAGGACGAAGCCGGTGACGCGGTCGACGCGGTTCGGGAGCAGCCGCCACACGCCGGTCGCGGAGCACACCGTCGCTTCCGGGACCGCCTCGGCCAGCCACGCGGCGGCGCTCGCCTCCACGGCGGCGGCGAAGCGCTGGCTGTCGTCGAAGGGGCGGACGAGGTCGAGGCGCCCCGAGCCGGGGACGGGGACGCCGTCGCGCCATTCGAACCAGGCGCGGTAGTACGGGCGTTGGCCGGACAGAGCGGCGAGCCGCCGTCTCGCGGTCACCCGCAGCAGCGTCGGGGCGCTCGGGTCGCGGTCCTTCAGGCCCGCCACCAGGTCGGGGTGGGCGATCAGTACGGTCGTGGGAGTGGCGCCGGACCAGCGGGTCAGGCACGCGGCGATACGGGTGAGGAGGTCGTCGACCGTTCCGTTACGGGGGTCGGCCGCGATCCACGGCTCGGCGACGACGTTGCCGAGGGCGTACACCTCGTAACCGCCTGCGCGGAACGCCGCGTCGAGGCCGCGCCAGGTCCGCGCCCGGTCCAGGGCGTCCGCCACCGCCTTGCGCAGCTCGTCCTCTTCCGGCTCCGCCCGGTCCACCCTCAGCCGCACGACGGCGTCCGGGTCGTCCGTCACCCGGAACATCACCTCGGCGCCGCCGGCCGCGGGGAAGCGGGAACGCGCGCCGTAGACGGCCAGTCGGCCGGGGAAGAGGCGGTCGCCCATGCGGGCCGCCGTGCGGCGCTGCCGCCGCGTGCCGAGCAGACCTGTCGCCGCTCCGAGCAGCATCACCAACCACAGCACGGGGGGCTCCTTTCGCCTGCCCCGACGCTAGCCGTCCGCCTCCGGCGCGGGCCTGAGCATCCGTACTCATCCTTCCCGGGGCGCGGCCCCGTGCGGTTCCTCTGCTGTGGGGCGGTTCGCCGATCTTTTGAGGGGCGCGGGGAACCGCGCGCTCAGCCGCCGACGGTGGCGCGGCCTTTTGAAGACCGGCGCCAGCGGGGCAGATGCCGTTGTCTTCGGGCTGACAGCCCGGTGGGGGCTGGTCGCGCGGTTCCCCGCGCCCCCGAGAACAAGGCCCTGCGCTGCGGCAGCGCACGTTCCCCGCGCCCCGGAGGGGGTCAGCAGCCGCCGCAGGTGTAGAAGAGGGCGTCCCAGTGGCTGCCCTCGTCGGCGTAGATGTTGCCGGAGGCAGCCTGGTACTGGGGGTAGCCGTCACCGCGGAGACCGATGTAGGTGAAGGCGCTGTGGATGTAGTTGGTGATGCAGGTGTTCTTGCCGAAGTCGAGCTTGTAGCCGTTCCAGTGGGAGTACGTGCCGCTGGCGTGGCCGGTCTCGGTGCCGCCGGTGATGTTGAGGGCGCAGCCGCTGGCGTGCTTGAGGGTGACGGCGCCCTGGGCGGTGGTGAGGTTGAGCTGGTCGAAGGACGTACACGTCGAGACGTTGCGGTTGGAGCAGCCGCCGGAGGACGACCAGGTGATGCCCGCGCCGCTGAACATGCTCGTCGCCTGGGCGTGGGTGAGCTTGGTGACGGCGAACGCGTCGGTGGAGCTGGCCAGTCCGATGCCGGGGGCGAACACCGCGGTGAGGACGAGAGTCAGGACACTGAGCACGGATCGGGCGCGCAGACGTAGCGTCATGCGATTCCTCCTGCTGTTTCCGCTGGGGTGGGTGGTGTGCGGGTGACCGGTGTGCAGGTGGCGCAGGAGGAGTGTGCCCGAGCTCTACGCGCGTCCGCCAGTGTCCGCACATGAACGGTCCCGGTCGCGAGGAACACGACCGGGACCCGGAGCACGGCAAAGACCGGTAAAGGCCGGTAAACGGCCCACGAGGGGTGACGCCCAGGGGGCGAAATCCCGCTACTGCTCCTGGGGTTCGAGGCCCGCGCGCAGCAGCCCGTACGTGTACGCGTCGTCAAGTGCCGCCCAGGACGCGGCGATCACGTTGTCCGCGACGCCGACCGTGGACCACTCGGCGGCGCCGTCCGTGGTGGTGATCAGGACGCGGGTGGTGGAGTCGGTGCCCGAACGGCCTTCGAGGATACGGACCTTGTAGTCGACCAGCGCGAAGGCGGCGAGCTGCGGGTAGATCCGGCCGAGGGCCGCGAGCAGGGCGCGGTCCAGGGCGTTGACCGGGCCGTTGCCCTCGGCGGTGGCGACGATGCGCTCGCCCTTGGCCCACATCTTCACCGTCGCCTCGTTGGCGTGGGTGCCGTCGGGGCGGTCCTCGGTGATGACGCGCCAGGACTCGGTGCGGAAGAAGCGGCGCGGGCCGCCGTTCTCAGCGCGTTCCAGCTCCTCGCGCAGCAGCAGCGCGAACGACGCGTCGGCGGCCTCGTAGGTGTAGCCCTTCAGCTCGCGTTCCTTGACGCGCGCGACGACCCGGCCGACCAGCTCGCGGTCGCCGCCGAGGTCGATGCCGAGTTCCTTGCCCTTGAGCTCGATGGAGGCGCGGCCCGCCATGTCGGAGACCAGCATCCGCATGGTGTTGCCGACCTGCTCGGGGTCGATGTGCTGGTAGAGGTCGGGGTCGACCTTGATCGCGGAGGCGTGCAGACCGGCCTTGTGCGCGAAGGCGGAGACGCCGACGTAGGGCTGGTGGGTGGAGGGCGGCAGGTTGACGACCTCGGCGATGGCGTGCGAGATGCGGGTCATCTCGCCGAGCGTGCCGGGCGGCAGGACGCGGCGGCCGTGCTTGAGCTCCAGTGCGGCGACCACCGGGAAGAGGTTGGAGTTGCCGACGCGCTCGCCGTAGCCGTTGGCGGTGCACTGGACGTGGGTGGCGCCCGCGTCCACGGCGGCCAGGGTGTTGGCGACCGCGCAGCCGGTGTCGTCCTGCGCGTGGATGCCCAGGCGCGCGCCGGTGTCGGCCAGGACCAGCCCGGTGACGGCCTGGACCTGGGCGGGCAGCATCCCGCCGTTGGTGTCGCACAGGACGACGACGGACGCGCCCGCCTCGTGCGCGGCCCGTACGACGGCGGTGGCGTAGGCGGCGTTCGCCTTGTAGCCGTCGAAGAAGTGCTCGCAGTCGACGAAGACGCGGCGCCCTTGGGCGACGAGGTGGGAGACGGTGTCCGTCACCATCGCCAGGTTCTCTTCGAGAGTGGTGCGCAGGGCCAGTTCCACATGCCGGTCGTGGGACTTGGCGACCAGGGTGATGACCGGGGCGCCGGAGTCCAGCAGGGCCTTGACCTGCGGGTCCTGCGCGGCGACCGCGTTGGGGCGGCGGGTGGCGCCGAAGGCCACCAGCGTCGCGTGTTTCAGGTCCAGTTCGGTGGCGGCGCGGGCGAAGAACTCGGTGTCGCGGGGATTGGCGCCGGGCCAGCCGCCCTCGATGAACCCCACTCCGAAGTCGTCCAGGTGCCGGGCGATCGTCAGCTTGTCGGCGACGGTGAGGTTGATTCCCTCGCGCTGGGCGCCGTCGCGCAGCGTGGTGTCGAAGACGTGGAAGCTGTCGTCCAGTTCGGCGGTCATGGCTGTCGTAACTCCTGTCGGGTGAGTGGGTTCCCGTCCGGACATGCGGATATCGGGAGGATCCAGCTCCACTTGCCCCCATCGTCCCTCGCGCCCCGCCTCCCGGCGGTGGTGGGCCGGAAAACGAAAAAACCTCTCGCGGATGCGAGAGGTCTGCACGCGGGTCTGGGCGGGTGACGCTCCCCTGTGGTCAGGGGATCAGTCACTGCGGACCGGCGTGCCTGCGGCCAATAATCACGTTGGCGTACGGGTGCACGTTGGCAGTGTGCCACAAACCGGCCCGCTCGGGACGCCGGTCTCACCATTCGGTCGCTTCCCTGGTGGGCGGCGCCTCGCGGTCCGACGCGCCGCCCCCGCCCGCGCTCAGCCGCCCAGCGGGTGCATCCAGCCGTACGGGTCGGCGGCCCGGCCGCCCTGGATGTCGAGAAGCGCCTCCCGTAGGCGCATGGTGACCGCGCCGGGCGCGCCGTCGGCCACCGGCCAGCTCGCGCGGGTGGACTTGACGGACCCGACCGGAGTGATCACGGCGGCGGTGCCGCACGCGAAGACCTCGGTGAGGGTGCCGTCCGCGGCGTCCCGCTTCCAGTCGTCCACGGAGATCCGGCCCTCGCCGACCTCGTAGCCGAGGTCCGCGGCGATGGTGAGGAGGGAGTCGCGCGTGATGCCCGGCAGGAGGGAGCCGGACAGCTCGGGGGTGACGATGCGGTCGCCGTACACGAAGTACAGGTTCATGCCGCCCATCTCCTCGATCCAGCGGCGCTCGATCGCGTCGAGCCAGACCACCTGGTCGCAGCCGTGCTCGATGGCCTGGGCCTGGGCGACGAGGGAGGCGGCGTAGTTGCCGCCCGCCTTCGCGGCGCCGGTGCCGCCGGGCGCGGCGCGCACGTACTCCTCGGACAGCCACACCGAGACCGGCTTGACGCCGCCGGAGAAGTAGGAACCGGCCGGGGAGGCGATCACCAGGAAGAGGTACTCGTTGGCCGGGCGCACCCCGAGGCCGACCTCGGTGGCGATCATGAAGGGCCGCAGGTACAGGGACGCCTCGCCCGCGTCCGGCACCCACGCCTTCTCCTGCCTGACCAGCACGTCGCACGCCTCGATGAAGGTCTCGACCGGCAGCTCGGGCATCGACAGGCGGCGCGCGGAGGACTGGAAGCGCCGCGCGTTGGCCTCGGGCCTGAAGGTGGCCACGGTGCCGTCGGGCTGGCGGTACGCTTTCAGGCCCTCGAAGATCGTCTGCGCGTAGTGCAGCGTCATGTTCGCCGGGTCGATCGAGAGCGGGGCGTACGGCACGAGCTGGGCGTCGTGCCAGCCGCGGCCCTCGGTCCACTTGATGGTGACCATGTGGTCGGTGAAGTACCGCCCGAAGCCGGGGTCGGCCAGGATCGCCTCGCGCTCGGCGGCGGCCAGCGGGTGGGCGGAGGGCTTCAGCTCGATCGTGGGTGTCGTCATGTCCGTGTCCTTCGCCGTGTTCGCTGTCGTTCGCCGTCGTTCGCCGTCGTGCGCTGGCAGGTGCTGTCAGCGCAGGTCAGCCGTTGTCGTTCGCCGTCGTGGCGGCGGGGACACCGGGACAGGTCCTAGGACGTCCGAGCATCCGGTCGCACCGCGGCCCCACCGCCGATTATCGCAGCGGTGGGGCCGGGTACCTACAGGTGGGGCCGGGGCAGCCCCTGGCCTCGAGGTCGGACCGCCGCGTCAGGCGGATACCCGGGCGGCCAGCGCGTCGCCGATCGCGACCGTGCTGCGGGCGGGCTGTCCGGTGCGCTCGGACAGGTCGGCCTGGACGGCGGCGTCGATCCGCTCGGCCTCGTCCTCGTAACCGAGGTGCCGCAGGAGCAGGGCGACCGAGAGCACGGTGGCGGTCGGGTCGGCCTTGGACTGGCCCGCGATGTCGGGCGCGGAGCCGTGCACCGGCTCGAACATCGAGGGGAAGTCGCGGCTGGGGTTGATGTTGCCGCTGGCGGCCACGCCGATGCCGCCGGAGACGGCCGCGGCCAGGTCGGTGATGATGTCGCCGAAGAGGTTGTCGGTGACGATCACGTCGAACCGCTCGGGCTGCGTGACGAGGAAGATCGTCGCCGCGTCCACGTGCAGGTAGTCGGTGCTGACCTCGGGGAACTCGGCGCCGACCTGCTCGAAGATCCGGGTCCACAGGTGGCCCGCGTGCACGAGCACATTGTTCTTGTGCACGAGCGTGAGCTTCTTGCGGGGGCGGGCCTGGGCGCGGGCGTACGCGTCGCGCACCACGCGCTCGATGCCGAAGGCGGTGTTCAGGCTGACCTCGGTGGCCACCTCGTGCTCGGTGCCGGTCCTGATCGAGCCGCCGTTGCCGGTGTACGGGCCCTCGGTGCCCTCGCGGACCACGACGAAGTCGATCTCCGGGGTGCCCACGAGCGGCGAGGCGACACCGGGGAACAGCTTGCTCGGCCGCAGGTTCACATGGTGGTCGAAGGCGAAGCGGAGCTTGAGCAGGAAGCCGCGCTCCAGCACGCCCGACGGCACCGACGGGTCGCCGATCGCGCCCAGCAGGATCGCGTCGTGCGCCTTGAGCCGGCCGAGGTCGTCGTCGGTCAGCGTCTGACCGGTGGCGTGGTAGCGCTTCGCGCCGAAGTCGAACTCCTCCGTCTCCAGCTTGACGTCCTGCGGAAGCACGGCGGCAAGGACCTTGAGGCCCTCCGTCACGACTTCCTGGCCGATTCCGTCACCGGGGATCACTGCGAGGCTGATGCTGCGAGACATGCCGTGCACCCTACTCCGCGTCCCAGCCCCTGACACGGCGTGTCCGCATGCCGGACGACCGGAGGTATCCGGCATCCTGGGCGTCAACCGGTCGCCACGCCGCGTTCACCGCGCGGACGGACGCCAGTCGGGCCACGGTAGGACGGCGCTGGGAGATTGCGCGTCATGGACACACCACAGATGGGTATCGACGCCAGGCTCGCCGGTCGGATGAGCATGGCGGAGCAGCACGAATACCTGCGCGCCAAGCTGACCCGCCGCCGGGTCATCGGCGGCAGTGTCGCGGCCGCGGGCACGATCGCCGCCTCCGGCCTCCTCAGCGGCGTCGCCGCCGCGAGCACCCCGAGCCCCGGCGCGGGCCCGACGCTGCTCGGCCGGCCCGCCACCGGGCACCACGTCGACGGCGCGCTGGTCGCCCCGTTCGGCCGCCACCTCGCCTTCGGCCCCGACCCGAAGACCCAGTTCCGGGTCTCCTGGCAGGTGCCGCTCGCGGTCCGCAGGCCGTTCCTGCGGGTCGGTCTCCAGCCCTGGTCGCTCAGCCACAAGATCGAGGCGGAGGTGCGGGCGCTGCACACCCCGCAGCTCCTCAACAGCAAGCTGCCGCCGGTCGACCAGTTCTACCTGCACGTGGCGCTGGACAAGCTGCGTCCCGACACCACCTACTACTACGGCGTCGGCCACGAGGGCTTCGACCCGGCGGACGCCGCCGCCTTCGCGACCGTGGGTTCCTTCACCACCGCTCCCTCGCAGAGCAAGCGGGAACGCTTCACCTTCACCGCCTTCGGCGACCAGGGCGTCAGCTACCACGCGCTGGCCAACGACTCGCTGATCCTGGCCCGCAACCCGGCCTTCCACCTGCACGCGGGTGACATCTGCTACGCCGACCCGGACGGCGCGGGCCTGCCCGCGGACGGCGCGGACTACGATGCGCGCACCTGGGACTCCTTCCTCGCGCAGACCGAGTCGGTGGCCGCGCGGGTGCCGTGGATGGTGACCACCGGCAACCACGACATGGAGGCCTGGTACTCGCCCAACGGCTACGGCGGCCAGGAGGCCCGCTGGGCGCTGCCCGGCAACGGCCACGACCCGAAGAACCAGCCGGGCTCGTACTCCTTCGTCTACGGCAACACCGCGGTGATCGCGCTGGACGCCAACGACGTCTCGTACGAGATCCCGGCCAACTACGGGATCACCGGCGGCAAGCAGACCGCGTGGCTGGACCGGACGCTCGGCCAGTACCGCAAGCAGCACGGCATCGACTTCCTGGTGGTCTTCTTCCACCACTGCGCGTACTCGACCACCAACGCGCACGCCTCGGACGGCGGTGTGCAGGCGCAGTGGGTGCCGCTGTTCGAGAAGCACCGGGTGGACCTGGTGATCAACGGCCACAACCACGTGTACGAGCGGACCGACGCGATCCGCGGCGGGCAGGTGTCCCGGCAGGTGGCGATCGGTGCGACGACCCGGCCGGAGACGGACGGCGTCGTCTATGTGACCGCGGGCGGCGCGGGCCGCAGCCTGTACGACTTCCCGGCGCCGGACTCGGTGGAGGGCGCGGAGCACCACGTGGACTCGGTCACGACGTGGCACTCCGCGAAGGGCGGCGGCAAGGTCGCCGACACCGTCGAGTGGTCGCGGGTCCGCTACACCGGCTACTCGTTCATCTCCGTGGACGTCGAGCCCGCGCGGCCGGGGCGGGAGTCGACCCTGACCGTGTCCGCGCTGGCGGAGACGGGTGCGCGGATCGACCACTTCACGGTGGCGCGGCGCGCGCGGTAGGGCCGGAACCGTGAGACCGGTGGTGGGGAGCCGGTCTCATGAGGCCGGGCCACGGGGCCGGCCGCGGGCCGCGCGCCGCTCGTGCGGGGTGCGGTCAGCGGGCCTCGTGGCCCGTGCTGCCGCCGTTGTCGCGGCGGTCCATGCTGCGCTGGAGGGCGCGGAGGGCGTTCTGGCGGGCGGTCTCGTCCATGGTGATCAACTCCAGGGAAAACTTGAGGAGATGGATGGCGGTCGCCACGGAACGGGGCGGGGAGCGGGCGCCGCGGGGGTGACCCGCGCGAAGGGCGCTGCTCGCATCCGCCGCTCGCTCGATGGAGCGAGACGTTCGGCTTCTTACAAAGTTAGGTCAGCGTGGCCGTCCTGTCGCCACAATTACTCGGACTTCCTACTATCTGAGACGACCGTCACCCATGAGGAGGCCCCCGCCACCGGATGGGGACCGGTGACGGGGGCCGCTGAGGGCAGGGCGTGGTCAGCCCTGGTGCGGGTAGCGGTAGTCCGTCGGCGGGACCAGCGTCTCCTTGATGGAGCGCGTGGACGTCCAGCGCAGCAGATTCTGCGCGGCGCCCGCCTTGTCGTTGGTGCCCGACGCCCGGCCGCCGCCGAACGGCTGCTGGCCGACGACGGCGCCGGTCGACTTGTCGTTGATGTAGAAGTTGCCCGCGGCGAACCGCAGCTTCTCCATCACGTCGGCCACCGCGGCCCGGTCCTGCGCGATGACCGAACCGGTCAGGCCGTACGCCGAGACCGACTCCATCTGCGCGAGCATCGTCTCGAAGTCGGCGTCCTCGTAGACGTACACGCCGAGCACCGGGCCGAAGTACTCCTCGCGGAAGATCTCGTTGGCCGGGTCGGTGGAGACCAGGACGGTCGGGCGGATGAAGTACCCGACCGAGTCGTCGTACGTGCCGCCCGCGACGACCTCGATCGTCGGGTCGGCCTTGGCGCGGTCGATGGCGGCCTTGTTCTTGGCGAAGGACCGCTCGTCGATGACGGCGCCGAGGAAGTTGGACAGGTCGGTGACGTCGCCCATGGTGATGCCGTCGACCTCGGCCGCGAACTCCTCCTTGAAGCCGCCGTCCCAGATCGAGCGCGGGATGTAGGCGCGGGAGGAGGCCGAGCACTTCTGGCCCTGGTACTCGAAGGAGCCGCGGGTCAGGGCGGTCTTCAGGATCGCGGGGTCGGCGGACGGGTGCGCGACTACGAAGTCCTTGCCGCCGGTCTCGCCGACGATCCGGGGGTAGGACTTGTAGCCCTCGATGTGCTCGCCGACCGTGCGCCACAGGTGCTGGAAGGTCTTGGTGGAGCCGGTGAAGTGGATACCGGCGAGGTCCGGGTGGGTCAGCGCGACCTCGGAGACGGCGATGCCGTTGCCGGTCACCAGGTTGATGACGCCGTCGGGCAGCCCGGCCTCGCGCAGCACCTTCATCAGCAGGACGGCCGAGTGGGTCTGCGTCGGCGACGGCTTCCACACCACGACGTTGCCCATCAGGGCGGGCGCGGTGGGCAGATTGCCCGCGATGGCCGTGAAGTTGAACGGCGTGATCGCGTAGACGAAGCCTTCGAGCGGGCGGTGGTCGAGGCGGTTCCAGACGCCGGGGGCGTTGGCGACCGGCTGCTCGGCGAGGATCTGCCGCGCGAAGTGGACGTTGAACCGCCAGAAGTCGACCAGTTCGCAGGGGCTGTCGATCTCGGCCTGCTGGGCGGTCTTGCCCTGGCCGAGCATCGTGGAGGCCACGATCGTCTCGCGCCAGGGTCCGGCGAGCAGTTCCGCGGCGCGCAGGATGATCGCGGCGCGGTCGTCGAAGGCCATCGCGCGCCAGGCGGGGGCGGCGGCCAGCGCGGCGTCGACCGCGTCCTGCGCGTCCTGCGCGGTGGCCTCGGCGTAGCTGCCGAGCACGGCGCCGTGGTTGTGCGGCTGCACGACGTCGGAGCGCTCGCCGCCGCCCATGCGCTGCTCGCCGCCGATGAACATCGGCAGGTCGACGGGGTTGCCCGCCAGTTCCTTGAGCTTCGCCTCCAGACGGGCGCGCTCCGGGCTGCCCGGCGCGTACGAGTGCACCGGCTCGTTGACCGGCGCGGGAACCTGGGTCACGGCGTCCATGAAGCGTTTCTCCTTCGGTGAAGAAAGGGGGATCAGCGGGCGGGAGTCGACGGGCGGATCAGGGGCCCGGGACCGGCGGGCCGGATCAGCGGGCGGGGAGGAAGGAGCGGAGGAAGAAGGCGAGGTTCGCCGGGCGCTCCGCGAGGCGGCGCATGAAGTATCCGTACCAGTCTGCGCCGTACGGCACATAGATGCGCATACGTTCGCCTTCGTCCGCGAGCCGCCGCTGCTCCGCGGCCCGGATGCCGTACAGCATCTGGAACTCGTACGACCCGGCCGGCCGGTGGTTGCGCGCCGCCAGGTCCTGAGCGATGGCGATCATGCGCGGGTCGTGCGAGCCGACCATCGGGTAGCCGTCGCCCGCGAAGAGGATGCGCAGCGCCCTGACGTACGCCTTGTCCACGTCGGCCTTGGCCTGGAAGGCGACCTCGGCGGGCTCCTTGTACGCGCCCTTGACCAGCCGTACGCGCGAGCCCGCGACCGCCAGCGCGCGGGCGTCGTCCTCGGTGCGGAAGAGATACGACTGGAGGACGGCGCCGGTGCCGGGGTGCTCACGGCGCAGCTCGTGGAGTATCGCCAGCGTCGAGTCGACGGTGGTGTGGTCCTCCATGTCGAGGGTGACGGTGGTGCCGACCTCGGCGGCCAGTTCGGCGACCCGCCGTACGTTGGCCAGCGCGATGTCGTGGCCGCCGTCGGGCAGCGTCTGGCCGAAGGCGGACAGCTTCACCGACACCTCGGCGCGGCTGCCGAGGCCGTCGTTCCGCAGCGCTTCCAGCAGCCGCAGATACGCGTCCCTGGTGGCCTGCGCGGTGGCCCGGTCGGTGACGTCCTCACCGAGGTGGTCGAGGGTGACGTCGAGGCCGGAGGCGGTCAGCGACCGCACGGTGTCCATCGCGGGGCGCAGTTCGTCGCCCGCGATGAAGCGGTTCACCACGGGACGGGTGACGGGTGCGGCGGCGACGACGCGGCGCATACGGTCGCTGCGCGAGGCGGCGAGCAACACGGGACCGAGCACGGTGGCTCCTCCGGGACGAGGGCGGTACGGGGGAACGGCCGTCCCCGGCCGTCGCCCCGAATCTAGGATTCGCCTACCCGTTGGACCAGCGACACCTGTCACGCATCAGGGTGTGGTCCCTCATACAGATGTATGAGGGAGAATGGACGAGTGCGTAGTGACTACGGCGGCAGCGGCGGTTTCAGTGGCTTCGGCGGCGATCTCCAGGAGCTGGTCGACGAGGTGTCGGCGCTGCTGGGGGCGCCCGCGACCTTGGAGGACCGGGACTTCCGGCTGATCGCCTTCGGCGTGCACGACGGTGACGACGGCGCGACGGACCCGGTGCGTACCCGGTCGATCCTCACGCGCGGCTCCACCACCGAGGTCCGCGCCTGGTTCGAGCAGTTCGGCATCACCCGCGCCACCGGGCCGGTACGGATTCCGGCCGCGCCCTCGGCGGGCGTCTTCCGCGGCAGACTCTGCCTGCCCGTGCGGCACGGCGGCGTGGTGCACGGCTACGTCTGGCTGCTGGACGAGGCCGAGCACACCGCCACCCAGCTCGACGCGGCGATGGCGGTGGCCGCCAGGATCGGCGACCGGCTCGCGGTGACGGCCCGCGAGGGCGCGGGCACCGGCCGGGCGCTGCGCGACCTGCTGACCGCCCGCACCCGCGCCGCCCGCGACAACGCGGAGGACGCGCTGCGGACGGCGCTCGGCCCGGACGCCGACGAGCCGCACGCGCTGGTCTGCATCCGGCCGCCGTCCGGCGGCGAGGACGACCTGCCGGGGCCGCGGACGATCCCGTCGGCCGCCGCGCTCTGTTTCGTGCCGGGCCCGCGCGGCGACTGCGTCGCGCTGCTGGTGCGGCTGCGCACCGTACAACTGCTGGCCACGGCCAGGTCGGCGGCGGCGCGGGTGCTCGGGGAGGTGGCCTCGGAGGGCGCGGTGGCCGGGGTCAGCGACGGGCGCAAGTCGCTCGCGGAGCTGCCGGAGGCGTGGCGGGAGGCGGGGGACGCGGCGCGCGCCGCGCTCGCGCAGCCGCTGCACGGGCCGATCGCGAAGTGGTCGGGCATCGGCCCCTACCGTTTACTGACCGCGCTCCCGGCGGACGTCCCGCCGGACCCGGTGATCGCCCCCTTGCTCTCCCCCGCGCACCGCGAACTGGCCCACACCGCCGAGGCGTTCCTCGACAACGCCGGGCAGGCCGGCCGCACCGCCACCGCGCTGGCCATCCACCGCCAGACCCTCTACTACCGGCTCTCGCGCATCGAGCAGTTGACCGGCCTCGACCTGGCCGACGGCGAGTCGCGGCTGCTACTCCATATGGCCCTGAAGGCGGCGCGGCTGTAGGGCGGCCGGGACATACGACGGCGCCGCCCCCCACACCGGGTGGGAGGCGGCGCCGTCGTACGCGTGCGGACCGTCAGTCCGTCAGGTTCACCGCGCGGGCGGACGTCGCGCCGATCTCCGCCGCGATGTCGCTGAGGACACCGGCCGGGATCGTGGAGTCGACGGTGAGGGCGACCAGCGCGTCGCCGCCGGCGGCGGCGCGGGCGACCTGCATACCGGCGATGTTGACGCCGACCTCGCCGAGGATGCGGCCGAGGGTGCCGACCACGCCGGGGCGGTCGGTGTAGCGCAGGAAGGCCATGTGGTCGGCGAGCACCAGGTCGGTGTCGACGTCGCCGACCGCGACGATCTTCTGGATGTTCTTCGGCCCGGCCAGCGTGCCGGAGACCGAGACCTCGGTGCCGTCGGCGAGCGTGCCGCGCACCGTCACCAGATTGCGGTGGTTGGGCGACTCGGAGCTGGTGGTGAGGCGGACCTCGACCCCGCGCTCCTGCGCGAACAGCGGCGCGTTGACGTAGGAGACCGTCTCGGCGACGACGTCCTCGAACACGCCCTTGAGCGCGCTGAGTTCCAGCACCTTCACGTCGTGCTGGGTGATCTCGCCGGAGACCTCGACGTCGAGGCGGGCCGCGACCTCCCCGGCCAGCGCGGTGAAGATCCGGCCGAGCTTCTCGGCGAGCGGCAGAGCGGGCTTGACGTCCTCGGCGATGACGCCGCCCTGGACGTTGACCGCGTCCGGGACCAGCTCACCGGCGAGCGCGAGGCGCACCGAGCGGGCGACGGCGATGCCCGCCTTCTCCTGCGCCTCGTCGGTGGAGGCGCCCAGGTGCGGGGTGGCCACCACGTTGTCGAACTGGAACAGCGGGGAGTCGGTGCACGGCTCCTTGCTGTATACGTCCAGACCCGCGCCCGCGACCCGGCCCTCCTTGAGCGCCGAGGCCAGCGCCTCCTCGTCCACGATCCCGCCGCGCGCGGCGTTCACGATCCGGACCGACGGCTTGACCTTGTGCAGCGCCTCGTCACCGATCAGGCCGAGCGTCTCGGGCGTCTTGGGCAGGTGCACGGTGATGAAGTCCGCGGCTTCGAGCAGCTCGTCCAGCGTGAGCAGCTTGACGCCCATCTGCGCGGCGCGCGCGGGCTGCACATAGGGGTCGTACGCGACGATGTTCATCCCGAAGGCGGACATCCGCTGGGCGACCAGCACGCCGATCCGGCCGAGGCCGACGACGCCGAGGGTCTTCTCGCTCAGCTCGACGCCGGTGTACTTGTTCCGCTTCCACTCGCCGTTCTTGAGCGCGGCGTTGGCCGGGGCGATGTTGCGCGCGGTGGCGATGATCAGACCGCAGGCCAGCTCGGCGGCGGTCACGATGTTGGAGGTCGGCGCGTTGACGACCATGACGCCGGCCTTGGTGGCGGCGGAGACGTCGACGTTGTCGAGGCCGACGCCCGCGCGGGCGACGACCCGGAGTTTGCTCGCGGCGGCTACGGCTTCCGCGTCGACCTTGGTGGCGCTGCGGATCAAGATGGCGTCGACATCGGTGATCGCGGACAGCAGGTCGGCTCGGTCCGCCCCGTTGCAGTGCCGGATCTCGAAGTCCGGGCCGAGCGCGTCCACCGTGGCGGGCGACAGCTCTTCTGCGATGAGTACGACAGGCTTCTGGCTCACGTGGTCCTCACTTGTCCTTCGTGGGCGGCCGGTCCCGCGGTCGCTCCAGGGAGGGAGGGGATGGCATGCCGCGTGGAAGACGCACGACGCTGTGAGCCTGACGCGCTTGTTAAGGCAGTGTATCGGCGCGTTGACGGGCACCCTACGCCTTGGTGTAAGGATCACCCGAAGGTGGTTGTACGCCACGGCCAAGGGGCTTCTCACCCGCCGGACAGACCCCTTGGCCCGCCCGGCGGCCGAGAGCCCCCGAGACCGCGTGAGGGGTGTTACGCCTCTTCGTCGACCCAGCTCATCAGCTTGCGCAGCTTGCGGCCGGTCGTCTCCAGCAGGTGGTCCTCGTCGGCCTTCTTGTACTCGTTGTACTTCGGCAGACCGGCGTTGTACTCGGCGATCCAGTTGTTGGCGAAGGTGCCGTCCTGGATCTCGCCGAGGATCTTCTTCATCTCGGCCTTGGTGTTCTCGTTGATGATCCGCGGGCCGGAGACGTAGTCGCCCCACTCGGCGGTCTCGGAGACCGACCAGCGCATCTTCTCCAGGCCGCCCTCGTACATGAGGTCCACGATCAGCTTCAGCTCGTGGAGGCACTCGAAGTACGCGATCTCCGGCTGGTAGCCCGCCTCGACCAGGGTCTCGAAGCCGGCCTTGACCAGTGCGGAGGTGCCGCCGCACAGGACCGCCTGCTCACCGAAGAGGTCGGTCTCGGTCTCCTCGGTGAAGGTGGTCTTGATGACGCCGGCGCGGGTGCCGCCGATGCCCTTGGCGTACGACAGGGCCAGCGGGAAGCCCTTGCCGGTGGCGTCCTGCTCGACGGCGGCGATGCAGGGCACGCCGCGGCCTTCCTCGTACTGACGGCGGACCAGGTGGCCGGGGCCCTTGGGGGCGACCATGCACACGTCGACACCGGCCGGCGGCTTGATGAAGCCGAACCGGATGTTGAGGCCGTGGCCGAAGAAGAGGGCGTCGCCGTCCTTCAGGTTGTCCTTGATGGACTCCTCGTAGACCTTGGCCTGGATCGGGTCCGGGACCAGGATCATGATCACGTCGGCCTCGGCGGCGGCCTCGGCCACCGACACCACGCGCAGGCCCTGCTCCTCGGCCACGGTCTTGGACTTGGAGCCCTCGTGCAGACCGACGCGCACGTCGACGCCCGAGTCACGCAGCGACAGCGCGTGGGCGTGGCCCTGGCTGCCGTATCCGATGACCGCGACCTTGCGGCCCTGGATGATGGACAGGTCGGCGTCGTCGTCGTAGAACAGCTCGGCCACTTCGGGTCTCTCCTTGGATCGGGTTGTACGGCCCACCGTACGACGGGTGGGGACACGGGGGTTGCGGGGTCTCGCCATACGGATTCGGGCGAGGAGGCGTTGCGTGACGCCGCGGTGCTACGCGGAGCGGTCCAGCGCGCGCAGGCTGCGGTCGGTGATGGAACGGGCGCCCCGGCCGACGGCGATGGTGCCGGACTGGACGAGTTCCTTGATGCCGAAGGGCTCCAGCATCTTGAGCATGGCCTCCAGCTTGTCGGCGCCGCCGGTGGCCTCGATGGTGACGGCCTCCGGGGAGACGTCCACGGTCTTGGCGCGGAAGAGCTGGACGATCTCCACGATCTGGGAGCGCGAGTCGTTGTCGGCCCGCACCTTCACCAGAACGAGTTCGCGCTGAACCGCCGACGCGGGGTCGAGTTCGACGATCTTCAGCACGTTGACGAGCTTGTTGAGCTGCTTGGTGACCTGCTCCAACGGCAGTTCGTCCAGCACGTTGACCACGATGGTGATGCGGGAGATCTCGGGGTGCTCGGTGGTGCCGACCGCGAGGGAGTCGATGTTGAAGCCGCGCCGGGAGAACAGCGCCGTGATCCGGGCGAGGACACCGGGCTTGTTCTCCACCAGGACGGAGAGGGTGTGCTTGGACATGGTCGGGATTCCTTCTCTCACGTGTCCGCGGTCGCTTCAGTCGTCCAGCTCGTCGCTGAAGTCCGGGCGGACGTCGCGGGCGGCCATGATCTCGTCGTTGGAGGTGCCTGCGGCGACCATCGGCCACACCATCGCGTCCTCGTGGACGATGAAGTCCACGACGACGGGGCGGTCGTTGATGGAGTTGGCCTTGGCGATGACCGCGTCCAGCTCCTCGGGGGTCTCGCAGCGCAAGCCCACGCAGCCCATCGCCTCGGACAGCTTCACGAAGTCCGGGACGCGGGTGCCGCGGTTCTGGATGGAGCCGACGCCCTGCGTGGAGCCGGGGACGTTCTCGGCGCCTGAGTGCAGCACGGTGTTGGAGAACCGCTCGCCGTAGAAGAGGTTCTGCCACTGGCGGACCATGCCCAGCGCGCCGTTGTTGATGATCGCGATCTTGATCGGGATGTTGTTGAGCGCGCAGGTGACCAGTTCCTGGTTGGTCATCTGGAAGCAGCCGTCGCCGTCGATCGCCCAGACCGTGGCGTCGGGGCGGCCGGCCTTGGCGCCCATGGCGGCCGGGACCGCGTAGCCCATGGTGCCCGCGCCGCCGGAGTTGAACCAGGTGGAGGGCTTCTCGTACTTGATGAACTGGGCGGCCCACATCTGGTGCTGGCCGACGCCCGCGGCGAACAGCGTGCCCTCCGGGGCGAGTTGGCCGATCCGCTCGATGACCTGCTGCGGGGACAGGCTGCCGTCGGAGGGCAGGTCGTAGCCGAGCGGGTAGGTGTTGCGCCAGAAGTTCAGGTGCTCCCACCAGCCGGTGTAGTCGCCCTTGTGACCGGCCTCGTGGTCGGCCTGGACGGCGACGATCAGATCGGCGAGCACCTCGCGGGCGTCACCGACGATCGGGACGTCCGCGACGCGGTTCTTGGAGATCTCGGCCGGGTCGATGTCGGCGTGCACGACCTTGGCGTACGGCGCGAAGGTGTCGAGGCGGCCGGTGACGCGGTCGTCGAAGCGGGCGCCGAGGGCGACGATCAGGTCGGCCTTCTGGAGCGCGGTGACCGCGGCGACGTCGCCGTGCATGCCGGGCATGCCGACGTGCTGCGGGTGGCTGTCGGGGAAGGAGCCGAGCGCCATCAAGGTGGTGGTGACGGGCGCGCCGGTCAGTTCCGCGAGGATGCGCAGCTCGCCGGTGGCGCGGGCCTTCATGACGCCGCCGCCGACGTAGAGCACGGGGCGCTTGGCCTCGTTGATCAGCCGGGCGGCCTCGCGGATCTGCTTGGCGTGCGGCTTGGTCACCGGGCGGTAGCCGGGCAGGTCCTGCTGCGGCGGCCAGGAGAACGTCGTCTCGTTCTGCATCGCGTCCTTGGCGATGTCGACCAGGACCGGGCCGGGGCGGCCGGTGGAGGCGATGTGGAACGCCTCGGCGATGGTGCGCGGGATGTCGGCCGCGTCGGTGACCAGGAAGTTGTGCTTGGTGATCGGCATGGTGATGCCGCAGATGTCCGCCTCCTGGAAGGCGTCGGTCCCGATGGCCTTGGCGGCGACCTGCCCGGTGATGGCGACGATCGGCACCGAGTCCATGTGGGCGTCGGCGATCGGCGTCACGAGGTTGGTCGCGCCGGGGCCCGAGGTGGCCATGCACACGCCGACCTTGCCGGTGGCCTGCGCGTAGCCGGTGGCGGCGTGACCGGCGCCCTGCTCGTGCCTGACCAGGATGTGCCGGACCTTCGCGGAGTCCATGAGCGGGTCGTACGCGGGCAGGATCGCGCCCCCGGGAATGCCGAATACCGTGTCGGCGCCAACGGCCTCGAGGGAGCGGATGAGCGACTGCGCGCCCGTCATGCGCTCGGGGGTGGCTGCTGCGGCGGGAGCCGCGCTGCGGGTCCGCGGCTGCGGATGGTGGGACCCGTTGGCCTGCTCGGTCATCTGCGTTCTCTTCTCTCGAAGATGGGGGTGATGAGGGTTTTGTGGGGGTGTCCGACGGGGGCCGGACAACAAAAAACCCCTCGTGCCGTGAGGCAAGCGAGGGGAGCGCGTCGGTGCGTGTGCGAGGCTGTACGGCCTCGGTCAGCCGACGCGCTTTCCAAGTACGAGAATTCGGGTGCGCATGGCCTTGACCTTCCTCCCGGACCCCGGCGGGTGTCAAGCCGGTGGGACACGCGTCTCAGTATTTGAGCGACGCGAGGGCAGCGGAAGTCCGTTCGATGTGACCTGTTCACGGGGTGTTTCCCGCGGTACGGGATAGCCGCCGCGGGTCAGCGAGCCGCGCAGCCGGTGCTCGTCCAGCGGCCCCGAGAAGGCCATGCCCTGGCCGTGCGTACAGCCCATGTCGCGCAGGACGTGCAGCTGCTCGGGGCGGTCCACACCGTCGGCGACGCTGCCCACGCCCAGGTCGTGGGCGATCCGCAGCAGACCGCGGGTGATCTTGTGCAGCCGGGCCGACTCCACGACGCCCTCCACGAAGCAGCGGTCGAGCTTGACGAGGTCGACGGGGAGTCTGCGCAGCGCGATGAGCGAGGCGTAGCCGCCGCCGAAGCCGCCGAGCGCGATCCGTACGCCCATCCTGCGCAGCGCCGACAGCCGCCGTTCCAGGTCGTCCAGGGCGATCCGGGGGTCGCCGCCCGCCAGCTCCAGGACGAGGCCGCCGGGGGGCAGTCCGTGCCGGGTGAGCATGGTCTCGATGCCGGACACGGGGAGGTCGCGGTGGAGCAGGCGGTGGGCGGGGAGCCGGACGGCGACGGGGACGGTGTGACCGGCCCCGTACCGCAGCGCCGCCTGCTCCACCGCCTGTTCCAGCAGCCACCGCCCCAGCTCTAAGGAACGGTCGGTGTCCTCGGTGGCGCGCAGGAATTCGGCGGGAGTGAAGAGGATGCCCTGCGCGGACCGCCAGCGGGCCTGCGCCTCGACGGAGGTGACCCGGCCGCTGTCCAGTTCCACCACGGGCTGGTGGAGCAGGGTGAACTCGCCGTCGTGCAGCGCCTTGCGGAGCCGACCGGCCAGTTCGGTGCGGCGGACGACGTCGGCCTGCATCTGCGGTGCGTAGACCTCGACGCGGCCCTTGCCCGCCTGCTTGGCGCGGTACATCGCCAGGTCCGCGTTGCGCATCAGCTCGCCGGGGGTGGCGCCGGGTTCGGCGAAGGCGATGCCGATGCTGGCGGCGACCCGTACCTCGCCGCCCTCCACGCGGTACGGCTCGCAGAGCACCGACCGCAGGCGTTCCGCGATGTCGAGGATCTGGAACTCGCGCTCACGCGGGTCGGCGCTGGCGCCGCAGACCAGGGCGGCGAACTCGTCGCCGCCGAGCCGGGCCGCGGTGTCGCCGGAGCGCAGCGCGTCCCGTATCCGCCGGGCGGCCTGGACCAGCAGTTCGTCGCCCGCCTGGTGGCCGACCGTGTCGTTGACGGCCTTGAAGCCGTCGAGGTCGACGTAGAGCAGGGCGGCGTGGGCGTCACCGGCCCTCCGGCCGCTCAGGGCGCGGGTGACGCGCTCGGTGAACAGCGCGCGGTTGGGCAGGTCGGTGAGCGGGTCGTGCGAGGCGTTGTGCTGCAACTGGGCCTGGAGCCTGACGCGTTCGGTGACGTCCCGGCTGTTGAAGATCAGGCCGCCCTGGTAGCGGTTGACGCTGGACTCGACGCTGAGCCAGCAGTCGTCGGCCATCGAGCCGTCCTGGTTGCGGGTGTGGCCGGAGCGGATGCGGCACTCGATCCTGGTGGCGGGTTCGTCGCCGGGCGGCGCGGCGAGGAATCTGCGGACCTCGTGGACGACGCGTCCCAGGTCGTCGGGGTGGATGTGCGCGGCCAGTTCGGTGCCGACCAGTTCCTCCGGGTCGCGGCCGTAGACGCCCTGCGCGGCGGGGCTGACGTAGCGCAGCACTCCGGTGGGCGCGGCGATCATGATGACGTCGCTCGACCCCTGGACCAGGGAGCGGAAGTGGTTCTCCTTCTGGGCCAGTTCCTGGGTGAGCGAGATGTTGTCGAGCAGCATGATGCCCTGGCGTACGACGAGGGCGAGGACGACGGTGCAGCCGGTGAAGAGGACGACGCGGTCGCACTTCTGGCCGGTGATCACGTTGTAGAGGATGCCGAGGGTGCAGACGGCGGCGGCCAGATACGGCGTGAGGGCGGCGAGCGAGCCGGTGACCTTGCGGGTCGCGGTGGCGGTGCGCCGCACCGGGTCGGTGCGGGTGCCGGTCCACGGCGCGTACGCCAGCAGCATGCTGCCCGCGAACCAGCCCGCGTCGAGGATCTGGCCCGAGCGGTAGTGCTCGCGCAGGATCGGCGAGGTGAACAGGGCGTCGCACAGCACGGTCATGGCGAGCGCGGCGATGGCGGTGTTGACCGCGGCGCGGTTGGCGGCCGAGCGCCGGAAGTGCAGGGCGAGCACCATGCTGACCAGGACGATGTCCAGCAGCGGGTAGGCCAGCGAGAGCGCCATGCGGGCGGTGCTCGGGCCGTCCCAGGCCGCGGTGTGGGCGAGCGCCAGGCTCCACGACAAGGTGAGCAGCGAGCCGCCGATCAGCGACGCGTCCAGCGCCAGGCAGACCCAACCGGCTCTGGTGACCGGGCGTTTGGCCAGGACGAGCAGGCCGATGATGGCGGGCGGCGCGAACATCAGGAAGCAGAAGTCGGCGGCGGAGGTCTGCGGCACCGGGCGGCGCAGCACCACCTCGTACCAGCCCCAGATGCCGTTGCCGAGCGCGACCATCGCGGAGGAGACCGCGAACAGCAGCCAGGCGGGGCGGTGTTGGCCGCAGACCTTGCGCGCGTAGACCAGCGAGGAGACGGTGGCGGTGGCCGCGGCGGCGGAGAGTCCGAAGTCGCCCATGACCAGGGCGACTTCGCTGGAGCCCCAGCCGAGCACGGCGCCGGTGGTGTAGCCGCCGCACAGGACCGCGACCAGGAGTTGGGGCAGCAGGCCCGCCCGGCCGCCGCGCGCCGAAGGGCGGGCGAGCACCGCCCCGGTGGAGCTCACCGTGCGGTCCGGTGTCGTCGGCGCGGGCCGAACGGCCGCGGTGTGCTGCTCAGTACGGCGCTCTGGGCCCGCGCGCTGGAGTGACCGGAGTGAATCCATCGGCCGTGCATCGCCCGTCGCCCCCCTTCACTTGCTCGTCGTTCACATCACCGTGGCCGTCCCTCCCGGCCCCGGTGAGTCCCCCGATCGGGACGATACACCAGATCCGTCACTCAGGGACATAGTTCCTCTACTCAGCGTAACCACAGGGAAGATGGCGGACGCGCGTGCGGTCGCCGCGTGCCGAAGGGCCGTCCTCCCCCGTGCTGTAGGCGTGCCCGTCCCGCCTCACGCATACGCGTCGGCCGCGCCCCGACGGCCGTGCGCGGGACGTCTCGGTCCGCCCATCGGCCGGTCGGCCGGTCGCTCGGCCAGCCGGGTCAGCTCGTCGCGACGACGTTCTCCAGCGGTTCACCGGCCGCGAAGCGTACGAGCTGCTCGCGGATCAGCCGCTGGGCGCGCGGCAGGAAGGCCGAGGTGCTGCCGCCCACGTGCGGGCTGATCAGCACGCCCGGCGCGTGCCACAACGGGTGCCCCGCGGGCAGCGGTTCGGGGTCGGTGACGTCGAGCGCCGCGGTCAGCCGCCCCGCCCCGGTCTCGGCGAGCAGCGCCTCGGTGTCGACGACCGGGCCGCGCGCCATGTTCACCAGCAGCGCGCCGTCCTTCATCCGGGCCAGGAACTCCGCGCCGGCCAGACCGCGGGTCTGCTCGGTCAGCGGAGTGGTGAGCACCACCACGTCGGCGGACGGAAGGAGGCGCGGCAGCTCGGAGAGGGCGTGCACCGGTCCGCGCGGCGCGTTCCTGGCGCCGCGCGCCACCCGCACCACCTCGCACTCGAACGGGATCAGCCGCTCCTCGACGGCCGCGCCGATCGAGCCGTACCCGACGATCAGCACCTCGCGGTCGGCGAGCGCCGGGTAGAAACCGCCGTGCCACTCCTCGGCGTCCTGGCCGCGCACGAAGCGCGGGATGCCGCGCAGCGAGGCGAGGACGAGCGCGAGGGCGAGTTCCGCGGTGCTCGCCTCGTGCACCCCGCGCGCGTTGCACAGGCTCACGCCGGGCGGCAGTCGCTCCAGGTGCGGCAGGATGTGGTCCACTCCGGCGCTGAGCGTCTGCACGGCGCGCACCCCGGTCATCCGCGCCAGCGGCAGCGCTCCCGCGGTCGCGCCCTTCATGTAGGGGACGACGTAGAAGGCGGCGTCCGCCGGGTCGGCGGGGAAGTCGCCGTCACCGTCCCAGAAGACGTACTCGAAGGCGTCGGGCAGTCCGTCCACGCCCTCGGGCGGCACGGAGAGCCACACCTGGGGACGGCGGTCTCGGGTCATGTCGTTCATGGTCAGGAGGCTATGACACAGTGGGGCGGCGGCTGGGATCGGTCCGGCGGATCACGAACGGCCCTTTGAGGGAGGACGGTCGGGTGGAGCGCAGGACAATCGGTGCAGCAGCTCTCGAAGTGGGCGCCGTGGGCCTGGGATGCATGCCGATGAGCTGGGCGTACAGCACCTCGCGCCAGGACGGCGAGACGTCGCTGCGGGCCGTGCACACCGCGCTCGACACGGGTTCGACGCTGCTGGACACCGCCGACATGTACGGCCCGTTCACCAACGAGCTGCTGCTGGGGCGGGTGTTGAGGGAGCGGCGGCGCGACGCCTTCGTCTCCACCAAGTGCGGGCTGCTCGTCGGCGAGCAGCACATCGTCGCCAACGGCCGCCCCGGGTACGTCAAACGCGCCTGCGACGCGTCGCTGCGCCGCCTCCAGACCGACGTCATCGACCTCTACCAGCTCCACCGCGTGGACGCCGAGGTGCCCATCGAGGAGACCTGGGGCGCGATGGCGGAACTGGTCGCGGCGGGCAAGGTGCGGGCGCTCGGCCTGTGCGCGGTCGGCGCGCGCGGCAACCGCCGCACCGGCGCGCACCTGCACGACGAGACGATCCGGCACCTCGTACGCGCCCAGCAGGTCTTCCCGGTCAGCTGTGTGCAGGCCGAGCTGTCGGTGTGGGCGGCCGAGGCCCTGGAGTCGCTGCTGCCGTGGTGCGCGGCGCGCGGGATCGGCTTCATGGCCGCGATGCCGCTGGGCAACGGCTTCCTCACCGGCACGCTGACGCCCGGCGGCGGTTTCGAGCCGGACGACCTGCGCGCCCGGCATCCGCGCTTCACCGCCGAGATGATGGCCGCCAACCAGCCCGTGGTGGCGGGACTGCGCCGGGTGGCCCAGCGGCACGACGCGACCGCCGCCCAGGTCGCCCTGGCCTGGGTCCTCGCCCAGGGGCCGCACGTCGTGCCGGTCCCCGGCGCCAAGTCGGCCCGCTGGACGGCCGAGAACGCCGGGGCCGCGCGGCTGCGGCTGACCTCGGAGGACCTGTCGGAGATCGCGGAGCTGCCCGCCGCGCGCGGCTCGTGGGACTGACGCGGGTCTGCCGTGCGGCCCCGGCGGGTACGGGTGATCGGCGGGCGGGACGCCGCTCGCGTGTGATGTGCTGGGGCGAAACGAGGGAGTGAGCGCCGTGAGGTCTTGGAGCGCAGTGCGCCGCGGGCCGGTCCGCCGGACGGCGGCCGGGACCATGGCCGCCGTGGCCGTACTCGTCCTCGGCGGCTGCTCGTCGGACGGCCCGAATCTCGTCACTCCCCGGCCGTCGGGCAGTGGCGCCTCGCCGTCCGCGCCCTCCCCGAGCGGCGGCACGGCCGGGACCACCGCGCCGCCCGCCAGCCCGTCGGAGTCCGCCGCGCCCGCCAAGGGCACCGCGAAGGTGACCGGCACCGTCGCCTCCGGGCTCGACACCCCGTGGGGCGTCGCGACGCTGCCGGACGGCACCATGCTGGTCGGCTCCCGCGACACCGGCCGGATCGTCCGCGTGGACCCGGTCAAGAAGACCACCAGCGCGGTCGGCACCGTGCCCGGCGTCCAGGCGGGCGGCGAGGGCGGGCTGCTCGGCCTCGCGGTCTCCCCCGACTTCGGCTCCGACCGGCTGGTCTACGCGTACTTCACGACCGCGTCGGACAACCGCATCGTCCGCATGCTGTACGACACCTCGCACGCCGAGGGCCAGCAGCTCGGCGCCCCCGACACGATCCTGCGGGGCATCCCCAGCGGCACCATCCACAACGGCGGGCGGATCGCCTTCGGCCCCGACAAGATGCTGTACGCCGGGACCGGCGAGACCAACCAGCGCGGGCTCGCGCAGGACAAGTCCTCGCTCGCCGGGAAGATCCTGCGGATGACGCCCGACGGGCAGCCGCCCAAGGACAACCCCACGCCCGGCTCCCTCGACTACTCCGACGGCCACCGCAATGTGCAGGGCCTGGCCTGGGACGACAAGGGCCGCCTGTGGGCCTCGGAGTTCGGCCAGGACACCTGGGACGAGCTGAATCTCATCGAGCCCGGCAAGAACTACGGCTGGCCGGTCGTCGAGGGCATCGCGCACCGCGCGGGGTACGTCGACCCCGTCGTCCAGTGGCACACCGACCAGGCGTCGCCCAGCGGGATCGCCTACGCCGCCGGGTCCATCTGGATGGCCGCCCTCCACGGCGCCCGCCTGTGGCGCATCCCCCTCGACGGCGTCCACGCCGCCGCCGCGCCGCAGTCCTTCTTCACCGGCGCCTACGGCCGCCTGCGCACCGTCGTCGCCGCCGACGACGGCACCTTGTACCTGACGACCAGCAACACCGACGGTCGCGGCACCCCCGCCAAGGGCGACGACCGCATTCTGCACCTCACGGTGAGCTGACCCGCGCGGGCGGCGTCAGGACGCCGCCGGGGCGAAGAGGTTCAGCCGGTGGGCCAGCGCGGCGGCCTCACCGCGGGTGGACAGCGAGAGCTTGGCGAGGATGTTGGAGACGTGGACGCTCGCCGTCTTGGGTGAGATGAACAGGACTTCGGCGACCTGACGGTTGGTGAGGCCGTCGGCGACCAGGCGGAGCACGTCGCGTTCACGGGCGGTGAGCCCGAGGGATTCGACGGGGTCCGCGGCGGGGGGCGCGGGGCTGTCCAGGGGCAGGCGACCGCGCTGGGCCAGTCGGGTGATCCGGTCGCGCAGGGGGCGCGCGGCGAAGGCGTCCGCCGTCGCGTACGCCTGCGCGAGCAGGCACCCGGCCTCCTCACGGCCCTCGGGCCCCGCGGCAAGCAGCGCCTCGGCGTGCCGGTGGCGTACGGCGGCCAGTTCGTACGGCCGTTCCTGGCGGGCGAAGGCGAGCGCGGCGGCGGCCCACAGGTCGGGCTCCGTACGGCCTTCCGCGCGGGCCAGTTCGGCGTCGACCACCAGGGCGTACGCCTCGGCGAGCGGCGTCGGCCGGGACAGCTCGCGGGCGGCGGCGCGGATACGTTCCAGGACGCGCGGTTCGGCGGCGCCGTCGGCCTCGGCGGCGGCTCCCGCGGCGAGCAGGGGCCAGGCGAAGCGGGTGGTCCCGGTGGCGAAGCCCGCGTCGATCGCGCCGAGGAGTTCGCGGCGCGCGTCGTCGAACCGGCCCTGGGCCAAGGCCAGTTGGAGCGCCAGGGTGCGGCTCGGGATGAGGTGCTGCGGCTGCGTGTCGTGGAGGAGACCGGACCGGGCGGCGGCCTGGTAGCGGACGGCGGCCTCGGTGTCGCCGAGCAGCAGGGCGAGGAATCCGTGGTGCATCTCGATGCCCGCGCGCGGATACGAGCCGTCGGCGTACCGCAGCGCCTCGGCGAGGGCGACGGCGGCCTCCGCGTACCGGCCGAGCGAGATCAGCGACTCCCCCTCGTTGGTGAGCAGCCACGAGCGGATGCCGAGCGAGACGCGCGCGCCGATCAGCCGCTGGCCCTCGCGGGCGACGGCGACGGCCTCGCGGGAGCGGCCCGCGCCCTCCAGGACGGAGGACAGATTGCCGTAGGTGCGGGCGATGGCGCCGGGCACCGCGTGGTCGCCGCTGAGCAGCCGCCGTACCTCCTCGACCTCCGCGATGCCGCCGTCGATGTCACCGCCGTCGGCCTGGAGCAGGCCGAGGGTGACGCGGGCGTGCAGTTCGGTGTCGCGGGCGCCGGCCTGCCGGGCGTACTCGACGGCGCGGCGCCCGATGTCGATGCCCTCGGCGCCGGATTTGTGCACCATGATCCAGCTCGCGATCATCGTGAGGACCTCGGCGTGCGCGGCGGACGGCGGCTGGCCGCGGACCAGTTCGCGGGCGCGCGACAGCTCGTCCCAGCCGTCGCCGCGGCCCAGCGCCTCGGTGACACGGGAGCGCTGCGCCCAGAACCAGGCGGCGCGCAGCGGGTCGTCGCCGCTGTCGTCGCGGTCCATCAGCCGCAGTGCCCGCTTGGCCATCGCGTGCGCGCGTTCCCGCTCGCCGCCGAGCCGGGCGGCGACGGTGACCTCGGCGAGCAGGTCGAGCAGGCTCAGCGGGGTGTCGGGGTGGCAGCCGCACGCCGGGTACGCCTCCGCGTAGTCGGCGGGCCGCAGCTCGGCGCGGGTCTCCTCGGGGGCGTCGTCCCACAGTTCGAGCGCGCGTTCCAGCAGCCGGTACTGCTCGGCGTACGCGTGCCGCCGCCTGGCCTCGACGGAGGCGCGCAGGACGGCGGGCAGCGCCTTGGCCGGGTCGTGGGCGGCGTACCAGTAACTGGCGAGCCGCGCGGCCCGCTCGTCGGCGCGGACGAGCGTCGGGTCGGCCTCGACGGCCCGCGCGTACCGCCGGTTGATCCGGCTGCGCTCGCCGGGCAGCAGGTCGTCGCCGACGGCCTCGCGGACCAGGGAGTGCCGGAAGCGGTAGCCCTCACCGCTGTCGGAGGGCAGCAGGATGTTGGCGCCCACGGCGGTGCGCAGCGCGTCCAGCAGGGCGTCCTCGTCCAGTCCCGTGATGGCTTCGAGCAGCCGGTACTCCACCGTGCTGCCGCCTTCCGCGACGAATTTCGCCACCCGCTGGGCGTCGTCGGACAGCGCCTCGACGCGGACCAGCAGCAGGTCGCGGAGGGATTCGCTGATGCCGGTGGCGCAGCCGCGGGTGATGCTGCACGCCAGCTCCTCGACGAAGAAGGGGTTGCCGTCCGAGCGGGTGAAGACCTCGTCCACGACGGCGTCCGCGGGCTCCGCGCCGAGGATCGACGCGAGCTGACGGCGCACTTCGGCGCGGCTGAAGCGGGGCAGCTCGATGCGCTTGACGGTCCGCAGCCGGTCGGTCTCGGCGAGGAAGGGCCGCAGCGGGTGCCTGCGGTGGATGTCGTCGGCGCGGTAGGTGCCCGCGATCAGCACGCGGGCGCGCTGGAGCGAGCGGAAGAGATACGCCAGCAGCTCGCGGGTGGAGCGGTCGGCCCAGTGCAGGTCCTCCAGGACGACGACGAGCGTACGGTCGGCGCCGAGCCGTTCCAGCAGGCGGGCGGTGAGCTCGAAGAGGCGGACCCGGCCGTCCTCGTCGTGCGGGTCGCGCGGCAGGCCGCCGCCGGATTCGGCCAGCTCGGGCAGCAGCCGGGCCAGCTCGGCCTCCTGCCCGGCCGCGGCGGCCGTCAGCTCGGCGCCGAGCGCCCGGTACAGGGCGCGCAGCGCCGTCGAGATCGGGGCGAACGGCAGTCCGTCCGCGCCGATCTCCACGCAGCCGCCGACCGCGGTGACCGCGCCGGCCGCCCGCGCGGCGGCCACGAATTCCTCGGTCAGCCGGGTCTTGCCGACCCCCGCCTCCCCGCCGATCAGCACCGCCTGCGGCTCCCCCGCCGCCGCGGCGGCCAGCGCGGCGCCGAGCTTCGCCAGTTCGGCGTCACGGCCAATGAACTCGGGACTCAGCGACTGCGTCTGCACGCTGCCGAGCATCGCACGCCCACGCCTTCTCCCGACACCGATTACCCGGGCGGCGCCTTGCCCATCCCTCCCGCCGGGCGCGGGAGAGGGGCCGCCCGCCGGGGGCGGCCCCTGCGCCCGCGCACCCGGCAGCGCGGTCGCGGTGGTCCGGGCCGGCGCCGGGTGCGGCGCAGTCATGCGGCTTGGTGGCGGGCTCGGCCGCGGGACGGGCGCGGGGAGGCGGGGGCCTCCGCGGCCGAGTCCGCCTCGGTGCCGGTGCGGGCGGCGGTCCTGGTGGTCCTGCGGTTCCTGCGGGCGGCGTCGCGGGCGGCCTTGGCGTCCCGGGCCAGCCGCCAGGCGTCGGCGCGGTGCTGGAGGTCGTCACGGCGGGCCTGCTGGAGTTCGTAAGCGAACATCGGTCTCTCCCCTTGGATGATGTGCTTGTTCCGCTGCCACAAGCTTCGTCTCCAAGGGGGTCCCGCCACATCGGGCAGTTGCCGCAACTCTCGGCCCCAGGGGGCCTTAGACGGCTGCCCCGTACGGGGTGCGGGTGCCTTAGACGCTCACCGCGCGGGGGTCAGGACGCGGGGACCGTAGGGAGGTCGGCGAACACGTCGAACCACATGGCGCCCGCGATGAGCAGGCCGATGAAGGCCAGGACGACACCGCCCCAGGCGAGCGCCTGGCTCCAGTGGCCGCGGGCGGCGCGGGCCCGGGAGGCCGGGTGCAGCAGCACTCCGCCGCAGACGATCAGCGCGACGACCGCGAAGATGCCGTTGACCAGGGCGATCGCGTGCCAGGGCGTGCCGTATCCGGCGGCGATCTGCTGCTTGGCGGTGCCGCTGGACGTCTTGATCTGGCCGATCAGGCCCTGCCGCTGGGAGACGACGTTGCTGAGCCAGGTGCCGGTGAGCGAGGACAGCGCGAGCGCGGCGCCCGCGACGGCGGCGGCGCCGGTCACGATGGCGGAGGCGGCGGACGGCGCCGCGGGCTCCGCGGCGAGGGCGTCGTCCTCCTCCTCGTCGTCGGCTCCGTCGCCGATCACCTCGTAGTCGGTCTCGTCCACGACTTCGAGGTCGGCCGCGGTCTCCGCGGCGGGGGTGCCGGGCTTCTCCTGCGCGGACGCGGTCCCGGTCCCGGTCTCGGTCCCGCTCTCGGTCCCGGTCCCGGTCCCGCTCTTGGTCCCGGTCTCGGTCCCGCTCTCAATCCCGCTCTCGGTCTCGGCGTCGGTCACTGTGGGGGGCTTGGTGGTCTCCATGGTCCGCACCGTAGGGATGCTTTCTGAGAGCGGACTGAGAGCCGTCTGAGAGTGCCCGCCTCAACCTGTGAGATCCACTGTCCACATTCCGGCCGGACACGGCCGAGGCCGCCCCCGGCGACGTGAGCCGCCCACGGCGCGAAGGGACCGCCACGGCCGAGGGCGGCCCCCGCCACCGGGAACCGCCCTCGTATAACCGTCCGGCACGCGCGGGCGGCCTGGCCTCAGCCCTGCACGCCCAGCTTCTCCAGCACCAGCTCACGGACCCGCTTCGCGTCCGCCTGCCCGCGCGTGAGCTTCATGACGGCGCCGATCAGCGCGCCCGCCGCGGCCAGGTTGCCGCCACGGATCTTGTCCGCGATCGCCGCGTTGGCCGCGATGGCCTCGTCCACGGCCGCGCCCAGGGCGCCGTCGTCGGACACGACCTTCAGGCCGCGCTTGTCGACCACCTGGTCGGGGTCGCCCTCGCCCGCGAGAACGCCCTCGATGACCTGGCGGGCCAGCTTGTCGTTGAGGTCGCCCGCCGAGACCAGCGCCGCGACCCTGGCCACCTGCGCCGGGGTGATCGGCACATCGGCCAGCTCGGTGCCGGACTCGTTGGCGTGCCGGGCCAGCTCGCCCATCCACCACTTACGGGCCGCCGCCGCGTCCGCGCCCTCGTCGATGGTGGCGAGGATCAGGTCGAGCGCGCCCGCGTTGAGCACCGACTGCATCTCGTGGTCGGCGATGCCCCAGCTCTCCTGGAGCCGCTTGCGGCGCAGCCGCGGCAGCTCGGGCAGCCCGGCGCGCAGCTCCTCGACCCAGTCACGGGCCGGGGCGACCGGCACCAGGTCGGGCTCGGGGAAGTACCGGTAGTCCTCGGCCTCCTCCTTGATCCGGCCGGAGGTCGTCGACCCGTCCTCCTCGTGGAAGTGCCGGGTCTCCTGGAGGATCGTGCCGCCGGAGGACAGCACCGCCGCGTGCCGCTGGATCTCGAAGCGGGCCGCCCGCTCCACACTGCGCAGCGAGTTGACGTTCTTGGTCTCGCTGCGGGTGCCGAACTTCTCCCGCCCGTGCGGGCGCAGCGACAAGTTGACGTCGCAGCGCATCTGGCCCTGCTCCATCCGGGCCTCGGACACGCCCAGCGCCTTGATCAGCTCGCGCAGCTCGGCGACGTACGCCTTGGCGACCTCGGGGGCGCGCGCGCCCGCTCCCTCGATCGGCTTGGTGACGATCTCGATCAGCGGGATGCCCGCGCGGTTGTAGTCCAGCAGCGAGTGCGAGGCGCCGTGGATCCGCCCGGTGGCGCCGCCGACGTGCAGCGACTTGCCGGTGTCCTCCTCCATGTGGGCGCGTTCGATCTGCACCCGGAAGACCTCGCCGTCCTCCAACTGGACGTCCAGATACCCGTTGTACGCGATCGGCTCGTCGTACTGCGAGGTCTGGAAGTTCTTCGGCATGTCCGGGTAGAAGTAGTTCTTCCGGGCGAAGCGGCACCACTGCGCGATGTCGCAGTTGAGCGCGAGGCCGATCTTGATCGCGGACTCCACGCCGACCGCGTTGACCACCGGCAGCGCGCCGGGCAGGCCAAGACAGGTCGGGCAGGTCTGCGAGTTGGGGTCGGCGCCCAGTTCGGTCGAGCAGCCGCAGAACATCTTGGTCCTGGTGCCCAGCTCGACATGGACCTCGAGGCCCATCACCGGGTCGTACGACGCCAGCGCGTCCTCGTAGGACAGCAGCTCCGTGACGGTCACAGTTCCCTCTACCTTCTCAGTCCGTCCGGTCAGCCGGTCAGGATGTCGTCGTCGTTCGCCTGGCGCAGCTCGCGGATGAGCAGGGCGACGCCGGTGGCCACCGCGGCCACCCGGATCAGGCCGTCGACCAACTGGAGGGTGTCCTGCTCGCCGCGGGCGGTGCGGACCTTCTTGATGTTGCTGAAGGCCGCGAAGAGCGTGCTGCCGATGGCCAGGTACGTGCCCGGCTTGCCCTTCTTCTTCACGGTGCTCATAGCTGGGGTGCCTCCTCTAGCAAGGGGTGGCCCCACTTCTTCACGAAGGCGGCCTCGACGGCGGCGCCGACCCGGTAGAGCCGGTCGTCCTTGAGTGCGGGTGCGATGATCTGGAGTCCCACCGGCAGCCCGTCCTCGGGGGCCAGTCCGCAGGGCAGCGACATCGCCGCGTTGCCCGCGAGGTTCGCGGGGATGGTGCACAGGTCCGCGAGGTACATCGCCATCGGGTCGTCGGCGCGCTCGCCGATCGGGAAGGCGGTGGTCGGCGTCGTCGGCGAGACGATCACGTCGACGCTCTCGAATGCCTTCTCGAAGTCCCGCGTGATCAGCGTGCGGACCTTCTGCGCCGAGCCGTAGTACGCGTCGTAGTAGCCGGAGCTGAGCGCGTACGTGCCGAGCATGATGCGGCGCTTGACCTCGGGGCCGAAGCCCGCGTCACGGGTCAGCGCGGTGACCTCCTCGGCCGACTTCGTGCCGTCGTCGCCGACCCGCAGGCCGTAGCGCATGGCGTCGAAGCGGGCCAGGTTGCTGGAGCACTCCGACGGCGCGATCAGGTAGTACGCGGCGAGCGCGTACGTGAACGACGGGCAGGAGATCTCCACGATCTCGGCGCCCAGGTCGCGCAGCAGCTCCACCGACTCGTTGAACCGCTGGACGACACCGGCCTGGTAGCCCTCGCCGCCGAACTCCTTGACGACGCCGACCCGCAGGCCCGCCACGCCGCCGTTGCGCGCGGCCTCGACGACCGGCGGCACCGGCGCGTCGACGGAGGTGGAGTCGAGCGGGTCGTGCCCGGCCATCACCTCGTGCAGCAGCGCGGCGTCCAGCACCGTACGGGCGCAGGGGCCGCCCTGGTCGAGCGAGGACGAGAAGGCGACCATGCCGTACCGCGAGACGCCGCCGTAGGTGGGCTTCACGCCGACCGTCGCGGTCACCGCGGCGGGCTGCCTGATGGAGCCGCCGGTGTCGGTGCCGATGGCCAGCGGGGCCTGGTACGAGGCGAGCGCCGCGGCCGAACCGCCGCCGGAGCCGCCGGGGATACGGGTCAGGTCCCACGGGTTGCCGGTCGGGCCGTACGCGCTGTTCTCCGTCGAGGAGCCCATCGCGAACTCGTCCATGTTGGTCTTGCCGAGGATCACCACGTCGGCGGCCTTCAGCCGCTTCGTGACGGTCGCGTCGTACGGCGGGATCCACCCTTCGAGGATCTTCGAGCCCACGGTGGTGGGCACGCCCTCGGTGGTGAAGATGTCCTTCATCGCCAGCGGCACACCCGCCAGCGGGCCGAGCGGCTCGCCCGCCGCGCGCTTGGCGTCCACGGCGCGGGCCTGCTTGAGCGCGCCCTCGCGGTCGACGTGCAGGAAGGCGTGCACCTTCTCGTCGACGGCCTCGATCCTGGCCAGGTGCGCCTCGGTGACCTCGACCGCGGTCAGTTCGCCGGACGCGATCTTCTCCGCCGTCTGAGCGGCGGTCAGCCTGATGATGTCCGTCATGGTCTTAGTCCTCCCCCAGGATCTGCGGCACCTTGAAGCGCTGCTGCTCCTGCGCCGGGGCGCCCGACAGGGCCTGCTCCGGGGTCAGCGACGGCCGGACGTCGTCCGGGCGCATGACGTTGGTCAGGGGCAGCGGGTGCGAGGTCGGCGGTACGTCCTCGCCGGCCACCTCGGACACGCGGGCTACCGCGCCGATGATGTCGTCGAGCTGTCCGGCGAAGTGGTCCAGCTCGTCGGCGGACAGTTCCAGCCGTGCCAGCTTGCCGAGGTGGGCGACCTCCTCGCGCGTGATGCCAGGCATGCGATTGCGATCCTCTGCGGGGTGAGATGTCGGTGGACCCCTCATCCTACGGGCCCGGGGGCACGCCCCCAGACCCCATTTCCCTCCCGCGCGCGGCAACCCGATCTTTTCAGGGGCGCGGCCCCGGTACGGTGCGCTGACGCGGGGCCCTGCTTTTCAGGGGCGTACCCACCTGCGCAAGTGGACGCACAAGGGCCGTGCCCACGGGCGCGTCAGGGTCGGCGGATCTCCGGCAGAGCCGAATGCTCGGGCTCGGGCTCGGGCGTCGCCGCCAGCGCGGCGACAGGCCGCTGCCACCCCCGTTCACCGCGGGCGCGCAGCCACGCCGTGGCTTCGTCGGGAGGCATGGCGGCGGCGACGAGCCACCCCTGGACGGCGTCGCACCGCAGGTCACGGAGGCGTTCCCAGGTCTCGTCGTCCTCGACGCCCTCGGCGACGACGAGGAGGCCGAGGGAGTGGGCGAGGTCGATGGTGCAGCGCACGATCTCGGCGTCCTCGTTGTCGATGACGAGGCGGGCGACGAAGGAGCGGTCGATCTTGAGTTCGCTGACGGGGAGCCGTCGCAGGTGGACCAGGGAGGAGTAGCCGGTGCCGAAGTCGTCGAGGGACATCTTGACGCCGTGTCCGGTGAGCCCGTTGAGGGTGTCGGCGGCGCGCTGCGGGTCTTCGAGCAGGACGTGCTCGGTGATCTCCAACTGGAGCGAGCCCGGCGGGACCTGGTGCCGGGCGAGGCGGGCGGCGACGGCGCCCGCGAAGCCGGGGCTGTGGACGTCGCGGGGCGAGACGTTGACGGCGACGGGGACTTCGAGGCCCATCCGGCGCCAGCGGGCGACCTGCGCGAGGGCGGTGTCGAGGACGTACTCGGTGAGCTGCGGCATGAGCCCGGACGTCTCGGCCATCGTGATGAACTCTTCGGGGTTCACCCGGCCGCGCTCCGGGTGCTCCCACCGCACCAGCGCTTCGAGTCCGGCGACCTGGCCGTCGAAGCGGACCTTGGGCTGGTAGTGGAGCTGGACGTCCCCGGCGTCCAGGGCGCGGCGCAGGTCGCCGAGCAGGCCGAGCCGGTCGGGGGTGTTGCCGTCGCGCTTGGCCTCGTAGACCTCGACGCCGCTGCGGTCCAGCTTGGCCTGGTACATCGCGACGTCGGCGCGGCGCAGCAGCCCTTCGGCGTCCACCGCGTGGTCGGGGAAGACGGCGACCCCGGCGCTGGCCTCCAGCACCAGGGTCAGGCCGTCCAGGCTGATCGGGGAGCCGAGCGCCAGGGCCAGTGCGCGGGCGACGCGCTGGGCGCGGGTCGGCGAGTCGCAGATGGGCAGCAGAACGGCGAATTCGTCGCCGCCGAGCCGGGCGGCCTCGGCGCCGCGCGGCAGCGCGAGCCGCAGCCGGTCGGCGACCTGGAGGAGCAGCCGGTCGCCCGCGAGGTGCCCGAGCGTGTCGTTGACCGAGCGGAATTTGTCGAGGTCGATGAGGATCAGGGCGCTGCGCTCGCCGCGTCCCTGGGCGATGTCGAGCGCCGACCGGACGCGTTCCAGGAGCCATTGACGGTTCGGCAGGCCGGTGAGCGGGTCGCGGAGCTGTTCCTCGGCGCGGGCGTGCGCGATCCACAAGGTGGAGTCCAGCGCGATCAGCGGGACGGAGAACAGCGGCAGCAGGACGGGCATGTCGCAGGCGACGACCAGGATCAGCGGGGAGATGCCGAGCAGGGCGACGCCGACCATGCCCTGCCGGATGAGCGCGGTGCGCGCGACCGTGGGCAGGCCGCCGCCGCGCGGGGCGAACGCGAGCCACAGCAGCAGCCGGGTCGCGGTCAGATAGGCCAACGCGGTGACGAGGATGGCCGGGGCGGCGGACAGCGTCCAGGCGGCGGGCCGCCAGGGGCCCTCGACGGAGGGGTGGTCGCCGAAGCAGTAGAGGGCGAGCGCGCCCGCGCCGATGCCGAGGATGTCGATGGCGCCGTGCAGGGCGGCCTCCCGCCAGCGGTGCCTGCGGGCGGCCCCGACCAGGACGACCACGGCGAGGCTGACGAGGACGGCGGGCACCCAGCCATAGAGCAGGAGCATGGCGAGGGTGAGGGCGGCGCCGGATCCGGTGCCGCCCCACCAGCGGTCGCGGCCCATCGCGACCAGGTGGCCGACAACGATGCCGGTGAGTACGGCCAGGGCCCAGCCGATGGTGCCGCCGGGGAACAGCGCGTGGCCGCTGACGACCATGCGGACGACGCCCGCGACGAGCGCGGCACCGGCCACCGCCGGCACCCCTATCCGGATCGACGGCCGGGTCGCGCACGGGAGCGGTGTCGCGGCCTGGCTGCTGGGCAGCGGCGCCGCTACGACGCCCTCCGTCGTTTCCATGCCCGTCCCTCTCGCAGCCTGGTGTGGCAAGCAGGTCCACCGCGCCGGTGCCCGCGGTGGGACCCGCTGAGGCCGCTGGAAGGTTCATGCCCGGCGGGCGCGCTTCTCAACAGTAGGCCGCGACACGCCACCTCGGGCACCGATCGGCAGGGGTTCCCGGAATGCGACCTGGGCGGTCGCCGTATTCTGATATAGGCCGAACGGGTGACATCCCAGGGCCATTCAGCCGGATTCGGCGGCCGTTTCTGTGCCGTCGGCGTCCGCCGCTTCCGCGTCTTCGGCCACCGGCTTGTCCGCGGCACCTTCCTCCGTTTCCGCCGCCTCCGGCGGATTCACCGCCACGGCTCTGGCGGCTTCGGCCCCCTGTTCGAGCAGGACGGCGAAGCCCGGCTCGTCCAGCACCGGCACCTTCACCTGGAGCGCCTTGTCGTACTTGGAACCGGGGTTGTCGCCGACGACGACGAAACTCGTCTTCTTGGAGACCGAGCCGGTGACCTTCGCACCGCGGCTGACCAGGGCCTCCTTGGCGCCGTCCCGGGTGTGTCCGGCCAGTGTTCCGGTCACGACGACGGTGAGTCCTTCGAGGGGACGCGGTCCCTCGTCCGAGCCCTCCTCGGTGAACTTGACGCCCGCGGCCCGCCACTTCTCGATGATCTCCAGGTGCCAGTCCTCGGCGAACCACTGCTTCACCGACGCGGCGATGGTCGGGCCGACGCCGTCGACCGCGGCCAGTTCCTCCTCTGCGGCGTCCTTGATCCGGTCCAGGTCGCGGAATTCGCGGGCCAGCGCCTCGGCGGCCACCGGGCCGACATGACGGATCGACAGACCGGTGAGGATGCGGGCCAGCGGGCGCTCCTTGGCCGCGGCGATGTGCTCCAGCATCGCCAGCGCGTTCTTCTTCGGCTCGCCCTTCTGGTTGGCGAAGAAGGTGACGATCTTCTCGTCGCCGCTGTCCGCGTCCCGCTTGGGCAGGCCGGTGTCCTGGTCGAGTACGTAGGAGCGGATCGGCAGCAGCTCCTCGATCTCCAGGCCGAACAGGTCGCCCTCGTCCTTCAGCGGCGGCTCGGAAGGCTCCAGCGGCTGCGTCAGGGCGGTCGCGGCGACGTATCCGAAGTTCTCGATGTCGAGGCACTTGCGGCCCGCGAGGTAGTAGATCCGCTCGCGCAACTGGGCAGGGCAGTAGCGGGCGTTGGGGCACCGCAGGTCGATGTCCCCTTCCTTCATGGGCTGGAGGGCGGTGCCGCAGTCCGGGCACTCGGCGGGCATCACGAACTCCCGCTCGCTGCCGTCCCGCAGGTCCGCGACCGGCCCGAGGATCTCCGGGATGACGTCGCCCGCCTTGCGCAGCACGACGGTGTCGCCGATCAGGACGCCCTTCTTCTTCACCACGTCCTGGTTGTGCAGCGTCGCGAACTCGACCTCGGAGCCCGCCACCGTCACCGGCTCGACGACCGCGTACGGCGTCACGCGCCCGGTGCGGCCGACGCCGACGCGGATGTCCACCAGCTTGGTGTTGACCTCCTCGGGCGGGTACTTCCAGGCGATCGCCCAGCGCGGCGCCCGTGAGGTGGAGCCGAGCCGTCCCTGGAGCGGGATCTCGTCCACCTTGACCACGACGCCGTCGATCTCGTGCTCGACGTCGTGCCGGTGCTCGCCGTAGTAGGCGATGACGTCGGAGACCTCGGCGAGCGAGTCGACCACCTTGTTGTAGCGGGCGGTCGGCAGGCCCCACTCGCGCAGCAGCTCGTACGCGTGCGACTGGCAGTCGATGTCGAAGCCCTGGCGGGCGCCGATGCCGTGCACCACCATGCGCAGCGGGCGGCTCGCGGTGATCCGCGGGTCCTTCTGCCGCAGTGAACCGGCCGCCGCGTTGCGCGGGTTGGCGAAGGGCTTGTCGCCCGCCTCGACCAGCCGCTCGTTCAGCTCCTCGAACTTCTCGCCGGGGAAGTACACCTCGCCGCGGATCTCCACCAGTTCGGGCACGCGGTCGCCCACGAGCCGGTCGGGGATGTCGGCGATCGTCCGCACGTTGGGCGTGATGTCCTCGCCGGTCCTGCCGTCGCCGCGCGTGGCGGCGCGGGTGAGGCGGCCCTGTTCGTACGTCAGATTGACCGCGAGGCCGTCGACCTTCAGCTCGCACAGGAAGTGGTACGGGCTGTGCGTGTTGTCCGGCGGGCCCAGCTCCGCGGCGACGCGCTCGGCCCAGGTGGCCAGCTCCTCCGGCGCGAAGGCGTTGTCGAGCGACAGCATCCGCTCGCGGTGCTGGACGGAGGTGAACTCCGTCTCGTACGCGCCCGCGACCTTCTGGGTCGGCGAGTCGGGGGTGCGCAGGCCCGGGTGCTCCTCCTCGACCGCTTCGAGTCGGCGCAGCAGCGTGTCGAATTCGGCGTCGCTGACGACGGGCGCGTCGTTGACGTAGTAGCGGAAGCGGTGCTCCTCGATCTGCTCGGCGAGGCGTGCGTGCTCCTCGCGTGCCTCGGCGGGGATCTCCGCCGCGCTCGCCTCGCCCCGGCTTGCGTCGTCGTCCACGGCTGCCACGAAACTGTCCCTTCCCTCACTCAGGGTTGTCGACGAGCGATCGCGCCGCCTTCGCGCAGTGCACCAGGGCGGCACGGGCATAGGCCGGAGAGGCCCCCGCCAGACCGCAGGAAGGGGTGACCGCGACCGAGGAGCCCAATGCCCCCGGTGCCAGCCCCAGCCTGCGCCACAGCGCCCGAACACCACTGACGCTACCGCCAGGGTCTGACAATGGGGCATCCTTGCCGGCGACGACACCGGCGAAGAGCGCGGTGCCGCCTTCCGCGCCCTCCCCGAAGTCGTCCCAGTCACGCTCGGTGAGCAGGTCGAAGTCGAAGGAGATGCCGACGACCCCGGCGCGCCGCAGCAGACCGAAGGGCACCTCGGGGGCGCAGGAGTGGACGACGGCCGGTGCGCCGACCGCCGCGATCAGGTCGCGCAGCGTCGACTCGATGACGGCGCGGTCCACCGCGCGGTAGGTCTGGTAGCCGCTGGCCGTCCTGATCCTGCCGTGCAGCACGGAGGTGAGCGACGGCTCGTCGAGCTGGAGCACGATCTGGGCGCCGGGGACCCGGCGCCGCGCCTCCTCGACGTGCAGCCGCAGGCCCTCGGCGAGCGATCCCGCCAGGTCGCGTACGGCCCCGTGGTCGCGCAGCGCGGCCTCGCCGTTGCGGGTCTCGACCCCGGCGGCCAGCGTCCACGGGCCGACCGCCTGGATCTTGAGCGGCCCTTCGTAGCCCTGGGTGAACTCCTCCAGCGCGTCCAGGTCCTCGCCGAGCCAGGACGTGGCCCGCTTCGAGTCCCGTCCCGGCCGGTCGCCGAAGCGCCAGCCGCTGGGCTCCACGCGGGCGTAGAGGTCCACGAGCATGCCGAGGGTCCGGCCGATCATGTCGGCGCCGGGGCCCCGGCCGGGCAGCTCGGGCAGGAAGGCCATGCCCGCCGTGGCCTCCACGGCCACCCGCGCCGCCTCCCGGGCGTCGCCGCCCGGCATGGACCCGACACCGGTCGCGGTGCCCGCGGGCAGGGAGAAGTCAGTCTGGGTACTCACGTCCGAAAGCGTATGCGCTCCGCGGCCGGTCGCTTTCCCTCGCGGCGGTCGCCCTCTCCTCCGGCGGTCGCCCTCTCCTGGCGGTCGCCCTCCCCTACGGCGGGCCGTTCCACACCAGCGACAGGTGGACTCCGTAGATCGCGGAGGCGACGGCGGCGAAGGAGAGGGTGCAGGCGATGGTGCGCGGGTGGGTGCGGGCGAGGACGCGGGCCAGCGGGATCAGCAGGGGGAAGCCGGGGAGCAGGAAACGGGCGCGGGCGATGTAGACGCCCGCGCCGAGGGTGAGGACGGCGAGGAGCGCGCCGCTGAAGAGCAGCAGCGGCAGCGGCTGGCGCTGGACGAGGCTGAAGGCGAAGAGCGCGAAGCAGGCCACGACGACGAGGGTGACGACGACGAAGGCGACGGGTACGTCGCTGCCGCGCGGGCCGAGGAAGACCCAGCGGAAGCGCCGCAGCAGGTAGCCGCCCTTGCTGAAGCGGTTGCCCCAGGCTTCCTGGACGGCGAAGTAGCCGTCGGCGCGGTGCACGCGCACGCCCACCCACACGACGAAGGCCAGCCATCCGGCGGGCGCGAGCAGCATGCCGAGCGCGGGCCGCCAGACCGGCCCCCACCAGGGTCCCTCGCGCGGCTGCCGCAGTGCCCGGACCGCGGCGAGCCCGGCGGTGAGGCCGACGGCCGCGGCGATGGCGACGCCGGTGGGCCGGGTGAGTCCGGCCAGCGCGGCGAACGTCCCGGCCCACACCCAGCGTTTGGCCAGCGTGGCGTAGAGGGCGGCGGCGCAGAGCGCGGTGAACAGCGACTCGGTGTACGCCATGCTCTCGACCAGCGCGTGCGGCAGGCAGCCCCACAGCACCGCGAGGATGACGCCGGTACGCCGCCGGTGGAGGCGGTTGCCGACCAGGAAGATCAGCCAGGCCGCGGCCATCGAGGCGGTCAGCGAGACCAGCCAGGACGCCTTGGCGTCGCCGACCGGCAGGACCGCGTCCGCGACGCGGCAGAGCGCCGGGTACAGCGGGAAGAACGCGAGGTTGCTCCAGCCGTGCCAGGCGTTGGGCACTCCGGTGACCGTACGGTCGTAGCCGTGCTCGACCACGTCCTGGTACCAGCGCGAGTCCCACGACCCGTACAGCACCGTGCCGGGTGAACGGCCGCGCCGCTCGGCGAAGTAGCAGAGCAGGACGATGCCGAGGGCGCGGGCGGCGCCGTAGCCGAGCAGCGCGGGGGCGGCGAGCCGCAGGGCGGCCTCGGCGCGGGTCCGTACGTCCCGCCCGGCGCTGCTCGGCCGGGGTACTGCGGTGGCAGAGGCCATGGTCGGTCCGCTCCCTCGGATCGGGGTGGGGCGCGGATGACCTTAAGGTGCGGAAGCGACGAAAGCGGTCGGATATCGGCTGCGCCGGAGCAATCGACCGGCATAAGTACACGGTTGGGCGACCGCCCCCTGCGGGAAGCCCAGCGAAACCGGCGGGGCGGGGGGCCGCCCGCCCGAAACGTGACGCGCCCCCGGCCGCCGAGACGCGACGCGACGGGCCGGGCCGACGTACGACGGGGCGCCCGGCTGCCTCACGCGCGGCGCGCGCCACCCGCCACAGCCCGCACCCCGCCGTCGCCGTCAGCCGTCGCCGTCAGCCGTGCCGGAGGCGGCACACCGCCGCCGCCAGGCGCGCCCGAGGCGTTACCGGCCCGGTCGGACCGTCAGGTCGGTGATCTCCGCGTCCCGGGGCAGGTCGATCGCGGTGAGGACCGTGGTGGCGACCGACTCGGGCGCGATCCAGCGCTCGGCGTCGTACTGCTTGCCCTCCTGCTGGTGCACCTTGGCCTGCATGGGCGTGGCGGTGCGGCCGGGGAAGACGGAGGTGACGCGCAGGCCGTTGGCGTGCTCCTCGCGGCGCAGGGCGTCCGCGAGGGCCTTGAGGCCGTGCTTGCTGGCCGCGTACGGGCCCCACTGCGCGTGCGCGTCGAGTCCGGCGCCGGAGTTGACGAAGACCACATGGCCGCGGGAGAGCCGCAGTTGGGGCAGGAACAGCCGGGTCAGCTCGGCGGGGCCGACGAGGTTGACCGCGAGCGTCTCGTTCCACACCTTCGGGGTGAGGTCGCCGATGTCGCCCAGTTCGACCACGCCCGCGATGTGCAGCAGCGAGTCCAGCCGGTCGGGCGGTGCCTGGTGGCCGAGCGCCCAGGACAGCCGGGACGGCTCGGCGAGGTCGCCGACCAGGGTCCGCGCGCCGGGGAAGGCGGCGGCCAGCGCCTTGGCCCGGCCCGCGTCCCTGGCCAGCAGCCACAGTTCGTCGCCGCGCTCCAGCAGCCCGCGCGCGACCGCGGCGCCGATGCCGGAGCCGGCTCCGGTGACCAGGTGGATGCTCACACGTTCTCCGTCAGGTAGGTCATGGCCTCTTCGCCGGTGTCGGCGAAGGCCACCAGATCGGCCAGCGGGAGCGGCAGGAAGCCCTCCGCGTCCATCCGGTGCAGTTGTTCCCTGAGCCCGTCGTAGAAACCGGCGCTGTTGAGCAGCACGACGGGCTTGGCGTGCAGCCCGTGCTTCTTCAGCTCCAGGATCTCGGTGGCCTCGTCCAGTGTGCCGGTGCCGCCGACCATGATGACGATCGCGTCCGCGCGCCGCAGCAGTTCCGCCTTGCGCTCGGCGAGGTCGACCGCGGTCACCATCTCGTCCGCGTTCTCCCGCGCCTTGGACCGGAGGAATTCCACCGACACCCCGACCAGCCGGCCGCCGCTCTCCTGGACGCCGTCCGCGACGACCTTCATCAGGCCGACGTCCGAGCCGCCCCAGACCAGGGTGTGGCCGCCGCGCCCGATCAGCTCGGCGAATTCACGGGCAGGGGCCGTATACCGCTCGTCGAGATCGGCGGCGGAGAGGAAGACACAGATGTTCATACGGTCACGGTATCGGCGCCCGCGCGCGCTCCTGCGGCCTGATCGGCGTTCACGGCGGCGGTCCGTTCCGGCCGCGGGTCCGTCCGGTCGGCGGTGGCCCGGTCCGCGGCCGAACCCGCCCGGTCCGTCGTGGCGATCGTCGCCGAGCCGACGACGCGCGTGCCGTCGTACAGCACGACGGCCTGGCCCGGCGCGATGCCGCGCACCGGCGCGCCGAAGCCGACCCGCAGCTCGCCGTCCACCAGCTCCGCCGTCACCGGTACGTCCTCGCCGTGCGCCCGCAGTTGCGCGGTGTACGCGGCGGGGCCGGCCGGCGGGGTGCCGCACCAGCGCGGCTTGATCGCGGTGAGCGATGTCACGTCGAGAGCGTCGAGGGGGCCGACCGTCACGGTGTTGTCGACCGGCGAGATGTCCAGGACGTAGCGCGGCTTGCCGTCGTCCGCGGGGACGCCGATCCGCAGGCCCTTGCGCTGGCCGATGGTGAAGCCGTAGGCGCCCGTGTGCGTGCCGACCCGCGCGCCGTCCTCGTCCACGATCGCGCCCTCCGCGGTGCCGAGGCGCTTGGCCAGGAAGCCCTGGGTGTCGCCGTCCGCGATGAAGCAGATGTCGTGGCTGTCGGGCTTGCGCGCCACCGCGAGCCCGCGCCGCTCGGCCTCCGCGCGGATCTCGTCCTTGGTGGTCAGGGTGTCCCCCAGCGGGAACATCGCGTGCGCGAGCTGCCGCTCGTCCAGGACGCCGAGCACGTACGACTGGTCCTTGGCCGCGTCGCTCGCCCGGTGCAGCTCGCGCGTGCCGTCGTCCTTGACCAGCACGGTCGCGTAGTGCCCGGTGCAGACCGCGTCGAAGCCCAGCGCCAGCGCCTTGTCCAGCAGCGCGGCGAATTTGATCTTCTCGTTGCAGCGCAGGCAGGGATTCGGCGTCCGGCCCGCCGCGTACTCCGCGACGAAGTCCTCGACCACGTCCTCCCGGAAGCGCTCCGCGAGGTCCCACACGTAGAACGGGATGCCGATCACGTCGGCCGCCCGCCGCGCGTCCCGCGAGTCCTCCACCGTGCAGCAGCCCCGCGCGCCCGTCCTGAAGCTCTGCGGATTCGCCGACAGGGCCAGGTGCACGCCGGTCACGTCGTGCCCCGCCTCGGCGGCGCGCGCCGCCGCCACGGCGGAGTCCACACCGCCGCTCATCGCGGCCAGTACGCGCAGCTTCTTGCGATCGGCGTCAGGGAAGTCATTCACTCCCCCAGAGTAACGGCCTCCCGGCCCGGCCCTCAGGTCTGGCCCGCGGCCCTGGCGCGTTCGACGGCGGGGCCGATCGCGGCGGTGAGGGTGGCGATCTCGGCGGGGGTGGTGGTGTGGCCCAGGGAGAAGCGCAGGGTGGCGCGGGCGTGGGTGGGGGGCTGGTGCATGGCGAGCAGGACGTGGCTGGGCTGGGCGACGCCCGCGGTGCAGGCGGAGCCGGTGGAGCAGGCGATGCCCTGGGCGTCGAGGAGCAGGAGCAGGGCGTCGCCCTCGCAGCCGGGGAAGGTGAAGTGGGCGTTGCCGGGGAGGCGGCCCGCGGGGTCGGGGTCGCCGTTGAGGATGGCGTCGGGCACGGTGGCGAGCACGTCGCGGACGAGGGTGTCGCGCAGGGCGCCGATGTCGCGGGTGAAGGCGGTGCGGCGCTCGGCGGCGAGGGTGCCTGCGGTCGCGAAGGCGGCGATGGCCGGTACGTCGAGGGTGCCGGAGCGGCTGCGCTCCTGGCCGCCGCCGTGCAGCAGCGGTACGGGGGTGTCCTCGCGCCGCAGCACGAGCGCGCCGACGCCGTACGGGCCGCCGATCTTGTGGCCGGTCACCGTCATCGCGTCGAGGCCGCTCGCGGTGAAGTCCACCTCGGCCTGGCCGAACGCCTGCACGGCGTCGGAGTGCATCGGAATGCCGAACTCCCGTGCCACCTCGGCCAGTTCGGCGACCGGCAGCACCGTACCGACCTCGTTGTTCGCCCACATCACGGTGATCAGGGCCACGTCGTCGGGGTCACGCTCGATCGCGGCGCGCAGTGTCTCGGGGTGGACCCGGCCGTAGCCGTCGACGTCCAGCCACTCGACGACGGCGCCCTCGTGCTCCGCGAGCCAGTGGACGGCGTCCAGCACCGCGTGGTGCTCGACCGGGCTGGCCAGTACGCGGACCCTGCGCGGGTCGGCGTCCCTGCGCGCCCAGAACAGGCCCTTCACCGCCAGGTTGTCCGACTCGGTGCCGCCGCCGGTGAAGACGATCTCGCTGGGGCGCGCGCCAAGTGCCGCGGCGAGCGCTTCCCGTGACTCCTCGACGGTCCGCCGGGCCTGCCGCCCGGCGGCATGCAGTGCGGACGCGTTCCCGGTCACCGTGAGGTGGGCGGTCATCGCCTGGACCGCCTCCGGGAGCATGGGCGTGGTGGCGGCGTGGTCGAAGTAGGCCATGGTGCCCCGATTCTACGTTCGCCGGAGCAACCTTCCGACCCCCACCCGCGTCCGCCCACCCCACAAGGCGCCTCACCCCGGCGACAACGCCCCCGGCGCGAGGCAACCGATTGGCCGGAGCGATGGATGGCGGATGCTCATGGCTACCGTCTTTCGCGGTGCGGGCGCCCACCGGCCGCCTTGTCGCGCCGATGGCGGAATACCTCGGAAACCACTCCGCACATGAGGAATCCGTACCAGATGGCACCCGCCAATGTGGCGTCGGCCACCCCCGAACGCCGCACCGCGAAAGCCGTCAATCCTCCAGCCGCGCAGAACGCGAAGACCCTCGCGAACGCGGGAAACAGGTGTGTCCTCACCGCTCCATGCCCCCTCTCCGGGTGGGACCCGGCGCTTCACCGTACGGCCATCGGCACCGGCGTGGTGGCCGACCGCGGCGGGAGGGGGGTCAGGGGCGGGGGGCGCGGGCGAGTTGGCGGGACTGGGCCACGAGGCGGTTGGCGGTGTCCCAGACTTCGGCGTCCTCTTCGAGGAGGCCGCCGGCGAGATTGCGGGTGGTGAGGGCGATGCGGAGGGGGCCGGGGGCCGGGCGGGCGCGGAGGTGGACGGTGAGTTCGAGGGTGGGGACCCAGCCCTTGAGGCCGAGGTCGAAGGCGGTGGGGGGCAGGGCGTCCACGGCCAGGAGGAGCGAGAGGACGTCGTGGTCGCGGCCGTCGGCCAGGCCGAACCAGCCGCGCATGTCACCGCGCCCCGAGGGCGCGCCGACGGCCCAGCCCGCGGTGGCCGGATCGAGCCGGAGCGCGATGCGGTCGAGGAGGGCGCTGGAGCCGGGCAGCGGCGCGCCGCCCTCGGGGGCGTCCTCGGGGCCGACGCAGTCCGCGTACTCCGGCATCGACGGCTCGGGCGCGGTGGTGCGTACGTCGTCGGGCAGCGCGCCCAGGTCGCCGTACGCGGCGATGACCCGCATCCGCTCGACCTCGCGGCCCTGCTCGTCGGTCTGGTAGAGCGACGCCTGCCCGCTGGAGAGGGTCCGGCCCGCCCGTACCGTCTCGGTCCTGATCACGGCGGGGCCGGGGCCTGAGGCGGTCAGGTAATGGGCGGTGATGGTGAAGGGGTCGTCGTGCGGCAGCGCGTCGCGCAGGGCGCGGGCGACGACGGCGAGCAGATACCCGCCGTTGACGGCCGCGGCGATGGTCCAGCCCGGTGACAGGTCGATGTCGTACGTGCCGGGCTCGCCCGGCCGCGCCGTCACCGTCGTGTCGCGGTCGAATTCACTGTCGCCGAGGGTCGCGCGGGCTGTCGCATGTGCCATGCCCCGATGTTACCCAGCGGTAGAGACTCCGTGTCCACCGCTGGCGGGTTCCCGCCGCGGCGACCGGCCGCGCGACCCCGCCGTTCATACGCACGGCCCGGCACACGCACAGCCCGCGTACGCGCGGCCCGCGTACGCGCGGCCCGCGTACGCACGGCCCGCGTCCGTACGACCGGCATACGCACGGCCCGGCCCGGACGGAGTCCGCTACTCCCCCTCCGCCGCCGCGCTCCTGCGGTGCCACGCCCGCGGCGCCCGCCAGTGGAACCGCAGCGCCAGCAGCCGCAGGACGAAGGCGACCAGCGCCGCGAGCCCCGCGGTCACACCGCCCAGCACGTCGAAGTGGATCAGCAGCGCGACCGTACTCGCGCCGACCAGGGCCGGGACGGCGTACAGATCGCGGTCCCAGCGCAGCAGCGACGGCACCTCGTTCGCCAGCAGGTCGCGCAGGACGCCGCCGCCCGCCGCCGTGGCGAGGCCGAGCGCGACGGACGGGGTGAGCCCGAGCCCGTACGTGTGCGCCTTGATCGTGCCGCTCACGCAGAACAGCCCGAGCCCGGCGGCGTCGAAGACGTTCATCGTGGCGGTGATCCGCTCGACCTCGGGGTGCAGGAAGAAGACCAGCGCGGTGGCGACCAGCGGCGTCGAGAAGTAGCCGACGTCGGTGAAGGCGGCGGGCGGCACCGCGCCGATGACCAGATCGCGGAAGACCCCGCCGCCGAGCGCCGTGACCTCGGCGAGCACCGCCATGCCGAACACGTCGTAGTTCCTGCGGACCGCCGCCAGCGCGCCGGAGATCGCGAAGACGAAGATCCCGACGACGTCGAGCGTGTGCTGGACGGTGGGCGTGAACAGATCCGTGGCCATGCCGATGTTGTACTACGGCCCGCCGTACGAACCGCGAGGCCCACCGTACGAACCGGCGCCGGACCGGCGGCGCCGGCCGTACGGCCAGAAAGCAGCGACCGTACGGCCCGCCCCGTCACGACTGCCTACGGCGTGACAGCCGCGCTGTCCTGCTGGTTGTCCGGCTGGTTCTCCGGGTGGTGGCACGCCACTTGGTGGCCGGTCGCCAGCGGCGCCAGCGGCGGCTCCTGCGTCTTGCACACCTCCGTCGCCTTCCAGCACCGGGTGTGGAAGCGGCAGCCGCTCGGCGGCGAGATCGGCGACGGCACGTCACCGGTGAGCAGGATGCGCTTGCGCTGCGTGCGCCGCCGCGGGTCGGGCACCGGCACCGCCGACATCAGGGCGGTGGTGTACGGGTGGAAGGGCGCGCTGTACAGCGCCTCCCGGTCCGCGATCTCCACCACCTTGCCGAGGTACATCACCGCGATCCGGTCCGAGACATGGCGGATCACCGATAGGTCGTGGGCGATGATCACATACGTCAGGCCCAGCTCCGACTGGAGGTCGTCCAGCAGGTTCACCACCTGGGCCTGGATGGACACGTCCAGCGCCGAGACCGGCTCGTCGGCGACGACCAGCTTCGGCTTGAGGGCGAGGGCCCGCGCGATGCCGATCCGCTGCCGCTGACCGCCGGAGAACTCGTGCGGGTAGCGGTTGTAGTGCTCGGGGCTGAGCCCGACCAGCTCCAGCAGATTCTGCACTTCGCGCTTCACACCGTGCTCGGTCGCGACCTTCTGGAGCTTGTACGGGGCGCCGACGATCGTGCCGATGGTGTGCCGCGGGTTCAGCGAGGAGAAGGGGTCCTGGAAGATCATCTGGACGTCGCGCCGCATCGGGCGCATCGCCCCGGTGCTCAGGTGCGTGATGTCCCGGCCCTGGAACTCGATCGTGCCGCCGGTCGGTTCGAGCAGCCGCGTGATCAGCCGTCCCATCGTGGACTTGCCGCAGCCCGACTCGCCGACCACGCCGAGCGTTTCGCCCGCCGCGACCTCGAAGTCGATGCCGTCCACGGCCTGTACGGCGCCGACCTGGCGGCGCAGCAGGCCCTTGGTGATCGGGAAGTGCTTGACCAGACCGGTCACCTTGAGCAGCGGCTCGCCGCCGCGCTGCCGCGGCAGCGGGACGCTCTTGTCGAGCGAGGGCCTGCCCGACGACGTGCCGCCGTCCGGCGCGGCGTTGTCCGAGGGCGCGTCGTCCGCAGCGGCGTTGTCCGGGGGCGTGCCGTCCGACTGTGTGCCGTCCGACGAGGACGCGTCCTGCGGCGGCTCGTCCGGCGAGGGGTTCTCGGCCACGGGTTCTTCCTGACCCTTCACAGCTTCGGTTCGATCTCTTCGGTCCAGATCCGGAGGCGGTCGGCCTCGCCGAGGTGGCAGGCGGCCATGTGGCCGGGGCCCACCTCGCGCAGTTCCGGCACGTCCGTCTCCGCGGCGCCGCCGGTCAGCGCCGCGTACGGGCAGCGCGGGTGGAAGGCGCAGCCGGACGGCACGTTGATCAGGCTGGGCGGGGTGCCCTTGACCGGGTTGAGCCGCTCCAGGCGCTCCCGGTCGAGACGCGGCATGGAGCCCAACAGGCCCCAGGTGTACGGGTGTCGGGGCGCGGTGAACAGCGTCTCGGCGGTGCCGCGCTCCACGGCCCGGCCCGCGTACATCACCAGCAGGTCGTCGGCGACCTCGGCGACCACTCCGAGGTCGTGGGTGATCATGATGACCGCGGAGCCGAACTCCTTTTGCAGGTCCCGGATCAGGTCCAGGATCTGCGCCTGCACGGTCACGTCGAGCGCGGTCGTCGGCTCGTCGGCGATCAGCAACTCGGGGTTGTTGACCAGCGACATGGCGATCATCGCGCGCTGCCGCATACCGCCGGAGAACTGGTGCGGGTAGTCCGAGAAGCGCTTCCTGGGCTCCGGGATGCCGACCCGGTCCAGCATCTCCACGGCCCGCTCGGCCGCGACCTTCCGCGACACCTTCTGGTGCACCCGGTACGCCTCGACGATCTGCGCGCCGACCGTGTAGTAGGGGTGCATCGCGGAGAGCGGGTCCTGGAAGATCATCGCCATCTTGCGCCCGCGCAGCCGCCGTACGTGGTCCGGGTCGGCGGCGACCAACTCCTCGCCGTCCAGCCAGACCTCGCCGGATATCCGGGCCCGCGAGGTGCGGTGCAGGCCCATGATGCCCAGCGACGTCACGGACTTGCCCGAGCCGGACTCGCCGACGATGCCGAGCGTACGGCCGCGCTGGAGGTCGAAGCTGAGGCCGTCGACCGACTTCACCAGGCCGTCGTCGGTGTCGAAGTGGATCCGCAGGTCACGTACCGACAGATACGCGTCCCCCGCGGGGGCCGGGCCGGGGTCCGCCACCGGCTCCCCGACGACGGACGCCGCCTTGTCGAACCCGACGGCGCCGCCCTCGGACGCTTCGGACGTGCCGCTGTCGGGGGCACTGCCGTCCGTGGTGCTCACGAGTACCTCACGCGGGGGTCGATGGCGGCGTACAGCAGGTCCACCACAAGGTTGCAGAAGACGATGAAGGTGGCCGCGACCATCGTCACGCCGAGCACGATCGGCAGGTCGTTGTCCTTGACGCCCTGCACGGCGTAGGCGCCGACTCCCTGGAAGGAGAAGACGCGTTCGGTGATGATCGCGCCGCCGATCAGCAGGCCGAAGTCCATGCCGAAGATGGTGACGATCGGGGTCAGGGCCGCGCGCAGCGCGTGCTTGCCGACGACCGTCCGCTCCGGCAGGCCCTTGGCCCGCGCGGTACGGATGTAGTCCTCGCCCATCGTCTCCAGCATCCCGGCTCTGGTGAGGCGGGCGTACAGCGCGGAGTAGAGGAAGGCCAGCGCGATCCACGGCAGGATCAGATTCCACGCCCATTGGGCGGGATCGGTGGTGAACCCGACGTACTCGACGTTGTCCCAGATCGTCCACTTGTAGGAGAACAGGCCGAGCAGCACCATGCCGGTGAAGAAGATCGGCAGTGAGACACCGGCCAGGGCCACGCCCATGGAGATCCGGTCGAAGACCGTGCCGCGCTTGAGCGCGGAGATGACGCCGATGACGACACCGGAGACCACCCAGATCACGGCCGCGCCGATCGCCAGCGAGAAGGTCACCGGGATACGGGTCTTGATCTGCGGCCACACCTCGACGTGCGACTTGAAGGAGTAGCCGAAGCAGGGGCGGTGGCAGACCGCCGCGTCCGGGCCGAACTTGTAGTTCGCGCCCATGACGATGGCCTTGATGAAGTGCCAGTACTGCTGGTAGAGCGGCAGGTCCAGCCCGAGGTTCTTCTTGACCGCCGCGATCGACTCGGGGTTGGCGTCCTTGCCCACGTACTGGGTGGCCAGTTGGGTCGTGCTCTGGCCGCCGATCTTGGGGACCAGGAAGAAGATCGCGAAAGTGACCGCGCTGACGACAAGCACCAGGATTATCGCGGCGATCACGCGTCGAATGATGTACGCAGTCACAGCGGTTCGGCGCCGGGTCCGCCGGGCCGGGGGTCAACCCCGGTCCCGGCGGACGCCGATGCCTTCACCTGCCTTCCGGTGTTCGGTGCTCTCGCTTACTTGGAGGAGCTGAGCAGCAGGTAGTCGTACATGCCCAGGTACGCCTGAGTGATCGTCACGTTCGTGGCGCTCTCCGGGCGGTACAGCAGGTTCTTGCGGTAGATCAGCGGCACGACGGTGGCGGTGTCGAGCACCATCTTGTCGATGTCGCCCCAGGCCTTCTCACGGGCGGCCGCGTCGGTGTTGGCGATCGCGTCCGACAGCGCCTTGTTGATGGCCGGGTCGTTCAGCTCCATCAGGTTGTTGCCGCCGGAGGGCTTGATGGCGCTGCCGTCCACGATCTGGTCGAGGAATCCGTAGCCGGTCGGCCAGTCGGCGCCCCACGCCATCATCATCAGGCCGAGCTGGTGCTCGTGCACGTAGCTCGGGACACCGGCGAAGTTGGCGAAGTACTTGCCCGCCGGGTAGCTCTTGATGTTGGCGGTGATGCCGACCTGCTTGAGCGAGTTCTGCACCGCGGTGGCCTGCGCCATCTCGGCCGGACGGTCCGAGCGGGCGGTCAGGTTGGTGGTGAAGCCGCCCGGCTTGCCGCAGGCGCTCAGGGCCTGCTTGGCCTTGGCCACATCGCCCTTGTTGCCCTCGGTCGGGTACTGGTCGAACTTCGCGTAGCCGTTGACGGTCGGCGGGAGCAGCGTGGTGGCGATGTCGCCCTTCACGCTGCCGCCGATCGCGGTCTGCACCGAGACCTTGTCGATCGCGTACTCGACGGCCTTGCGGCACTCGATGTTGTCGAACGGCGCGACCTTGGAGTTGATCGCCATGTACGCGGTGGCGCCGGCGTACGAGTCGTCGGTGCTGCCCTTGTACTTGGGGCCGAGCACCTTGCCCTGGGTCTGCGGGGTGACACCGGTACCGCCGGAGTCCACCGTGGTGTTGCCCGCCAGCAGGTTGTTGTCGATGGTGACCGCGTCGACCTTGAACTTGATCGTGTACTTGTCCGGCAGCGGGTTGCGCACCGGGTCGGTGGCCTGGCTCCACTGCGGGTTACGGACCAGCGTGGCGCCCGCGCCCTCGGTGTACGAGGAGAACTTGTACGGGCCGGACGACACGATGTGCTTCACGTAACCGGCGCCGTCGTCCTTCGCCTGCGGCACGGGGGCCGTCTGCGAGAACGTCGCCAGGTAGTCGAAGTCCGCGAAGGGCTTCGCCAGGTGGAAGACGATCGTGGTGTCGTTCGGGGTCTCGATGGACGCGAGCCCGTTGGGGTTCTTGTCCTTGTACGGACCCTGGTACTTGTCGCCGCCCGCGAGGTACGCCTTGAAGTACGTCGGGCCGTTGGACAGCGCCTCGGGCGCGAAGTTGCTGCGCTCGATCGCGTACTTGATGTCCTTGGTGGTGATCGGCGTGCCGTCTTCGTACTTCAGGCCGGACCGGATGGTGTACGTCCAGGTCTTGGCGTCCGGGCTGGCCTTGCCGAGTCCGGTGGCGAGGTCGGGGACGACGGTGAGGCCGTCCTTGCCCGCGGCGGGCTTGAAGGTGAGCAGGGTACGCGCGTAGAGGCGGGAGAAGTTCTGCACCCAGCCGTAGTACGTGTTGCCCATGTCCAGGGAGTCCGGCACGTCGGAGTTCTCCATCACGACCGTCCCCCCCTTCTTGTCGGACTTGTTGACGATCGAGGTGAGCGCGGCGTCGGAGCCGGAGGCGGACTTGCTGCTGCCGCCGCTCGGGTTCTTGCCGCCCTTGTCGTCCTTCGAGTCACTGCTGCACGCGGATGCTCCCAGGGCCAGAGCCATGGCAAGCGCCAGCGCGGCTGTCGCTTTTCTGCTGTTCATGCCGAGGAAAGCCTCCAAATCGAATGGATATACGTGGTTTCAGCGGTGGTACGGGCGGGCTGGTACCCGGTACGGGCGGTGCGGCGTGGCGTGCTGCGGCCGTTCACTTGCTGCGCGGGTCGAGGGCGTCGCGCAGTCCGTCGCCCAGCAGGTTGAAGGCCAGGACGGTGATGAAGATCGCGAGGCCGGGGACGACCATGTACTGCGGGTCGGCGTAGAAGAGGTCGACGGCGTCGTTGAGCATGCCGCCCCACGAGGCCTGGGGCGGTGCGATGCCGACGCCGAGGAAGCTCAGGGCGGCCTCGAAGAGGATGTTGGTCGGGATCAGCAGCGTCGAGTAGACGAGGATCGGCGCGACCAGGTTGGGCAGCAGTTCCTTGAAGAGGATGAAGGGGCCGCGGGCGCCCATGCTGCGGGCGGCTTCGACGAACTCGCGTTCGCGCAGGCTCAGCGTCTGGCCGCGCACGATGCGTCCCATGTAGGGCCAGTTGAAGAAGCCGATCACGAAGATCAGCACGCTGATCCGCAGCGGCAGCCCGTTCATCCCGAAGGCGCCGTCCTGGAGGGAGGCGGAGATCGAGATCGCGAAGAGCAGCAGCGGGAAGGCGAGGAAGGTGTCCATCAGACGGCTGATCAGGCTGTCGACCCAGCCGCCGTAGTACCCGGCGATGACGCCGAGGACGGTGCCGATGATGTTGGACAGGATCGTCGCGCCGGTCGCCACCAGCATCGAGACCCATGAGCCCTCGATGATCCGGGCCAGCAGGTCACGGCCGAACTGCGGGTCGATGCCCAGCGGGTGGGCCCAGCTCATGCCGCCGAAGGGGCCCTTGGGGGCGACGCGGACGGGGTCCACGAGGTCCTGGTGGAAGGCGGTCGGGTCGAGGCCGAAGACGTGCTCGATCGGCTTGGCCAGGATCGCGAGCAGCACCAGCAGGATGACGACGACACCGCCGGCCACCGCCACCTTGTCGCGCTTGAAGCGCATCCAGGCGATCTGACCGAGGGACCGGCCCTCGATCTGGCTCCGCTCGACCCCGCTGAGGATGGCTTCCGGCTGTGCCTCGGCCTGCCCATGGGTGGTCTCAATCGGTGCGGTCATGGTGTGACTGACCCCTCTCGCCGGCGGGTAACCGGCGCGCGCCCGCCGCTGTAGCGGCTTTACTCATCAGTCGTGCTGCTGGTGCGAGTCTCATGAATTGCGTGATGCATGAACTGGCTCTGCAGAAAGTGCTGTTGGTACGAGGCGGTGCAGGTGGTGCAGATGACAACGGGGGCCTGAGGCCCTTGCCGCTGGATTCTTCTGCGATGTGTCGATCACCCGCCAGCCCTCACCACGAAGGGATGCGCAACTGTGATGTGGTGATTCATCGACCGTTACCGACGCGTACCTCGGGGTACGGTCGTGTGGTGAACGAGCGGCTGCGTGCGGTATGCGACCTGATGGTGCCGGTGGTACGGGAAATGGCGGGGCGTCACGAGTACGACGGCCGCGTCCAGGACCTGTCGCCGGACGGCGTCCGTCGCGGCCTCGACGCGATGGCCCGCGCACAGCGCGCCGCGGGACCGCTGGAGTCCGCCCACGACGACCGGCACCTGACGGTCTTCGAGGAGGCGCTGCGCGTGCAGTACGGGGAGCTGGAGCTGCACAGGCGCGACCCGTACCCGCATCTGTCCAATCTCGAACTCGCCTGCTACGACCGGGAGTACGCCTCCGGGCGGGAGCGCGCCAAGGCCCGCCGCAAGCATCTGGCGCGCTGGCCGGAGGCCGTGGACGCGGCGGTGTCGTCACTCGACCGGGTGAGCGCGCCGGTCGCGGACGCGCTGCTGGGCGCCGTACGCGGACTCGCCGCCGGGCTCGACGCCGAGGACAGCCCCGACACCGCCGCCGCGCTGGCCGCGCACGGGCGGCTGGTCGCGCACATCGAGCGGGCCGCCGAGCACGGCGACCCCGACCCCCGGCTCGGCGGCAACGCGCTGGCCGCGCTGATGGGCAGTCAGGAGGGCCTGAGCGTCGACCTGTCGGCGCTCGCCGTCGAGGCCGACCGGGAGCGGGCCCGGCTCACCGAGCTGCTGGTCGACTCCTGCCGCGCGTACGACCGGCACCGGCGGGTGGACGAGCTGCTCCCCGAGCTGATGGCCGACCACCCCGACGCCGACGGCGTCATCCCCGAGGCGGCCAGGCTCACCGACGAGGTGATCGCCTTCACCCGCGCGCACAAGCTCGCGCCGTACGTGGACGGGGACTGTCTCGTCGGGCCCGCGCCGCCCTCCCGGCGCTGGGCCATGGCCATGATGAGCTGGGCCGCGCCCGCCGAGGCCGATGCCGCGTCCTGGTACCACGTCACTCCGCCGGAGCCGGACTGGCCGGCCGAGGAGCGCGAGGAGTGGCTGACCGTCTTCAGCCGCACCAGCCTGCCGTCGATCACCGTCCACGAGGTCGCTCCCGGGCACTTCGCGCACAGCCGCTCGCTGCGGCGGGCCGCGACGCCGGTGCGGCGGGTCCTGCACAGCCTCTCCTTCGCCGAGGGGTGGGCGCACTACGTCGAGGAGGTCTGCCTCGAAGAGGGGTTCCGGGCGCGGGACCCGCGCTTCGCCATCGGGGTCGCGCTCGAAGCGCTGGTCCGCGTGACGCGGCTGACGTGTTCCATCGGGCTGCACACCGGGGCGCTGTCCCTAGAGGACGCGACCCGGCTCTTCATGCGCGACGCCCATCTCGCCCGGGCCGGGGCCTCCGCCGAGGCGCGGCGCGGCACCTTCGACGCGGCCTACGGGCGGTACACCTGGGGCAAGCTGGAGATCATGCGGCTGCGCGAGCGGGCCAAGCGGAAGGCTTCCTTCACCTTGCCCGAATTCCACGCCGCCCTGCTCGCCCTGGGCAGTCCGCCGCTCGGCCTGATGTCCGCCGCCCTGGACGATTCCGGCGCCTGAGGGTCGCTCATCGCCGTTCGGGATCCGCCGGACAGGCCCTAGCGGGGGCCCCAGGCCGGGCCGCCGGCGAAGGCTTCGCGGTCGAAGAAGGGCTGCCCGTTGGCGCGCATCCACATGGCGACGGGATCGTAGGCGTCGGCCATGGCGACGGTGGAGACGGGCAGACCGTCGGGGACACCGGCCACGGACTGCTGCATCATGAGGCGGACGGACTCGACGGACTGCGGAGAGTCGTCGTAGACCTCGACGCCGATGGCGAGATAGGGCTCGCCGAGGGTGGGCTGGACCCAGGCGCGCCGGAGGGCGCGCACGGCGGGCGTGCGGTGCGCGGCCTGCGCGAGCAGAGCGTAGAACTGCGGAATCTGTAGCGAGGGTTCGCCGATCTGGAGCGGCCCGGCGGGCAGCAGGTCCAGCCCGGCGGCGATCCGGCGCAGGTCGAGCCAGGGCACCCCGACCCCGCCGCCCGGCGCGTGCGGGTTGAGCCAGAGGCCCCAGCGGTCGGGGAAGAGGGTCAGGGCGATGTCGCGCCCCGAGACGACCTCGTACTCCCGGGTCCAGCCGCTGGCGGCCAGCTCACGCGGCGAGGTGACGCACGGCGCATAGCCGTGACCGCCGATCCGGAGGTTGCCGTACTGGGCATCGGCCGAACCGGGCGCGCCGTGCCAGAGCAGCATCCACACCTGGCCCTCGGCCAGCGACGCGAGCAGGTTCTCGTATGCGTCGAAGCGACCGGGCGCCACCTGGAGCAGCATCTGCTCCACATGGCCGGCCGCCGCCGCACCGCCTTGCGCGCCCGCGATCACGTGGGACCGCCCCTTCCCCTCGTTCGGTCTGCCCGGCGCACACCTGTGCGCCGCCCGCCATCAAACCAGGTCACGTCCTGGATCCCCACCCATGCCGTACGGCCTCCCGCCGGTCGGTCCCGTTCGGTCCCGATGAGTCCGGTTCGGTCCGGTTCAGTCCCGCGTGAAGAACGGCCGTACGGTCTCCAGCATCCAGTCCGCGACCGGGTCCTGTGCGACGTCCAGCAGAATCAGGTGGACGGGCCAGGGCAGCGGCGCGGCGCCGAGGGCGCGGCCGATGGCGTCCATGGCCGCGGCGCGGTCCACGTCCTGCCAGCGGTCCAGCTCGACCCCGACGAAGAGCGCGGGCGGCTCCTCCTCCACGGCGGCCAGCGCGCGACGGGCGGACAGCACGACCGGGGTGACGGCGAACTCCCCCGCGGCGGTGGCGAGGAAGTCCACCGGCTCGTCGTCGTGGTCCGGTTCCCACAGCCGTACGCGGGCGCCGACCGTACGGCCGGGCGTGCCGTCCTGCTCGTACCGTTCGGCGGCGCCGCCGCGGCACAGCTCGGCGACGGCGGCGGGCGGCAGCGGCACTCCGACGGCGCCGCCGGGGTTCAGGGCGATGCCGACCAGCGGCGGCAGGCCGCGGGCGAATTCGTGGACGGGCGCGACGGTGCAGGCCATGCCGTCGGCGGCCTGCCGGAACTGCTGCTCGGAGCTGAAGACGGGCACATAGGTCGCGCCCTCCAGCTCGACGGTGGGCAGGTCGAGCCCCGGCGCGTCCGGCGCCCCGCCGTTCGGCAGCGGCACCCAGACATGGGAGCGCCCCAGCACCTCCAGCAGCCGGGGGGCGGCCGAGGGGTTGCCGAGGCTCGCGGTGAGCACCTCTTCCAGCTCGTTGGCCGGCCATATGTACGGTGCCGTGTACGGTGCCGGAATCTCCATGTCCACCCTTGTCCGCCCATGTGCCACTGTCCTGCCCGGAAACCCTAGCGGCTGGCGTGCAATGATTGGCGGCACAACTTGCATACCGGCCGTTGGAGGCCGCGCGGGAGAGTTCCGTCCCCTCACCGGGCCGGGCGCCGAAGGAGCAAGCCCTCCCTTGAATCTCTCAGGCACAGATACCGCGCGGGCGAGGCAGATCTGAAAAGCGGGCGGCTCCCTTGACGGGGAGCGGCCCCACCCAAGGTGCAAACCGGGACCCGCGAGGGTCACGGTGAACCTCTCAGGTTCCGATGACAGATGGGGAGACCCGGGGCGAGCATGCCCCGGCCCGCCCTGTCCGTCCCGTGCCGTCACCCCTCTGGGAGCCCTCCGATGAGCCAGCCACCGACCTCCCCGCGCCACACCGCCCTCGACGCGTCGCACCGCGCGCTCGGCGCGACCATGACCGACTTCGCGGGCTGGGACATGCCGCTGCGGTACGGCAGCGAGCGCGACGAGCACACCGCCGTCCGCACCCGCGCCGGACTCTTCGACCTCTCCCACATGGGCGAGATCACCGTCACGGGACCGCAGGCGGGCGAGGCCCTCGACCACGCGCTGGTCGGCCACCTGTCGGCGCTCGCGGTCGGCAGGGCCCGCTACACGATGATCTGCGCACCCGACGGCGGCATCCTGGACGACCTGATCGTGTACCGGCTCGCCGAGCAGGAGTTCATGATCGTCGCCAACGCCTCCAACGCCCAGGTGGTGCTGGACGCCGTCACCGAGCGCGCGGCCGGTTTCGCGGGCGCCGCCGTACGCGACGACCGGGACGCGTACGCGCTGCTCGCCGTCCAGGGTCCGGAGTCCCCCGGCATCCTGAAGTCGGTCACGGACGCGGACCTGGACGGGCTGAAGTACTACGCGGGCCTGCCCGGCACGGTCGCCGGGGTGCCCGCCCTGATCGCCCGTACCGGTTACACCGGCGAGGACGGCTTCGAGCTGTTCGTCGCGCCCGCCGACGCCGAGCGGCTGTGGCAGGCGCTCACCGAGGCCGGGGCCGCGGCCGGGCTCGTACCGTGCGGCCTGTCCTGCCGGGACACGCTGCGCCTGGAGGCGGGCATGCCGCTGTACGGGCACGAGCTGACCACCGCGCTGACGCCGTTCGACGCGGGGCTCGGCCGGGTCGTGAAGTTCGACAAGGCGGGCGACTTCGTGGGCCGGGCGGCGCTGGAGGCCGCGGCGGAGAAGGCGGCGGCCACCCCGCCGCGCAAGCTGGTCGGGCTGATCGCCGAGGGCCGCCGGGTGCCGCGCGCGGGGTACGCGGTGACCGACGCCTCGGGCGCCGTGGTCGGCGAGGTCACCTCGGGCGCGCCGTCCCCGACCCTGGGCGTGCCCATCGCGATGGCGTACGTGGACGCCGCGCATGCCGCGCCCGGTACGGAAGGGGTCGCGGTCGACATCCGCGGCACCCGTGAGCCGCACCGGGTCGTGGCGCTGCCGTTCTACAAGCGTGAGCGCTGACACGCTCGTACCGCCACCTGGTACCGGGCCTGTGCGGCCGGTACCGGACCTGTCCGTCGAGCCGACCCACCGCGCCGTCCCCGCGCGCGGGCACCCCTTCGCATCCGGGAGAATTCCGTCATGAGCATCAACCCCCAGAATCTTCGGTACACCAAGGAACACGAGTGGCTGTCGGCCCCCGAGGCCGAGGGCGTCACCGTCGGGATCACCTCGCACGCCGCCGACGCGCTCGGCGACATCGTGTTCGTGCAGCTTCCCGCGGTGGGCGACGCCGTCACGGCGGGTGAGACCTGTGGTGAGCTGGAGTCCACCAAGTCCGTCAGCGACCTGTACTCGCCGGTCACCGGCGAGGTCACGGAGATCAACCAGGACGTCGTGGACGACCCGGCCCTGATCAACTCCTCGCCCTTCGCGGACGGCTGGCTGTTCAAGGTGCGCGAGCCGCAGGCGACCGACGAGCTGCTGTCCGCCGCCGAGTACGACGCCTTCATCGCGGGCTGACCTTCCGGCCTCCGCCACGGGCCGGTCCCCCGGCCTGCACGGCGGGCCGGCCCCCGGCCGTCATCGCGGGCTCGCTTCCCGCCGGGCCCGCCGTCATCGCGGGCTCGCTTCCCGCCGTCACCGGCCGTTCGCCGGCCCCCGGTATTCATCGACCTTCTGACCAGGAAGATCTCATGTCGCTGCAGAACCAGTCCCTGCACGAGTTCGACCCGGACGTCGCCGCCGCGGTCGACGCCGAACTCCACCGCCAGCAGTCCACCCTCGAAATGATCGCGTCGGAGAACTTCGCGCCGGTCGCTGTCCTCGAGGCCCAGGGCTCCGTGCTGACCAACAAGTACGCCGAGGGCTACCCGGGCCGCCGCTACTACGGCGGCTGCGAGCACGTCGACGTGATCGAGCAGCTCGCGATCGACCGCGTCAAGGCGCTGTTCGGCGCCGAGGCCGCGAACGTGCAGCCGCACTCCGGCGCGTCCGCGAACGCCGCCGCGATGACCGCCCTGATCAAGCCGGGCGACACCATCCTGGGCCTCGACCTGGCGCACGGCGGCCACCTGACCCACGGTATGAAGATCAACTTCTCCGGCAAGCTGTACAAGGTCGCGGCCTACCACGTCGACGAGCACACCGGTCTGGTCGACATGGCCGAGGTCGAGAAGCTGGCCAGGGAGCACCGGCCGCAGCTCGTCATCGCGGGCTGGTCGGCGTATCCGCGCCAGCTCGACTTCGCCGAGTTCCGCCGGATCGCGGACGAGGTCGGCGCGTACCTGATGGTCGACATGGCGCACTTCGCGGGCCTGGTCGCGGCCGGTCTGCACCCCTCCCCCGTGCCGTACGCGGACGTGGTCACCACCACGACCCACAAGACGCTCGGCGGCCCGCGCGGCGGTGTGATCCTCTCCAAGGCCGAGCTGGCCAAGAAGATCAACTCCGCGGTCTTCCCCGGTCAGCAGGGCGGCCCGCTGGAGCACGTGATCGCCGGAAAGGCGGTCGCCTTCAAGGCCGCCGCCACCGACGAGTTCAAGGACCGGCAGGCGCGTACGCTCCAGGGCGCCAAGATCCTCGCCGAGCGGCTGGTACGGGACGACCTCACCGAGGTCGGCGTCTCCGTCCTGTCCGGCGGCACCGACGTCCACCTGGTGCTGGTCGACCTCCGCGACTCCGCGCTCGACGGCCAGCAGGCCGAGGACCGCCTCCACTCGGTCGGCATCACCGTCAACCGCAACGCGATCCCCAACGACCCCCGGCCGCCCATGGTCACCTCGGGGCTGCGCATCGGCACGCCCGCGCTGGCCACGCGGGGCTTCGACGCGGAGGACTTCCGGGAGGTGGCGGAGATCATCGCGGCGGCCCTCAAGCCGAGTTACGACGCCGCGGCTCTCCGGGACAGGGTCGCCGCCCTGACCCGCAAACACCCGCTCTACGCGTAGCCCCGTAGGGGCGAGGGGGGCACCTCCCGGCCGGAGGCCGACGGAGGAACCGCGTGCTCAGCCGGAGCGCTCCCGCAGGTCACCACCCGCCCCGGCGGGGCGGTCCGGTTGTCGCCGGACCACCCGCCGGTGGGGGCTGGTCGCGCAGTTCCCCGCGCCCCTGGGGAACCCTCCTCCGCGGAGGAACCGTGAAGGGGCCGTGCCCCTTCGAGATCTGGAGTCCTCATGGCAATATCCGTATTCGACCTCTTCTCCGTGGGCATCGGCCCCAGCAGCTCGCACACCGTGGGCCCGATGCGTGCCGCGGGCATCTTCGTGCACCGGCTGAAGAACGAGGGACTGCTGGCGCACACCGTGTCGGTCCGGGCGGAGCTCTTCGGGTCGCTGGGGGCGACGGGCCACGGGCACGGGACGCCGAAGGCGGTGCTGCTGGGGCTCGCGGGCCACTCGCCGCGGACGGTGGACGTGGAGACGGCGGACGACGAGGTCGCGGCGGTGCGCGCGGCGGGCAGGCTGAGCCTGCTCGGGGCGCACGAGATCGCCTTCGACCCGCAGACGCAGATCGTGCTGCACCGGCGCAGGTCGCTGCCGTACCACGCCAACGGGATGACGCTGTTCGCGTACGACGCGGACGGCGCCCCGCTGCTGGAGAAGACGTACTACTCGGTGGGCGGCGGCTTCGTCGTGGACGAGGACGCGGTCGGCGAGGACCGGATCAAGCTGGACGACACGGTGCTGCGGCACCCCTTCCGCACCGGGGACGAGCTGCTGCGGCTCTCGCGCGAGACGGGGCTGTCGATCTCGGCGCTGATGATGGAGAACGAGAAGGCGTGGCGTACGGAGGAGGAGATCCGCGCCGGGCTGCTCGACATCTGGCGGGTGATGGAGTCCTGCGTGCGGCGCGGGATGTCCCGTGAGGGCATCCTCCCGGGCGGCCTGAAGGTCCGCCGCCGCGCGGCGCAGTCGGCGCGCCAGCTGCGCGCCGAGGGCGATCCGGCCGCGCACGCGATGGAGTGGGTCACCCTCTACGCGATGGCCGTCAACGAGGAGAACGCGGCGGGCGGCCGGGTCGTGACCGCCCCCACCAACGGCGCCGCGGGCATCATCCCGGCCGTCCTGCACTACTACCTGAACTTCGTCGCGGCGCCGACCGCCGGCGCCGTCGACCAAGAGGACGCCGTCGTGCGCTACCTGCTGGCGGCGGGCGCGATCGGCATGCTCTTCAAGGAGAACGCCTCCATCTCCGGCGCCGAGGTCGGCTGCCAGGGCGAGGTCGGCTCGGCCTGCTCGATGGCGGCCGGCGGCCTCGCCGAGATCCTCGGCGGCTCCACGGAACAGGTCGAGAACGCCGCCGAGATCGGCATGGAACACAACCTCGGCCTCACCTGCGACCCGGTCGGCGGCCTCGTCCAGATCCCCTGCATCGAGCGCAACGGCATGGCCGCCGTCAAGGCCGTCACCGCCGCCCGCATGGCCATGCGCGGCGACGGCCGCCACCACGTCTCCCTCGACAAGGTCATCAAGACCATGAAGGAGACCGGCGCCGACATGAAGGTCAAGTACAAGGAAACCGCCCGGGGTGGCCTCGCGGTGAACGTGATCGAGTGCTGAGCTTTTAGCGCCTGAGCTGGGGTTCCCGTCTTTCGGCGCTGTCGGAGCCTTCCGTGCTTGCACCGCGGAATGTCCCTCGGAAGTCCCTCCGACAGAGTGAAAGTCCCTGACTCCGCGTAGGCACGCAGGGGCTCGGCCGTTGAGGCAGTGCTTCACGGTGCGAAACCCGAGCACCAAAGAACAGGGCAATAGACGAGCGACCAGGAGGTCGCCACTGGCCGAGCACATCACGACAAGGAATGTCACCGACCCTGCGGAAATCCGCACGCCCAAGGGTGCCGCACGGAAGATCTTTCGCAGGCGTTGGCGCTGCCCTCGGGAATGGGGTTTGCTAGGCCCTCCCTGAAGGGAGGACCTAGCGGGCTGTGTTCCCCAAGGGGGGACGAGTTGTGCGGCTGCTTGACGCGACAGCGCTCGTCGCGAGTTCCTACTCGTGACGGTTGTCCCGCAGCGCTCTTACGATATCGATGGCCATAAAGCCTATACCGACGCCCATGAGGGCCACAATGGGCCACGAAGAGTGGCTTATCGCTTCGATCATTACGGCCGCGAGCAATAGGGCGATAAGCGCCGGGATAGTGATCCGGACAGGTCTAGGCATCGATCAGCACTTCCGTTCGTTGATTCGCCAGAATCCGGTGGGGAGATCTGTGACGAAGGTGACACAGCGTGCTCGCACTGCCGCGTGGGACGCCTTGGCCGTGATTGCCCACAGTCCCCAACGGAGCGCGTAGGCAACAGCCTTGACAGCGGGCCACGGAATCGTGGATTCGATCATGCCGAAGCCCCCCCGCCACAGCGGAACAGTAGGTCGTGACGGTGGCCCCGCGTCGGTGCCCGCGGACTTGGGCAGGGTGGCCTTGATGGCGCGGCCCTGGGCGTCGTACGCGGTGGTCGTGACCAGGTTCAGTCCGGCCGGGTCGGTGTCCTTGTTCGTACCGGCGTCGGCCGCCACGCTTGTGGTGTTGAACACCGATACGGTCGACAGCAGTTGAGCACGTAGCCCGAGAGGTCCTCGACACGGCCGAACCGTCAGTAGAATGCGGGGACTTACCGTAGTGAGTACGGCACGCAGCCCGGGGGCGAACGACCGAGTGCACGAACGCGCCGTGACGGAACAGGAAGTCGTGGCCCACGTCTTCGTGCCGCTCGACGCGCCGCGTGCCGACGTCTGGCCGACCGCAGTCCGCGTGATGTGGCAGCGCTTCCGTGCCCTCCAGGGCGCGAACCAGCCGGTGTGGGCGACGGCACCCACCGAGATCCCGGAGGTGCTGCCGGACGCGGCGCTGCACGGCTCGGTGACGGTGGCTGCCGTCCAGTCGCCCGGGGGCCTCGACCAGGCGATCGTGCGACGTCACGGTGCCGTACTGAATCTGTCGCTGCTGCTCGGGGCGCGCGAGGACCGTGCCTGGCCGGAGTTGGAGCAGCGGGCCGCCGACGTGCTCGGCCCGCTCGACGCCAGCTGCCTGGGCGCCGTGGTGCTGCTGGTCGGCAAGCAGCCGGGCGGGGCGGTCGGCGGGCTGGACCTGCTGGAACCGGAGCGCGAGGACGACGACCGGTACCTGCGCCGGCTCCTCCTGCTCGGGCATCCGGAGCAGGACGCCTTCCTCGGTGCCTGGGCGTGGTCGGCCGACAGCAGTGCCGAGATGCCGCCGTTCGTCAGCTACCTGATGCATATGGCCGCTGTCCGGCATCAACTGCGGGTCCACAAAAGGCTCTCCTCCATCGACGGCGGCGACACGGGTCTGCGGGCCTTGGTACGGCTCCCCTACGGCGGCGGGATCGGCGAACTGCCGCTCGGCGATCCGGCGCGGGCACTGCGCGCCCTCCGGCACACCGTGGACGTCACGTGGACCAACGCGCGACTGGCCCTGCGTCGGAGCCGCGAGGCACACGGCGGCGATGTGACCGACACCGACGTGCTGGACGACGACCGCGAGGTCGTCGACTGGTTCGTCCAACTTCTTGAGGACGGCATCACGCGCGTGGAGACGACCGACAGCCTGCCCGTAACGGAAACCGCCGAGCGTCAGGGCGCACGGCAACCGCCGCCGGACAACGACGAATCGGAACCGTCGGCGGAGTTGGCGCCGGTCGCGGCGACGGCGCCGACGCGGCCGGACGGCTGCCCCGTGCGGGTGCTCGCGGTGACCGACGAGTGGTTTCCCGCACATGGCGGCCTGACGGCGTTCAACCGAGGGCTGTGCCTGGCGCTGACGGCGGCGGGCGCCGAAGTCCACGTGCTGGTGGAGAATTTCACCGCCAAGGAACAGGCCGACGCGGAGGAGCACGGGGTGCGTCTGCTCGCCGCGGCCCGGCCGGGCCGTACCGGGCGGCAGTCGCTGATGCGTCGCGCCGAATTGCCGGAGGGAGTCGTGCCGGACCTCGTCATCGGGCACGGCAGGGTCAGCGGACCTGCGGCGCAGGCACAGGCGGAGGACCATTTCAGGGGGGCGCGGCGGCTGCACTTCCTCCATGTCGAGCCGGACCAGGCGGAATGGTCCAAGGAAGACGAGGGTGACGACGTGGGTGCCCGCGCCGAGGCCCTCACGGAGTTGGAGTTCGACCTGTGCCGAGGTGCCGCCCGCATCATGCCGGTGGGACCGCGCCTCGAGGAACTGCTGGAACGGGAGCGAGGTCTGCCGGGATACCGGGACCTGCCCCCGATACAGCGCATCGACCCCGGATTCGACGGCGAGGCCGACCCGGTGGACGGACCGCGCTCCGGTCGGACGCAGATCCTGTTCATGGGGCGCCTGAAGGATGCGCAGTTGAAGGGGCTGGACATCGCCTGCCGGGCACTGGAGAAAGCGGTACCGCCGAGGTCCGGGCCCGGACACTGGGAACTGCTGGTCCGCGGCGCGCCCGAGGACACCTCCCGCAGCCTGAGCGAGTACGCGAAGGACTTGATCGGCCATCCGGCCATCGACGTCAAGGTGCGGACCTATACAGAAGACCAGGAGAAGATCCGCAGGGATGTGCGGCGGGCCAGTCTGGTGCTGATGCCGTCCCGAGCCGAGGCGTTCGGTCTGGTGGCGCTCGAGGCGATCGTGGCCGGGGTGCCGGTTCTTGTGAGCGGCCGCAGCGGGCTGGGCATGCTGCTTCGCGAGATCCTGCCCGCGGAGGCGGAGCAGGTCGTCGTTGACGTGGACGGTTATGAGAAGCGGCTGGCGGCGGACGCCGCCGCGTGGGAACGGGCCATCAACTCGGTGATGTTCGACCGGCCGAGCGCCTTCGCCCGGGCCGCCCGCCTGCGCAAGGCGATGGCTGAAAGAGTGACGTGGGGCACGGCCGCCGCCCACGTGCTGCGGTGCGCGGAGGTGGACGGCCGGCCCCAGGAGTCCTGAACCGACGGTCGTGCCGGGGTCTTCCGGTGTGTGTCCTCAGTGAGTCTGCATGGCTGTCGTCCTCCCGGGCCGGCCCGGCGAACAGCGCGCCGCCGGTGTCGGACCCCACCGGAACACGCGGATCCTCAGCACTCCCGGCCGCTCTGGAAGACACTGGACAAGTCTGGAGGCGCGGTACGAATCCGCACGGGTCGTATGCGTCACGATCCGGGTACGAGACACGCGGCGGGCACGCCGTACGGGTGTGCACGTCAGCCACGTCCGCCAAGGCGTAGGGCCGGTACGGAGGGAAAGCGGTGGCAGGGGATCGGACCCCGGCGACGGATGAGGACCCGTCGGCGCTCAGGCAGCGGCTGGCCGTCGAGTTGGCCCATGCCGTGGTCCGCGCCGAGAAGCGGCTCGGCCGCGCGTTGGACCGGACCGAACTGGCCAGACGGCTGAACGTCTCGCCGAGCAGTCTGTACGCCTACCTCAACGGGACGACGCTCGCGGGGGTGGGCGTCTTCGACGAACTGCTGGTCGCACTCGGCGTCGGCGGCCCGGAAGCCGGTCGGCTGAGCACGCTCCGGGACCGCGCCGAAGCGGCCCGGAGGCTCCGCCCCGCCGCGGCCAGAGCGACCGTCGGCACGAGCGGTCCGCCACCGTCCTCCCGCGTGCCCCACCAACTTCCCCCGTCTCTGCGGAATTTCGTCGGCCGGGAGCCCGAACTGCGGCGGCTTGACGGGTTACTGGAGCCTGATCCGGTCGCGGCGGTCCGGCCGGTGGTGATCACCACCATCGAGGGCACTGCGGGAGTCGGCAAGACATCCCTGGCGCTGCACTGGGCACGCCGGGTGGAGGAGCACTTTCCCGACGGTCAACTCCACCTGAATCTGCGGGGCTTCGACTCGGGAGCGCCCATGTCCCCCGCGGAAGCGCTGTACGACCTGTTGCAGTCGCTGGGCGTGACGCCCGACGCGATCCCGGCCAGGGAGACCGCCGCCGCCGGTCTGTTGCGTACCGTGCTGGCGGGCCGTCGGGTGGTGGTGGTCCTCGACAACGCGCGCTCGGCCGATCAGGTTCGCCCGCTGCTGCCGGGCGGGCCGGGATCGCTGGTGATCGTCACCAGCCGCAACCGCCTCGACGGACTGGTGGTACGGGACGGGGCGTTCCGGGTCACCCTGGACGTGCTGCCGCGGTATGCCGCCCGGGCCCTGGTGGAAGGGCAGATCGGAGCCGACCGGCTGGCGGACGAACCACGGGCCGCTGACGAACTCGTGGACCTGTGCGCCCGGTTGCCCTTGGCCCTGAGCGTTGCCGGCGCGAGGGCGGCGCTGGAGCCCAAGGGCTCGATCGGTCTTTTCGTCGCACGGCTCCGGCAGGCCAACGCGCGGCTGGGCATCCTGGAGCTCAAGGACGCGGACGTCAACCTGCGGTCGGTCTTCCAGGGTTCGTACGCCCTGCTGCCACCGCCCGTGGCGCGGCTGTTCCGGCTGCTCGGCTGCCACCCCGGCCCTGACCTCGACGCGACCGCGTGCGCGGCGCTGCTCGGTGAACAGGCGCCGCCGGACGAACTGCTCGACGCGCTCACCGCCGCCCATCTGGTGCGGCAGCACGCGCCGGGCCGGTATGTACTGCACGACCTGTTGCGGCTGTACGCGCAGGAGTTGGCGGACGACGGCCCGGCCGCCGAGCGCGCCACCGCCGTCGAGCGGCTGCTGCGGCACTATCTGAGTGCCGCGCGACTGGCGGACCGCCGCCTCGAACCGTGGCGGCGCACTCCGGTCGAGCCGACTGGCACCGAACCGCCCGTTGAGAATCACGCGGCGGCCATGGCGTGGTTCGAGGCCGAGTTGGGCACGCTACAGGCGGTGATCGCGCTGGCCGCGCGGAGCGAGGGGCTGGAGTCGTACACCTGGCGCCTCGCCCAGGCGTGCGCGGTCTATCTGCGTCGCTCGGGGCGGCGGTTCCAGCGCGGTCTGGTGCACGAAATCGCCCGGGACGCGGCCGCGAAGGCCGGGGACCGCCGGGCCTGGGCGTCGGCCACCCGCCGACTGGCGGACGCCCTCTCCCGCCTCGACCGGTCCGACGAAGCCCTGTCGCTGCTCTACGAGGCGCTGCGCGAATGCCGCCGGCTGGGTGATGACGACGGCGCGCGCCAGGTGCGGCTGTCCCTGGTGCGGGTGTACGCCGCGCGCGGCGACCACCGGCGGGCGCTCCCGCAGGCCCGGCTCGCGCTGGCGATGGCCGAGCGGACCGCGGATCCGCTGCCGTTGGCAGATGGCCTCAGCGCCCTGGCCCAGGAGCAGGAACGCTCGGGGGACCACGCGGCGGCGCTGGTACACGGCCGCCGGGCGTTCGACCTGTACGCGGAACTCGGCCATCTGGACGGCCAGGCGGCGATCCTGCTCACCACCGGGCGGGCCGAGCAGAGTTCGGGCCGGCACGCGGCGGCGATCGGCACCTATGAACGGTCCCTGGCTCTCGACCGGGCGGTGGGCGACCGCTACCGCGAGGCGCACGCCCTCGACCATCTGGCGGACGCGCACGCCGCGCTCGGCCACGACCGCGACGCGTACGCGCTGCGACGCGAAGCGCTCGATGTGCTGCGAACCCTGCACCACCCGGACGCCGCCCGGATCAGCGCCAAACTGCCGGACGCGCCGATCTCTCAGTAGCCGGGCGGCACTTCGGGCTCGGGCTCGGGTGCGGCAGGGGCGGGTCCGTCCTGCCAGCACAGTCCGTAGCCGTATCCCACCCGCATCGCGTCGAACTCCACTGCCACCGTGCCCTGCCGGTCGGGGCGCAGGAGGGATGTCCCCGGCGCTCGCTGGTAGATGACGGCGGTCGGGACTCGGCTCAACTGCCAGACGGACAGCGGCGGACGTCCGGGGGCGAAGCGCACCCGCAGGCTGAAGCGTTCGCTGCGGGTCAGCGGGACATGGACGAAGTGCGGTGCCATCGGCTGGTCCTGGGGGATGCGCAGCCGGAGCGTGTACGTGTGGCGGGCACCTGTGCGCAGCGGGGTCGGGAGGATCAGCCGCTGTTGGAAGAAGCTCTCGTAGGGGTGTTCGGGCAGATCGAGGCGGCCGCCGTCGAGGACAGAGACCTCCAGACCGTGGCCGTCGGCCTCGTCGTCGGTGCGGCGCGGCACGCTGAACGCGACCGGGATCTCGGCGAGGCCGTCGCAGGTGGCGACGATGACCCGCCGCTCCACCGCCTCGGGTGTCACGGTGTCCAGACGCAGCCGGGTCTCGACCGACTCGGTGTACCAGCCGTGCGGATCGGTACGGGCGCAGCCGCTCGGACAGAGTTCGCCGTGCGCCCCGCCCGCGATCGACGGGGTCCAGGGGGGCGGCGAGACGATGACAGTCCCGGGCACGGCGTCCTTGTCCAGGGCGCGGTGCACCTCGGCCCAGAACGCGCCCCACTTGTCGATGTCGCCGCCGCAGGCGCCGACGATCGCCATCGTCACCGGGAGCGTCGGGTGCGAGTCCCCGCGGAGCGCGTCGGTCATGGTGGTGCGACCGTACCCGGTGTGACGGGACAGTTGGTCGAAGGTCAGTCCCGCGGTCCGACGCAGATCTCGCAGCCAGAACGCGAACAGCGTGACGGGCGAACCGTCGGGAGGCAGTTCCTTTTGCGGACGGCCCATGCCCCGAACTCCCTTTCGCCGCCTGCTGCCACCGCCGAGTCTGGCACAACGCCCGGTGGCCTGGGAGCGCCCGGCGGCCGGTGCCGGTGCCGTGCGGAGTTCTCCGGAGATCGTCCGGGTACGCCGGAGAACCATTGTGCCCATTCTCCGTCCGTTGCTAGACACGTACTGCCGCCGGACACGTATCGACCGGACACGCGGACCGGTTCGCGGCCCACGTCGCCGTGGACGGCACGGTCGAAGCAGGGAGGGATCATGAAAGTCGCTTCGGACGCCACAGGCTCCTCACGGCTCCCGGCCGATGTCGTTCTGCGGATGGAGCGGTTCGGCCGTTTCGAATTCGATGCCACGGGGATCGAATTCGGCGCTGATCTGGTGTGGAGCGAACTACAGGCGCCGTTTCTGGAATTCGCCCAGTCCGACAGTGACCGGTTCACCACTCAACTGGCCGCGGCCGTCATACCGGCAGGCGGCTTCGCGCTCTTCGGAGCGGCCAGGACGGTCTGGAACCTGCTCGGCCCGGACTTCGCGCATCCCTGCTACGACGCCTTGCGGATGGACGCGCTGGAGTTCTTCCGAGCTCGCGGGGTACCCGGCAACCGCATGTCCGCAGGGGATCGCGAGTTCTGGCGACTGCACCGCGGACCCGACGAGCCTTGGCTCGTCGGCCGACCGCCCCCGGCGCCGGGGGCGGCTCTCCCACCGCTGGCAACAGGGGAACTGCGCCCGGTCGCCCGGATGTCGGCCGGACCTCACGCCGAGACCGTGTACGCCAGGGCCGATGTCCAGGACGGCTGCGTGGCGGTGGTCGAGGCATGCGGTCGGGGCCGCGATCCGGCCGGTTGCCGGTTCGACTGGTTCGGCGCCGCGACGCAGTACGAACTCTATCTGCGGATCGGCGAGGCATTACAAGTCCCGGCCCATTGGGTCGCCGACGAGCTCATGCCGTTCATTCCCTTCTCCGCGCCGAGCCTCTGACCGGCCGACCGAAAACGCCGCACGTCACGGTAACCGCTCCCGTACTTCCGGAAACCGTGCAACAAAACCCACCGCGGTTCCGTTTCAGTGAGAAGGTCGTGGCGGAACGCAGTTCCCGCACAAGAGCACCGCCCCCACGGCACCACGGGGTTCACATCGGGGAGTTGAGCAGATGACCAAGCAGCCGGTGGATATATCCACCACGGCCTCCGTGGAGGACGCAGCGGCCTTGTTCCGCACGGATATGCGAGCGAACTGGTTCGGGGAGAACAACACCGGAATCGCCACGACGTTCACGGAGAGCGGTGGTTCACCGCTCGGCATCCACCACACCGATATGCCGGACCTCGCGCTGACGGCCGAACTCGTGAGCCGGGGAGAGAGCACCGAGCGGTTGTCGGTCCACCTCCTCATCTGGGACCGGGGGGAATGCCGGAAGATCCGGCTCGAAGCCGAAGGCAACGTGCGCGCCCTGCGCATCCTTGCCAACCGCAAGATGCGCCGATTCGTCGTCTCGCTCCAGGAGGAAGATCCCTCCCTCACCTACACGGGCATCTGAGCGGACAAGGGGAGGGGCCGCAAGGCCGGTCCGCCCGCCCGACGAGTGAACGTCCGGCTTCGCGCCGGGCGTTCATTCGTGTCCGAAGGCCGTGGCCGAGACGTCCCGTTCCAGCGCGGCCCGGTGGATTCCGTATGTCGTCAGGTGCGATGCCTTGATCACGATGCAGTAGCGGTCCACCGAGACGAGGTCCCTGCCGAGCCGGTCGTACTCGCGCCGCAGGAAGTTGATGGCCGCCTGGTTCGCCGCGGAGGTCTGGCCGCATATCAGCAGCACGGGGCGGCTGGACTCCGCAGGCGTGAACTTGGCGACGAGGGCGTACTCCTGATTGCCGCGGTCGAAGAGGAAGCGGTCACCTCCGACCTCGATGGCCACCGAGTCGGGCCCGCCGTTGTAGGGGTGGATGGTCACGCCCGGCAGGTGGGCGGCCAGATGGCCGCCGGTGCGAATGTTCGAGTCGCCGATCGGTCCGCCGACACAGAACTCCGTGCGGTCGGCGTTGCTGCCGCGGAACTCTCCGGACTCGACGGTCACCCGGCAGCCCAGCTCACCGGCGAGCATGGCCAGTTCGATGACCGCCCGCACGTCCCGGTGCTGTGCGGTCCCGGGGGCGTTGTGCTTGTTGCTGAGCACGATGAGGCAGGTTTCGCCGGGGCGGACGCCGAAGAAGGCAGCCTTCCTATTCAGTGCGCGGGACCGCCTGCCCCGCTCCCACAGCCAGCCGAAGCCGAGGCCCAGGAGGCTCGTCACCAGCCCGATCGCTATGTTCACCAGCACTGAGATAATCGCGCCGCCCTCCCCGGACAGTCCCCCATTGTGCGGCAGTTCACCGTGCGGCCGGAAGATCTCGACCGGTCACACCCATGGCCACGTCATGCCTTGCCGTTGCCCGCGGGCGGTGCCTGGCCGCCGCCGCCCGCCGGCTTCGAGGCCGGGTCCAGGGTGTGGATGAGAGCGACGACCCGTTCACGCACCCGGGGCGGCGACTGCTGCTTGCCGTCGGGTGCCGTAGTGCCGTGGGGACCCATCCGTCCGACACGCCGACCGTTCGTCTCCAGCTCCGCCGTCACCTCACCGACCAGGACCGTGTCGCCCTCGCCGACCGCTTTCGTCAGCACGGCGATCCGCTCGTCGACCTCCTCCCACGAATCCGGCGGCAGCCGCCAGGCCAGCACCGCGTCAAGGACCGCCAATGCCTCGAACCTGGCCGTCCTTCCGATCCGTCGTGCTCCGTCCGACGTACCCATCACTGCCTCCTGTTGATCTTGCTGATCCTGGAAGTGCTGCTGATCCTGGAAGTGCTGTCGGTCCTGGTGGCGCTGTCGGTCCTGTCGACCGTCGTCATCGGCGGCCGGAAAGGCGTACTGCCTCACCGGCCGGTGTGGATGTAGGGCGCCCACGCCGCCGGTGAGGCGGCGTGGCGAGCGCGAAGTTCGCGTACCACCCCGTGCAGGGCGACGGCGCAGTCGCCCACGTCGATGCCGCCGCCGTAGCGCCGCAGCGAGCGGTACAGCCGACGGGCGAGGCCGGCCGAGACCAGGTCCGCCGCCTCCCACAGTGAGCCGATCACCTGGGGGTATCCCGCGGTCAGGAACGCCGACGTCAGGTGAATCGCCTCGTCCGGGAGCCGGTCGGTCCGCGAGGTGTTGCAGGCGAGCAGCACGGCGAGCTGGGCGTACGGCAGTTCGTGGCGGTTGACGGCCCGCACCTCAAGGGGTCCGTCGGCCAGCAGCAGGTGGCTCTTCGAGGGGTTGTCGGGGTCGCTCACACCGTGACAGGCGAAGTGCACCGTGGACGCCGACGGCAGTGCGGCCAGCACCCCGTCGACCGTGGCGTCGGCGTCCGCGATCACCCGCAGTCCGGCCAGCGCGCCGGGGGGGGGGGGGGGCCCCCCCCCCCCCCCCCCCCACCCCCCCCCCCCCCCCCGGGATGGCCCACACAAAGGGCAGGGGGGGGGCCCTCGTACCGGGGGGGAAATTCCATCGGGG
>NZ_JBVHLD010000011.1:260808-322228 GCF_055559175.1 Streptomyces sp. NPDC024632
GCCGGGGGAAAAGATGGAGGAGAAAACCCCCCCCCCCCCCCCTCTCTCGCCCCCCCCCCCCCCCCCCCCAACCCCCCCCCCCCCCCCCCCCCCACCCCCCCCCCCCCCCCCCCCCGCCCCGGAGCCGCCGTCCGTACCGGTGGCGCGGCCCACCGCGAGGTGCCGGGGGGCGCCCTGCGCCGCGGGGCGACGTTCCAGTCGGGCGTGCCGCAGCGCCCTGATGCTGGGCGTGTAGGAGGAGGCGACCCGGTCGAGCACGGAACGGCGCTCCCCCAGGTCCGCCTTGCGCTGGTAGCCGGCGGCGTGCAGCGGCAGATGCGCCAGCGGGCCGGAGGCGGACCACCACAGCCGAGGGACAGCGTGTCTCGGCGTCCCGTCCGGGATCGGCTCGGTGAGGCCGGCCGCCCGCAGCACCGGTTCCGCGACCTTGTCCCACAGCCACTCAAGGGTCCGGAAGATGGTCTCGGCCGCCGCGGCGCGCACGTCCTTCGGGCTGTCCAGATCCACGGCGACCGCGGCAAGGAAGTCCCGGGCCGTGTGGGCCAGCAGTCCTTCGGTCACGTCGAGTGTCACGGTCCTGATGCCCCGGGACGTGACCACCAGCGCGTCACATCGCAGCCGGTCGATGTTGATCAGCACGATGGGCCCCTGCACCGCCTCCGCCTGCATCTGCATCGCGGTCGGCGGCAGCAGGAAACTGCCGAAGCCGAGGTGGGACCGGATGTCACCGAGGAGCAGCCGCCACTGCTCGGCCGCCCGGTGCTGCGCCCGTACGCCCGAGGTCTCGTCCCGCGACGCGATGTCATCGGCCTCCCGCATCCGCCCGGCGAGGTCGGTGAAGCGCGCGGCGAGCCGTGGATGAGCCTCTGCGAGGTCGGACACGTCGCCGCGCGCCTCCAGGTCCTGGCTCATGAGGACGGCACGGCCCTGTTCCAGCAGCGCGGCCGCCTGTTCGGTCCGGCCGGCTGCGAGCGCCACCGCGCACCCGGTTCGGGTCAGGCTGGTGCCCGTCGAACTGTCCGGGGACGGCCCTTGGAGGGCAGTGTGCACGGCGCGCTGGCGATCGTCGCGGTGCAGCGCCCGCGAGGTGAGCAGCGGCAGCATCTCCAGCGCGACGGCCGCGGCGTCCGCGGCCCGTGCCCAGTCCCCGAGCTCCACCCGGCGGCCGAGCGCGACGCGCGCGTTCTCGAATCTCACCGCTGGGGGCAGCTTGGCCTCTGCCTCAGGCTGCCACCGCACCTCGGCTTCCTCGACCCCGATCAGGTCTCCGCGGAGGTCGTGGTCGGCCATCACCACCAGGTCGGTGATCGTACGCAGCGTCGGCCGCAGGCGTTCACGCTGCTCCGCCATGCTGCCCCAGTGGCCGGGGGCGTCCGGGAGCGCCTCCAACGTGCGGGCCACCTTCCGCACCAGCCCGACCGCCTCCTTCGACATGTCCGGGTCGCGGCGGAGCATCGAGACCCCGGCGAGGGCCTTGGCGTAGAACATCGCGCAGGCGACCCACTGCGGTGACTCGGGGCGGACGTGGTCCACGGCCCACCGCAGGCCGTCGCAGGCCCGGAGCATCGTCGCGGCGTCGCCGCGGAGCGAACCGTACGCCTGCCGGTGCTCCTCGACCGCGCACAGCAGTTCGATATAGCGGGAGCTGGTGGCCGGGAGGGTGGCGAGTACGTCGTCGCCGGCCCGCACAGCCCGCTCCAGGTCCGCGGCGTCCCTACTGATGAGGTACTTCGCGGCCCACACCTGGAGCAGGGCCGCGGCCGTCCATCCCCGGCGGCCGGCACTGAGTCCTGGTTCGGCCAGCCTGGCGAGCAACTGCTTCTCGGCGAGCGCCAGTCGGCGCGGGTCCGACGGAGACGTGTCGACCCCGACGAGACTGCGGAGGACCGCTTCCGCGTCTGGTGGCAGACCCGTCAGGTCGGACTCCAGAGAAGGGTCGCAGACGAGGCCGGGCGCGGGCGCCGGGCAGGGCGGCCAGTGCGGTGAGGTGGAGGACGCGGGTCCCCCGTCGCCGCCCGGTGCGCGTTCGCGGTCCGGCCCGCGGGGTGTTCGCGCCTTCGGGTCCGGAGCACCGCCGAAGGAGGCCATCTCCTCCGGTCCTGCGCCCGGTGACCGGTAACCGGGGCTGCGTGGCGGTTCGTACAACCGGATCGGCGGCAGCGGGGGAAAGGTCAGGAGTGGACCCATCCACGGCCGCACGAGGCGGAGAAGACCTCCCGACTTGAACGGGAGCATTCCCATCAGCCGCACCATCTCGGCGGTCGCGGCGCGCTTCTGGGCGATATGCGGAAGCAGCGGGTCGCCCGGCCGCAGGTCCCGCTGCAACATCGCCCACAGCTCGTCCGACCTGGCGACGTCCCGCCGGGATCCGCTGAGGACGGCGCGCGCGGCCAGCAAGGACGCCATGTTGACCGCGTAGACGCCGCCGTCGTCCGGTGGGCCGTCGGCCCGGAACGCCTCCATGTGCGCGATGGCCTCGTCGGCCGTCTTGAGGTCGAGTTCGTAGGTCAGTACGGACATCAGGGCTATCGCCAGCAAGAGGTGCACCGGGGCGGCCTCGTGGGGCCGATAGTCGGCGCCGTGGACCCGCGCGTGCTCCACGCCCGCCAGCGCCAGTCGGCCGGCGGTGACCGCGAAGGCGGCCGAGGCGCGGTCCTTCGGGTCCGCACGGAATCTGACGACGGCGGCGTGTGCGGCCGTGCGCCCGACCAGTTCCGCCTCCAGGTGGTCGGGCGTGACGGCGTCGTGGGCGGCTCGGGCGAGCCGCCACATCTCGGGGAGCGCCGACTCGTCGCCGGACTCGTACCGGAAGCACGCGGACTGGGCGATCCGTACCAACAGGCAGCAGCGTGCGATGTCGTCCCGCGGGAGCGAGTCCGCCAGCCGGGCCGCCGCCGACTCGATGGGCAGGACCGGCTGGAAGTGCCGGGGCAGCGGCAGTTCGGGGTAGGTGGCGGCGACCCTTACCGGGTCGTCGGCCGTACGCCCCTGCTTCTGCGCGCCGAGATGGTGCTGAACGTCGCGCGACAACCGGTAGTCGCCGAAGCGGAACGACAGGGTGCGCTCGGCCAGCCACAGGTGCAACACCCACGCAGGCCGCCCGGGATCGTCCCGCGCGCCGGTGTCCAGCGCGAACTCCAGCAGCGCCGCGGCGGCCACCGCCGCGTCGCGGCCGCCGCTCGACCAGGAGGACAGCAGCAGTCCGTCGGCGGCGGACAGCCAGCTCCGCGGGTCGGCGCGGACCGCGCCGACCCGGCGTTCGATGTCGGACGACCAGGACGCTTCACAGCGTCGCATCACGCGGTCCACGACTGCTCTCATATCCGGCATGTCGAGTCCTCTCTGAAGGGTGGGACGGTCGGGACTTGCGGGTCGGCCGCGCGGCACGTGGCGATCGGCGGGCCGCGGGGTGGGGCGGTCGGCTGCCGACGAGCGCGCGCCCGGACGGGCGGTCATGTCCGAGCGCGCGCCCGGACGGTTCAGCAGACGAGGTCCAGGACGACGGAGCGGTTGCGTTCGGCGGGGCCGGGCAGCAACCGGCCTTCGCTGTCGAGGTCTTGGACGTGGCCCGGCCACCGCGTGCCGACTCCCCGCAGCGTGATGTCGTGGGCGGGCACACCGAGCGAGACGAGGACGTCGCGGACCGCTGTTGCGCGGTCGAGGGACAGTCGCCTACGGCCATCGGCCGTTCCCGCGGACGCCGTCGTACCGATGAGCCGGATCTTCGCGTGGTGGGCCACGGCCCAGTCGGCGAGTTCCCTCAGGGCGGCGGCGGCAGCAGGCCGGTCGCGCAGTACCGACGTGTCGGGCAGGAATCCGACACTGCCGCTGTTCCGCAGCACGTGGTTCCCGCAGGAGGGCGGATACGTTTCCAGGGGACGCACCGTGACGACGGACACGGCGGGGGTGTGCGGTACGGCGGCACCCGTCGCCGGCACGGGGTCGGCCGCGACGCACTCGGCCCCCGCCTCGACGGCGATCGCCTTCCATATGGCGACGAGGTTCTTGTGCTCCGGGAGCGGCAGTCTGGCCTGCGGCGGCGCCGTGTCGCCGACGCCGCTGAAGAGGACGGAGATACCGGTGAGCTGCGGGAGCGAGCCCTGCCGCTTCAGGAAGTCGGCGACATCGGTGGCCTGGGCGTCCAGCACGCCGTCACGGCGGAAGTCCAGTGGCGCGACAGTCTGAAGCCCGGAGTCGGCCACCACGACCGTGCCGCCCGGACCGACGTTCCCCGCGGCCTCGGCCAGCGCCGCGAGCAGGTCGGCCTCGGGACGACCGGCTTTCATGCGGTGGATCGTGTTCGTCAGCGACTTCACGAATGTGTCGTGGTCTTTGGCGCTGCGGGAACCGTTCTTGCCCGTGTCCTCGAAGGCCCCGCGGAATTCCACGTCGGGTGCGCCGTCCACTCCGACCACGGAGATCAGCTGACCCCCGTCGATCGCGGTATCCACCAGTGAGAGCGCGGCGGGTGTCAGCCGGGGCGCGGGTGTGTTGGCTCGGGCGCCGAGGACGAGGGCGACGCGGCCTCGGCCGGTGGCGCACGCGGCGGCCTGCTCCCGCTGCTCCGACGCGCTGTTCTTGGCCGGGTGACCGCAGCCGGATGCCGCAAGCGCCACGGCACCCAGCAGGCAGAGAGCGGTGAGTCCGCGGAGAAGGGATCGTAATCTCGGTGATGCCATGGTGTGTGCTCCAGGAGTTCGAATCGATCGACGGCGCGGGGCCAGGTTCAATGAGCCCGGCCGCCCGGAGGCGTCCGGGCGACCGGATGACGAGCGGGAAGTGGCGGGACGCTGCGCGGACGTCAGGGGCTGGTCCAGTGCCGGCCGCACGACGGGCAGCGCAGGCCCAGACGGCAGTTCGAGCAGTCCGGACACGGCAGCAGACGACGAGCGCAGTGGGGGCAGAACTCGGGCCGGGGAGCGGGCGGCCGCATCGGGAACGGGCGCGGCTGCGGGCTCACGCCGCCGCCCCTTGGCCGTTCTCCGCATCGGGCTCGTCGGACTCCCCCGGTCCGTCGGCCCGATCGGCGGCGCGCAGGTCGGGGCCCTTCCAACCGCCGGGGACGAGCCGGTCCCCTGAGTCGGTGAGTCCGTCGGTGGCCGCCGGGTCAGCGATGTGCACGGCCATCAGGAACCGGGCGTAGTGCTTCAGGTCGTCGGCCCAGCCGAGGCATTGCCCGGTAGCCACCTCCCAGCGCCGGTGGTCGCGCTCGCGCTCGGCCAGCTCCTGCTGGTGGCGGTGGACGGCACGGACATGGCGTGGCGTCAGCCGCTGCACCTCCTGCCGGGCGGCCGCACGGTGTGCCAGGGCCATTCGGTACGCCGTGGCCAGCGGATTGTGGGCGAGGTACGCCGTGACCGCCGCCAGCAGGCCGCCGGCCAGGTAGAGGCCGAGGAACAGCAGGGCCGTGCCGAGATTGGCGCTGCCGGTCAAGTCGTCGGCGGGCGCCCCCGCGGTGCTCGGGAGACCGAGGGTCTCGAGCCCGCTGCCCCCCGACGTGGCGGGCGTGTTGGTGGCACGGACGAAGAAGCACACGGCGCCCATGAACAGCCAGACCATCGTCAGCACCACCGCGAGAGCACCCACGGCCGGCGTGGACCGCTCCACGAACCTGCGGGCGAGTACACCCACCTGGTGGCTCACAGCCAGCGCCAGGCCGGTGAACCCGAGGACAAGCGGAATGATCATCCACCCGGCCTCGTTCACCAACAGGCCGACGACTTGGTAGAAGGCGATCCCGTCTGCCCCCACCGCCAGCACCAGCGCGAGGTAGGGGTAGTAGTGCCTGGTTCTGCCGACGACCAGATCAGGGTCGGCGAACGGCATGTGACCGGGCGGGACGGTTCTGCTCATGGGGTCGGTCCTCCTTGCGGGGGCGGGGTGGGTTCAGCGGGCGACGCGGCCTCGGCAGGCCCGGCGGGCGACACGCTCACAGTGGCGGGCGGGGAGAGACGGGCACGGAACGCGCTCAGGTCGCTCTCGGCCCGGCTGAGGTCGTCCTTGGCGTGGTCGAGTGCCGTCTGCGCGTCCGAGAGCTCCTCGGCGGCCACGCCGATCAGGTGGTCGCAGACCGCCTCGCGGAGCTTGTGCTCGGATTCGAGCCGGGTGACCCACTGGACCGTCCAGGCGTCGATGAGGTTGTCCAGCGCGGTGCCCGTACCGGCGTCGATGGCGTTGGGGGCGAGTTCGCCGACGAGTTGGCGCACGGTCTCCTCGGCGGTGCCGAGATCGGCCGGTGGCGCCATCCGGTAGAGCGCCGGAATGGTCCAGCTCGGGTCGCCGTCGACCACGGTCGAAAACGTCGGCTCGGGCTGTTCGGGCGGGCGCTTGGTCTTACGGCGGAGAAAGGGAAGGTCCACGGAGGGTCCTCTCGGGGCGGGTGTTCACGGGTCCGTCGGTGGTTGGGCCGTCCGGGAACGGCCGTTCACGAGTCCGGCGGAATTCAGCCGAGTTCGGGACGGTGGCCCGCAACCCAGGCGGGCAGCTCGGGACCGCCGTACTTGGCCTCACCGTTGATCCGGGCACCGTCCGCGTGTCGCCGGACCAACTGCCGGTCGTAGGCCATGACACGGCGCATGGCCTGCTCGTGCAGGTAGACCGCGCGTGCCGCGGCGGCTTCCCGCCGCACCGCGATACGGGCCTCGACCGTGTGCAGTTCGACGGTCAGTGCGGCAGCACGCCCGGCGGCCTGTTCGGCGGCGGAGCGCAGGTCGGCGAGCCGGCGCGACCATTCGCGCGCCCGGCGGGCGCGCACCACCGCCTCGGCGGTCTTGTGCTCGCCGCCGCGCCGCCGGTTCTGCTCTTCCTCGCTCAGGGGGCCGGCCGACTCGGCGACGGCTGCTTCGGCCTCGGCGGCGAGCCGTTCGGCCTCCTGTACGCGGGCCCGGAGGACCAGCGCCCGGCCCCGGTCCTCGGCGGTCTCCCTGAGGCAGAGGATCCATTCGGCCTGCTGACCAGCGGCGGCTCCGCGACCGAGGAACTCGGGCGTCGGGGTGCCGCCGACGCCGCTCTCGCCGAGCGCGGGCAGTCCGGCCTTCGCGTCCCGGTTGGCATGGTGCCGGTCCACCAGGCGCAGGTGGATCGCATAGCGCCGGGGCTTGGGCAGGGGTGCGGGCTTGGTACGGCCGTTGAGGCGAGGGGACATCTGGGGCCTCCCGTGGGCTTGGCAGGCACCGCGAAGCGGTGCGACGGACGGGAGGGACGCCCTGTGCACCCTCGCAAGTCCATCGACATGAAGCGTCTCTTCTTGTCTAACCAGAGTCAACTCTGTTTGTGAATATTCTCTACTTCAAGAGCAAAAGTTATCTGGGGTTTACAGATCGCTACAAGCCAGTACTCTCGTGACGTGCACTGACCTGCGATTAGAGGAGAGACGGCCAGTGATCCTCAAAGCCCAGATCCCCCCCATCCCGGAGAGCCGGGGCCGGCAGATGCCGGCCCGGCTCGCCCGCAAGGTGGGACCGCTCTTCGGAGTCGCCTGGGACGGCGCCCCGGGCGGCATGCATTCCTGGTGCTGCGACTACGCGCAGGTGACGCTCGCCGAGATCATGCGCGGCGCCCCGCGCCCCGCGAAGCCGTCCGAACTGGGGGACCACACCGACCGCGGACTGCCGGACAGCGAGGTGACCAAGGCGGGGCACACTCCGATCGCCAACGCCACGGCGTCGCGCTACGGCCCCGACACCAAGGCCGCGTTCGTCCTCATCGGCACCAATGTGCTGCTGGCGCCGGTCACCGAAGCCCTCGGTCGGGCGCTCGACGAGATTCCCGTCGAGGACCCGCACCTGCTCATCGGCGCCTTCGCGTACAGCCTGCTCGAAGTCTTCCGCTCGGAGCCGATCCTGCTTGTCGCCGCGCTCCAGGCGCAGGGCGTGCAGCACGCGTTGGGCGCCCTGGACGCCCCGGTCCGGAGCGAGGGCGTGCGGAGCCTCGCCTCCCACGAGTACGGTCCGATCCGGGCGCGGTACGACGCCGATCACGCGCCGCTCGGTCTGGACCTCGTGGAGAAGTTGGCGACGGTCCTGTGCGCGCGCCTGCGCCCCAGGGAGTCGAACGAGGTCGGCATGAACGAGCCGCTGCCGGGCGGGAGCGCCCGCGACCGCTTGCGCCGCACCGTCGTGGGCATGGCGCAGGCCACGCTCTTCGACCTCTCCGCGGTCACGGACGACGCCGCGGTGCGCATCGTGGACAACAAGAAGAGCCGGAGGGCTGAGCTCCATCTGCACACCGAGGTACGGGTGCGGCGCTTCGCGCAGGCGGTGCTCCCCCACGTCGAGCTGCCACCACAGGAGACCCCCGCCCGGATGGCGGACAAGCTCAGCTTGCTCCAGTCCGTGGTCGAGGAGACCCCGTCCGGTCCCGATCTCGACGTCAAGGCCGCCCTGACCGTGCGACAGGGCCTGGTGACGGCGACGCTGGCGCTCTTCGAGGACCGGGACGAGTCGACCCGGCACGTACGGGCCCGCATGCTGGAACAGTTCGCCGACCGGGTCCGCGAACTGTTCGGCGCGGACTCCCCCGAGTTCCTGCTGGAGCGGCTGCACGCGCTGGCCGATCTCGTGCAGTTCCCCGCCGCGCAGGACGAGGACCCGTCACACCCGCAGATCGTCACCCGGCGGGCGGGGTGGCTGCGCGAGGGCGTCGCTCTGGCGAAGACGCTGATGGGCCGGGTCAGCGGGGGCAGCGTGGACGGCGGATACCTCGCCACCCGCCTCGACGACCTGCTGGTCGGCGTGAACCAGTTGCGCAAGGCGCAGTATGAGGCTCACGTCACCGGGCTTCCCGACGCGGAGCAGATCACGAGAGAGCTCATCCCGCTCTGGGACGACTGCATCGAACTGCTCACCTGCTTCTTCGAGAACGGCAGCCCGCGCTACTACGTGCGGCTGCACAACTACTGCGCCTTCCTCGTCGGGGCGGGCTCGAACGTCGAGATGCGCGAAGAGGGCCTGGAGCTGTACGACAACGAGGTGATCCCGGTCCGCCGCCGGATGAACGAGTTGGGCACCGCATTCACCTCCCTGCGCAACGTCCTCCAGGTAGCGATGCGCGGGCACGTCTCGCTGGCCCGGGACCTTGACGACCCGCAGCGCTCGCGCGAGCACCTGGCGGCCGCCCGGACGTACGCCGCGGAGATCCGGGCCAACACCGACGAGGTGGACCGACTGCTGGAGTACGCGGGCGAGCGGGCGACCGGGTTCGTCATGGCGCTGAGCCTGGCGAACTGCTTCCTGACCTCGGCGGAGTACGCGCTACCGGACGATAGGGCGGACCGCGCCAGGTGGGCCGAGCAGGCCGCGGAGCTGATGGCCGTCGCGGCACCGTACGTCTCCGGCGGCCAGAGGAACCGCGCAGACCGCAGAAGGGAGTTCGAGAACCTCGGCAGCCGACTGCGCGCCCTCGACAGCGCCGCCGCGTGAGACACGCGGCGGGCATGAACCGCGCCGGCGAGGAGTACGGGGACCGGCCGCAGCCGGCCCCGTGACAAAGAGCACCGCGCACACGTCGACGACCGTCGATACCCCCGCCGCACGGGTCTGGCCCCCGCGATACGGTGCGCGTTCCCGCCGCGGCCCGCTGAGTCAGCGGCGGCGGAGGGAGGGGTCGAGGAGGGCGGGCGGGGTGTCGAACTTCTCCTGGGGGGCGAGGTCGGTGCCGGGCGGGACGATGGCGTCGAGGGAGTCCAGGACGTCGGCGGAGAGCACGGTGTCGGCGGCGGCGAGCTGCGAGTGCAGGTGGTCCAGGGTGCGGGGGCCGATGATCGCGCTGGTCACGGCGGGGTGCGCGGTGACGAAGCCGAGCGCGAGCTGGATCATCGTCAGGCCGGCGTCGTCGGCGACGCTGGCGATCCGCTCGACGGCGTCGAGCCTGGCCCGGTTGGACGGGACGGTCAGGTCGAAGCGCTCCGGGAGGTGGACGGAGCGGTTGGTGGTGATGTCGCGGCCCTCGCGGACCGCGCCCGACAGCCAGCCGGAGGCCAGCGGGCTCCAGGCGAGCACGCCGAGCCCGTACTCCTCGGTCACCGGCAGGACATGGGTCTCGATGCCGCGCTGGAGGATCGAGTAACTGGGCTGCTCGGTGACGTAGCGGGCCAGGTGCTGCTCGCGGGCGGCCCATTGTGCCTGCACGATGCGGTACGCGGGGAAGGTCGAGGAGCCGAAGTAGCGGATCTTTCCCGCGCGTTGGAGGTCGGTGAGGGCCGACAGCGTCTCCTCGTCGCTGGTGCGCGGGTCCCAGCGGTGCATCTGGTAGAGGTCCACGTGGTCGACGCCGAGGCGGCGCAGGCTGTTGTCCAGTTCGGTGACCAGCCAACGGCGCGAGCTGCCCCGGTGGTTGCGCTCGTCGTCCATCGGCATGGTCGCCTTGGTGGCCAGCACGATGTCGTCGCGGCGCCCGGAGATGGCCTTGCCGACCATCTCCTCCGAGTCGCCGTGCCCGTACATGTCGGCGGTGTCGATGACGTTGATCCCGGCTTCGAGGGCGGCGTCCACGATGGCGGTCGCCTCGTCCTGCGTGGTGCGGCCGATCGCGCCGAAGTTCATCGCGCCCAGCGCGAGGGTGCTGACCTGCACGCCGGTACGGCCCAAAGTGCGGTACTGCATGAGTGGATTCCTCCGTGCTCTGGCATCATGAGATAAACGGAACATTGTTCCGCCACAAACGACGATACGGAACGACGTTCCGGATAGCAAGCGCGACTGCCGGGGTCACGGGACGGAGGACGGTGCGGTGAACGACGGAGAAGGCGGCGCGGGCGTGGGGGGCGGCGCGGGCGCGCGGGGCGGCGCGGGCGTGGGGGGCGGTGCGGACGGCAGGAGCGGCGCGGCAGGCGGCGCGGGCGCGGCTCCCCGGCCCAAGCGGGCGGACGCCCGGCGCAACAAGGAGGCCCTGCTCGACGCGGCGGCGGCCGTCTTCGTGACGTCAGGCGTCGAGGCGCCGGTACGGGACATCGCCGCCGAGGCGGGCGTCGGCACCGGCACGATCTACCGGCACTTCCCGACCCGCGCCGACCTCATCATCGCCGTCTACCGGCACCAGGTCGACGCCTGCGCCGAGGCCGGTCCCGCGCTGCTGGCGGCCGACCCGTCCCCGTACGCCGCCCTCGGGCAGTGGATCGACCTCTTCGTGGACTTCCTGGTCACCAAGCACGGGCTGGCGGGCGTGCTGCACTCCGACGAGGCCGGGTTCGACGCGCTGCACGCGTACTTCCTCGACCGGCTCGTGCCCGTGTGCACCCGGCTGCTCGACGCCGCCGTCGCCACCGGCGAGATCCGCTCGGACGTCGAGGCGCGGGTGCTCATGCGGGGGGTCGGGAATCTCTGCATCGGGGCGGACAGCGATCCGGGGTACGACGCGCGGCGCCTGGCCGGTGTCCTCGTCGCCGGACTGCGGCTGCTGCCGTAACGGTTCCCGCCGCCGCTCCCAGCGCCCCAGACCGCCCGGAGCGTCACGCACGCCCCCGCCCGGAAGCCTCACGCCCTCCTCACGCCCCCTCCCGCAGCCTCACGCCCCGCCGGAAGCCTCATGCCCCCTTACGCCCCCGCCGGAAGGCGGCTGTCCAGCGCCCGGATGAACCCGGCGACGGTCGCGGTCATGGCGCGCCGCCCCTCGCGGAGATAGACGCGGGGGTCGGTGATGTCGTCCACGGCGAGGCGGGCGCGGACGGCGCCGGTCATGGCGATGTCGAGCCCGGTTCCGACGGTGACCTTGCTGATCCCCTCGGCGGCGGCGAGGCCGAGTTCACCGGCGGTGGCGCCCGCCGTGTCGCGCAGGACGAGGGGGACGTCGAGGGCGGTACGCAGCCGGGCCAGCAGTCGGCGGTCCGGGCGCGCGCCGAGCGGGACGGTCAGGGCGTCGACTCCCGTCGCGGCGACGAAGGCGCGGGCCGCGGCCGGGTCGCCGCCCGGCTCGGGACCGGTCGCCGCGCCCGCGGGGACGGCCGCCGCGTCCGCCTCGATCCACAGATTCTGCTCGTGCGCCCACTGCGCGGCATCGCGCGTCACCGCCACGTTCTCCGCGTACGGCAGGCGCGCCGCGTCGTACATGATCGAGCTGAAGCCGCAGTGCGCGGCCTGGGCGAGGAGCGCCGTCCTGCGCACCCGGTCCAGATGCAGCGCGACCGGTACGGCGGCGGCCCGCGCGGTCTCCGCGGCGGCGCGGGCGAGCGGCAGCAGGCGCCCGTCGTAGTACTGCACCACGCTCTCGCTGACCTGGATGATCACCGGGGAGCCGACCGACTCCGCGCCTTCGACGACGGCTTGTACGTGTTCGAGGGTGATCGCGTCGAAGGCCGCGATGGCGCGGTGCTCGACCGCTGCGGCGGTGATCAGCGCGCGGGCGGCTGCAAGAGGCATGGGTTCTCCCGACGGTGCTTGCGCGAGGATGCTTGTATTTGCACCTTACTCCGCACAATCGAACACTTTCAAGCATTTCTGGTGCGCGCAGTCCGCACGGCCGTGGGGTCCGCGCGCGTGTGCCACGCTGGTGCGCGCACGATCACGCCGAACCGGTCGAGCCGAGCCCGATCAGCCGCGCACGGTCAAGCCGAACCGGCCAACCCACGCACGATCAAGCCGAGGACGATCACGTCACGGAGGAGAACGCCTGTGTCCAGGGACGCCCGGTGGACCGCACTGCTGGATCTGCTGGCCGAGCACGGCCGCGTGGAGGTGGAGGAGGTCGCGACCACGCTCGACGTCTCCACCGCCACCATCCGCCGCGACCTGGACCAGCTCGCCGAGCAGCAGATGCTCACCCGCACCCGCGGCGGGGCCGTCGCGCACGGCGTCTCGTACGAGTTGCCGCTGCGCTACAAGACGGCCAGGCACGCCTCCCAGAAGCAGCGCATCGGCAGGACGGCCGCCTCCCTCGTCGCCCTCGGCGACGTCGTCGGCCTCACCGGCGGCACGACCACCACCGAGGTCGCCCGCGCGCTGGCCCTGCGCGGCGACGTCACCGCGGACGGCACCCGCCAGCCCGCCCTCACCGTCGTCACCAACGCCCTCAACATCGCCAACGAGCTCGTCATCCGGCCCCAGATCAAGATCGTCGTCACCGGCGGCGTCGCCCGCCCCCAGTCCTACGAACTCACCGGCCCCCTCGCCCGCGGCGTCCTCCAGGAGATCATCCTCGACATCGCCGTCCTCGGCATCGACGCCCTCGACCCCGCCCAGGGCGTCTACGCCCACCACGAGGACGAGGCCAGCATCAACCGCCTCCTCGCCGAACGCGCCCAACGCGTCGTCATCGCCGCCGACTCCTCCAAAATCGGCCGCCGCGCCTTCGCCCGCGTCTGCGGCCTCGAAACCATCGACACCCTGATCACCGACGAGGCCATCCCTCCGGAAACCGCCGCCGCCTTCGAAGAAGCCGGCATCACCGTCACCATCGCCTGACCCGGGCCCCGCCCCTGACCCCGCCGGGCCCGCCCGTGGCGTTCGCACCCCTTACCCTTCCGCCATGGCACCGAGCGACGTCACCCGTACGGAGATCAGCCGGGCAATCGAGGAGTTCGACCGGCTCGGCCGCGACGCGTTCCTGCGGACGTACGGCTTCCGCCCCGCGCTGCGTTACTTCCTCCTGCACGACGGAAAGCGGTACGACTCCAAGGCGATCGTGGGCGTGGCCCACGGCTACCTCCCCGGCCGGCAGCCCCTCGCCCCGGCCGACTTCTCCGGCGGGCTGGCCGCCGCCGTCGGCGTGCTCCGCGCGCTCGGCTACACGGTGGTCGAAACCCAAGCCGAGGCCGAGGCCGAGGCCGAGGCCGAACTCGAAGTCGGGGCCGAAGTCGGGGCCGCGAGCGGGGCCGGGTCCGGGTCCGACGACAACGCCGTCCTGCTGGGCGCGTACGGCGAACTCGTCCGCCGCATAGGGCGGTTGAAGGTGAACAAGGCGCAAGGGGCCCCGCTGCTGTACCAGCCCATGACGCTGCTCTGGGCGCTCGGGCGGGCGGGGCGGGGGCGCGCGCGGGTGCTGCCGTGGAGCCGCGTCGAGGAGGAACTGGGCGGGCTGCTCGAACGGCGCGGGACGCGGGGCGAGCGGGCACGGGCCGACTACCCGGTGGCGGCGCTGTACCGCGCGGGGCTGTGGGAGCTGTCCGGCCACTCGGGCGCCGTACCGCCCGCGCACGGTGATGCGACGCTGGCGCGCTGGTTCGCCGAGCAGCAGCCGTCGGGCGGTCTGACCGAGGCCGTGTACGACCTGCTGCGCCGGTCGGGCGAGGCGCGGGCCGTCGTCGTCGACACGCTGGTGGACACGTACTACCAGGACGTCGACCCCGGCCCGCTCCTGCGCGAGGTCGGGCTCGATGACGACGAAGTCGACGTGCCCGACGAGACCCACGAGACCGAACGGTACGGAACCGGGCCGCATGAGGACCGTCAGCCATACCGGGACGGCCAGGTCGCCGAGGGGGCGGAACGCTTCACCCCCGACCCCGTTGTCCTCGCCGCCGGTTACGACCGGCTCTGCCGCGCCGCCGAGCACCACGAGAAGCGGCGCGGGACCGGCCGCGTGAGCACCACCACCGAGCGCTACGTCCGGTCGCGCGCGGCGCGTCAGGCCGTCCTCGAGCGCTGCCGCGGACTCTGCGAGAACCCCGGCTGCACGGGCCAGCCCGCGGACACGACACCGAGCGGCGCGGCCATAGTGGAGATCGACCACGTCGTCGACCTCCAGCTCGGCGGACGCGACCACCCGGCCAACATGGTCGCCCTGTGCCCGAACTGCCACGCGGTGAAGACCCGCGGGCGCGGGCGCGAGAAGCTGCGCGCCGTCCTCGCCGAAGAGGCCGGAAAGCGGCACGCGGCGACTCTCGCCCGTCGGCGCAGCCGCGGTCCTGGCGGTAGCACTGGGCGGGGGGACTGATCGGCGGTACGGGAAAGCGTCGTCGGGAACTACGCAGATTTAACCTCTCGGCTCCTTCTACGGCGGGGTCTACGCGCGTATCTTGAGCCGGATCGCTCATTCCGGCTCATGGTGATGTGCCGTCATGAGACGTGGAAACACGACGTATTCATCGCGTTCAACGCACCGCACGAAGGAGACCCTCACCGGTGTCGCACATCTCTGGGGCAGAGCCCCGCCCTGACAGACCCGGTACTGCCGGGAACCGCAAGCGGCTGGTCACGATCGGGATAGCCGGCGCTGTGGTGCTGGCCGCGGTCGGCGTGCACACCGCCTTCGCGACGCCGTCCGCCGATGTGATGGTGTCCGAGGTGTACGGCGGCGGCGGCAACTCCGGTGCCACGTATACGAACGACTTCATCGAGCTGGCCAACTCGGGCAGCGCTCCGCTGGACCTGAGCGGGTACAGCGTGCAGTACCTGCCGGGCGCGCCGACGCCGACGTCCAAGTGGCAGGTGACGCCGCTGACCGGGTCGCTCGGCGCGGGCGCGCGGTATCTGGTGCAGGAGGCCGCGGGCACCGGCGGGACGACGGCGCTGCCGTCGCCGAACGTGGTCGGCGCCATCAACATGTCCGGTACGACGGGAACGGTCGCCCTTGTGCACGGCACCGACCCGCTGACCTGCGTGACGAAGGCGGACTGCGCCGCCGACGGCACCATCCGCGACCTGGTCGGCTACGGCACGGCCGCGGTGTTCGAGGGCAACGGCCCGGCGGCCGGGGCGAGCAACACCGACTCGGTGGCGCGCCCCGCCCTGACGGACACCGACGATAACGCGGCGGACTTCACCGCGGGCGCGCCCACCCCGGGCGCCGCAGGTGACGGCGGCGGCCCGACGACGCCCCCCACCACCCCGCCGACCACGCCGCCCACCTCGCCCCCGACCGGCGTCGAGGCGAAGATCCACGACATCCAGGGCGACACCCGGCTCTCCCCGCTCGCGGGCAAGGCGGTCACCGGCGTGACCGGCATCGTCATCGGCGTCCGCTCCTTCGGCTCCTCGCAGGGCTACTGGGTGCAGGACCCGACGCCGGACGCCAACCCCCGTACCAGCGAGGGCATCTACGTCTTCACCGGCTCGGTCACCCCGACCGTCGCGGTCGGCGACAGCGTCTCGCTCGCGGGCACCGTCTCCGACTACTACCCGGGCGGCACCTCCGCCGGCGGCCAGCCGGTGACCGAGCTGACCAAGGCCACCGCCACGGTGGTCTCGCACGGCAACGCGCTCCCCGCGCCCGTCGTCCTGGACAAGAAGAGCGTCCCCGACGCGTTCGTCCCGGCCGTCGGCGGCGGCACGATCGAGAACCTGCCGCTGCGTCCCGACGAGTACGCGCTCGACCTCTTCGCCTCGCTCGAGGGCATGAACGTGCAGATCGGTGACAGCCGCGTCGTCGGCGCCACCGACCCGTACTCCGAGTTGTGGGTGACGGTCAAGGCGGACCAGAACAAGACCAAGCGCGGCGGCACCCTCTACACGGGCTACGACCAGCCCAACTCCGGCCGCCTGATGGTGCAGTCGCTCATCCCGACCGCCACGCAGGCGTTCCCGGTGGCGAACGTCGGCGACACGCTGCGCGGTACGACGGCGGGTCCGCTGGACTACAACCAGTACGCGGGCACCTTCGCCGTCCAGGCGCGCACGATCGGCACGGTCAAGAGCGGTGGCCTCAAGCCCGAGGTGACCGACAAGGCCAAGTCGGACCAGGCGACCATCGCCACGTACAACGTGGAGAACCTGGCGCCCGGCAACCCGCAGTCGAAGTTCGACGCGCTCGCCAAGGGCCTGGTCACCAACCTCCGTTCGCCCGACATCGTGGCGCTGGAGGAGATCCAGGACAACAACGGCGCCACCGACGACGGCACGGTCGCCGCGGACAAGACGCTGACCAAGCTGACCGACGCCATCAAGGCGGCGGGCGGCCCGAGTTACCAGTGGCGCTCGATCGACCCGGTCAACGACAAGGACGGCGGCGAGCCCGGCGGCAACATCCGCTCGGTGTTCCTGTTCAACCCCGACCGTGTCAGCTTCGTCGACCGTCCCGGCGGCGACTCCACCACCGCGGTGGGCATCACCGGCACCGGCTCCAAGACCGCGCTGACCGTCTCCCCCGGCCGCATCGCGCCCACCGACCCGGCGTGGAACAGCAGCCGCAAGCCGCTGGTGGGCGAATTCACCTTCCGCGGCGAGAAGTTGTTCGTGATCGCGAACCACTTCAACAGCAAGGGCGGCGACCAGGGCATCGACAGCCGCTTCCAGCCGCCGGTCCGCAGCTCGGAGGTGCAGCGCAACCGCCAGGCGATCCTGGAGCACGACTTCGTGCAGCAGCTCGAGAAGGCCGACCGCAACGCCAACGTCGTGGTCCTCGGCGACCTGAACGACTACCAGTTCTCGCCCGCCGCCCAGGCCCTCACCGGCAACGGCACGGTCCTCACCGACCTGGTCAACACCCTGCCCAAGGACGAGCGTTACTCCTACGTGTACGAGGGCAACTCCCAGGTCCTGGACCACATCCTGGTCAGCCCCAGCCTGAAGCACGTCGACTACGACGTGGTGCACATCAACGCGGAGTTCGCCAACCAGACGAGCGACCACGACCCGCAGGTCGTCAAGATCAAGCCGTAGCAGGTCGTCATTCGTACGGCGTCACGTCGTCGCAGGTCGTCGTACGGCTGAGTGACGCGTGAGGCACATGTGAGGGGCGGGCCCGGCGGGGTCCGCCCCTTCGCGCTGCCCGGCTTTCCTGCCCCACGCCTTGACGCGCGCATGGCGAAGTTATAGACCATTACCTGTTCGAGAGAGCGCTCTCACGAGCGTGCCCCACCCTGTACACGGCCCCCCACCCGGTCAGGAGTCCTCATGCACGCCATGCCGGAAGGCAGCGCGATGCCACACGGCAGCCTCTCGCAGTCAGCGCTCCCGCACGCGCCCTGAGCCGCCGGAAACGGTTACGCCGTACCGCGCGGTCCCGCCGCACCCAGCGGTCACGCCGCGCTCAACGGCCCCGCCGTACGCGGCGATCACGCCGTACTCCGCACATGGGCGCACCCCCCACAACGCTTCGTCGGGACAGGAGATCTCGCATGTCCACCGGACACGCACCAGAGCAGGACCACGGGCACGACCCTCAGGACCGGGCCGGTACGGCCGGCGCCGCGTCGCACCGCGGGCGCCGCTCCCGCACCCGGATCGGCCTCGCGGCACTGGCCGTCGGCGCGCTGGCCCTGGCCGGCCTGACGGCGGTGGCGAGCCCGGGCGGCGCGGCCACCCCCGCGGCGGCCCCGGCCGTCGCACCCGCCGCCGTACCCGCCCCTCCGGCCGGTTTCACCACCACCTGGAGCGACGACTTCAACGGCGCCTCGGGCACCGGGGTCGACGGCGGCAACTGGAAGTACGACACCGGCCCCGGCAGCAGCTTCGGCACCGGTGAGATCGAGACGATGACCAACAGCACGTCCAATGTCTTCCAGGACGGCAACGGCCATCTCGTGCTGCGCGCCCTCCACTCGGGCAGCGACCCGCGCGCGGGCTGGACCTCGGGCCGGATCGAGACGCAGTCGTCGTCCTTCGGGGCGCCTCCCGGCGGCGTCGTGATGATGCAGTCGTCGATCCAGCAGCCGAATCTGACGACCGCCAACGGCGCCGGCTACTGGCCCGCGTTCTGGATGCTCGGCTCGACGCTGCGCACCGGCACCACGTGGCCGACCTCCGGCGAGGTCGACATCATGGAGGACATCAACTCCCGCAGTTCGGTGTTCGGCACTCTGCACTGCGGCGTCAACCCCGGCGGTCCGTGCAACGAGTCCACCGGCATCGGCAGCGGTGAACGCGCCTGCTCCGGCTGCCAGACCGGCTACCACACCTACGCCGTGCAGATCGACCGCTCGGTCTCGCCCGAGCAGATCCGCTGGTACCTGGACGGCGCCAACTACTTCACCGTCAACGCCAATCAGGTCGACGCCACGACCTGGGCCAACGCGGTGGACCACCCGTTCTTCATCATCTACGACCTCGCGATGGGCGGCGGCTTCCCCGACGCCTTCGGCGGCGGCCCCAACGCGGCGACCGTCAGCGGCGGCCAGATGAACATCGACTACGTGGCCGTCTACAACAAGGGCCCGGGCAGCACCACTCCGCCGTCCAACGGCACCAACCTGGCGCTGAACAAGCCCGCGACGGCCTCCTCCACGGAGAACGCGGGCACCCCCGCCTCGGCCGCCGTCGACAACAGCACCACCACCCGCTGGTCCAGCGCCTTCAGCGACCCGCAGTGGCTGCGCGTCGACCTCGGCGCCTCGCACGCCGTCAACCAGGTCAAGCTCAACTGGGAGGCCGCCTACGCCAAGGCGTTCCAGATACAGGTCTCCAACGACGGCACCAACTGGACCAGTTGCTACAGCACCACAGCGGGCACCGGCGGCCTCCAGACCCTCAACGTCAACTGCACCGGCCGCTACATCCGCGTGTACGGCACCCAACGCGCCACGGCCTACGGCTACTCCCTCTGGGACTTCCAGGTCTTCGGAAGCTGACACCGCCCGAAGCCCGCACCTCCAGGAGAGCTGCACGCCTCCCCCGCGTACCAGGGCGGGCGGACCCCCTGCCGGGCCCGCCCGCCCTCGCCCCGTACCGCCGCGTGTCCTACGCCGTCGCGAAGCGGAAGGTGCTCGTCACCGCGTCGAAGATGTCGTGGAACGCTTCGGCGAGGTCGAGGACGGGGCTGGCGCCGGAGACGAGGACGATCTCGGCGGGGCGGCCGGGAACGGGGATGTAGGTCTGGGTGAGCGCCATCCGGACCGTGCGGGTGTCGCCCTGCTCGACGGGGACGTCCTCGACGCCCACCGTGCGGGCGCACAGGCCGACTTCGGGGATCTCGACGGTGGTGACCCGCCGCCAGGCGTCGCCTTCGCGGCGGGGCGTGATCGTCCTGAGCGTCTCGGCGATGACGCGCGGGTCGGTGCTCAGCGTGGAGCCCTGGGAGCCGGTGGCGCTCACGACGGTGACGGTGACCATCGCGGTCAGCGGGACGCCCTCGAAGTTCTCGGCCATGCAGCCGCAGTAGAGCGCCCCCGCGTCATGGGCGTCACGGGCCATCCGGCGCAGCAGCGCGACCAGGTCCTTGCGGTACGGGGCCAGTTCGGGGACGGCCCGGACGCGCGCGTCGATCAGCGCGCGGACGGTCTCCTCGCGGCCCTCAGGCCGTACGTCGAACTCCCACCACGACTCGGGTACGGACAGGGAGACGCCGACCGGCGGGGCGGCGGGGGCTTCCGGCGTGCTCTCGTTCATGACCGGCTATTCCTTCGTGCCGTGCGGGGCGGGCCCCTGCTGCGGGCCGGGGGCGCTCTCGGTGGAGTCGGCGAGCTGCTTGGCCAGGTCGGTGTCCACCTTGCGGATCTCGCTGACCACGGTGGTCGCCATCTTCTCCAGACCGGTGAGCTGCTTGTGGATGTCGCCCCTGCCGTCCTTCCAGTTGGACTGGAAGTGGTCGAGCGCGCCGGCGACGCTGCCGTCGCCCATGTCGTCCTCGAAGGCCCGCAGGGTCGCCTTCGTGTCGTCGAGCCGCTTGGTGATCGACCCGAGCATCGTGGCGAAGTCCTCCAGCAGGTCGAGCGGTATCGCCAGCCGGTCCTCGCTCATGCGTCGCCGTCCTGCCAGTCCAGGCTGCGGGCGCGGTACGTGTAGGTGGCGCAGAATGCGGCCAGTTCGGCGGGGAGCGGCTGGACGCAGTCCACCGAGTAGTCGAGGAAGTATTTCGGCGCGATGGCGTTGAACTCCCAGAAGGTGTATTCGGGTTCGAGCCGGTCGAGCACTTCCTGGTAGAGGTCGCGGACTTCGAGGAAGTCGAGCAGCTCCGGCAGCGTCCATTCGGCGACGGATTCGCCGGGGTCGCTCGGCAGCCGTGTCGTACCGGCTTCCGAGGACTTCCGCAGCGGACTCCCTGCGGCGAGCGTCCGCACGTCGTCGGCGGAGAGGAAATGCCAGGGGCCGTCCTTCTCGACGAACACCCAGCTGTCGACGTTGGCATGGCGGAACAGCTCGCCGGACGCGCCGAAGAACACCTGCTCGGTGAAGGCCATTCCGGGGCGGCGCTGCTGCCGGGTCCGCCCCTCGAACTCAACCTCCACGTCGTGGTCGCCCTGGGTGAGCTGCCGCAGCGCGTCCGCGCGGAACTCCCGCCGGTACGGGGAGGTGCGCAGGCACGAGTGGTGGAAGGAGCCTTCCAGGAACACCTCTTGGGGGTCCCAGGGCGCCAGCAGCATTCGGTAGCTCTTCACGAACGTGGTCCAGCCCGGCACCTGGAGGACATAACGTCCGCAGAACTGGCAGGCGTTGGGTCCGTTCATCGCGCCCGAATCCTCCGTACTCACACTCAATGCCGTCGCTGAAGGTGATTCACGCCGACTATACATGAGGCACTCTCACCACGTACCCGCGGTCATTCATGGGACCGCCCGGCGGATATTGCCCCTGTGGCACGTCGATAATTCCGTTGTGGTCGAAGAACGTGACATTGCCGTCGCGGCTGACCACGGCTTCCACGTGCCTGCTCGCCTTGTTGTCGAGGTCGAACTGCATACTGTTCCGCATTCCCTGGGCCCGTTCGATATCGGTCGGCGGCCCCGGTATGCGGTCCTCGGGGTGGGTGTGGACGGTGAACTTGTAGCCCCGGCCGCGCAGGTCCTTCGGAATGGAACTGCCGATCTCCGTGCCCCGGAAAAGCCGCAGTTCGCCGCCGGGGCCCTGGACGATGGCGTGTTCCACACCCGCGAATTTCTGGAGTTCCGCGAGGTGGGTGACATTCACCTCGGCGGGGCGGATCTGGATGTGGCCGTCCTCCAGCGCCTTCACCAACTGCTTGGCCTTCGGTGACAGATCGCGGAAGGGAATGGTGCCGCCGGGCAGCCGGTCGCCGCCCTTGAAGGCGACCGTGATCGCCCGGAGACCCTCGCCGCCGTCCCGGATCAGCGATGCCATGTTCTTGAGCGCGCCCTTGGCCGAACCCAGCGCGTGGGCACCGATCTTGAGCAGGCCGCCCGCCTTGTAGAGCTCGGCGAGCTTGCCGAGGGAGGTCAGGCCCTTGGTCATGGGGACGCAGTCCAGGACGGCGAAGAGCACGTCCCACAAAGTGGCCTTGCCCTGGATGTATTTGGTGACGGTGTCGGCAAGGACGAGCAGCGCCGCGGCGACGACGAGCCAGGCGAGCGGGCCGCCGATGATCATCACGACGATGCCGAGGACCGCCACGATCCACTTGCAGACCGTGATGATCTCGTCCCAGTGGTCGGCGACCCAGTGGACCGCCTTCTCCCACCAGTGCCGGTTCCTGATCCCCGCGTCCGACGCCTCGTGCAGCCTGGCCACCGTGCGGCGCGCCGCGTCCTCCCGCATACCCCGCGCCTGCTCCGCCAGCCGCTTCGCCGCGTCGAGCGCCGACTGCGCGGAGGAGACGGCCTGCTGGGCGTCGGCCCGACGGGCCTTGGCGGCGGCCAGGTCGCGGGTGGCCTGGCGGACCTGGTCCGAATCGGGCGGCGGGACGGTCGCGCCGTGGTTCTTCGCCGGATCGTACGAGTCGGCGGTCGACGTGGCCGTGTGCACCCAGTCCTGCGCACCGTTCAGACCGCTCTGCGCGGAGACCAGCCGGGCATGCGCCGTGCGCCCGTCGGCCAGGGCGCGGTCCGCCTGGTACTGCGCGTGCTCCAGATCCGGCCAGTACGACTCCAGCGCCTCCGCCGCGATCCGGTACGACGTATGCAGCTTGTCGAGATTCTTCGGCGTCGACCCGAACTCCTCCCGGAACGCGTCCGCCGACAGCCCCGCCCACGCCAGGATCGCGTCCTCCGACTGCATCCCCTTCACCAGCCGCAGCGCGCCGCCCACATCGTCCGCGAACTCGTGCAACTGCCGCGACAACGTCTTCACCCGCGACGCGTCACCCGGAACCGGATCGCGATCCATGTCGAGTATGTGCCAGTCGCTCGGACGACCCATGCGTCAATTCCCCCGTCGGCGCGTGGTGTTCAGCGGGTGGTGTTCACGGGTGGTGAACCGGTGATCAACAGCTGATCATCAGTAGAGACGTTTCACGCTACCTGAAGGGTTCCCGGTCGCGGTATCGGCTTTCTTTTGGTCAACCAGTGGTCAAGTCGCGTGTGAGGAAGACGAACTGAGCGGGTTTGTCCGGGAGTTCGACGCGGGGGCCGAGGGTGAAGCCGGTGCTGAGGAGACGGTCGATCGCGCGGGTGTTGCGGGCGTCGGGTTCCGCGACGATACGGCGGCAGGCGGGGTCGGCGAAGACGTGGGCGAGGAGGGCGGTCAACAGGTGCCGCGTGTAGTCGGGTTCGCGTTCGGCGCCGGGGTCGATGGGGCCGACGAAGACGTGGACGCCGACGTCGCCGGGCAGCCGCTCGTAGAAGTCGCCGATGGGGTCGGCCTCCGGCTGGTAGGTCTGGAAGAGGGCCACGGGGCGGTCGTCGCGGCGGACCAGATAGGCGTGGTGGGTGTCGAGCGAGTCCAGGAAGGCGTAGATCTCGCGCACCTGGTCGCGGGTCGCGTCGCCCATGCCCCAGAACCGGCCCCGCTCCTGGGTGACCCACGCGTGGATGAGGTCGATGTCCCGGTCGGGGTCGACAGGCACGAAGCGGACGGTCCCGAAGCCGGCGGGCGGCCCGTGAAAGGCGGCGGCTCCAGCGGGGCCAGCGGCAGGCGCTTCGGTGGCTTCGGGTGCTTTCGGGGCTTCGGGGGCTTCCGGGGCTTCGGGCACAGAGGTCTCCCTGGTGAGTCGGGTCCAGTCGGTGACCACGGGGACGAGGTCGCCGCGCAGCCAGTACGGAAGCTGGTCGCGGTGGTGCGGGCCGCCGGGCACTCCGCTCGCTCCGAAGGGCACGACCCACCGGCTGTTCTCACGGTCGGCCAGATCCCATACGTAGCGGGCGGCGGGCCCGCGCAGGCTGTGGTGGGTGATGCCGGGGACGCTGGACGTGGACAGCACACAGTCGTGGTCCCCCGCCAGCCCCGGCCACACCTCGGGCGCGTGCCCGTACGCGTCGGGCGGCAGCGCCTGCCAGGGCGCGAGCCGGTGCAGTTCCCCCCAGGTCCGCTCCCCCGCGCCCGCCTCCCCCGCACCGGCCCCCGCCGTCTCCTCCAGCGCGGCCCGTACGATCGCGGCCCGGTCCCGCGCGGGTATGAGCCCGCCGCCCAGCAGCGTCTCCAGCGCGAACGCCACCCGGGGCACCAGTGCCAGCCACGGCGTGAACGTCGCGGGATACGACGGCGGATGGACGAGGTCGGCCAGCGGGGCGAGCGCGGGATGCGCGGCGAGACCGCGGACGACCGCCGCCCGCAGTACGGCGTATGACGCGGCGTCAGTGCTCTCGGCCGCCATCCGCCGGTCCCAGCGCAGGAGCCGCGCGCCGAGAGCGGAGGCCGCGGGGCTCAGCGGCGGCGTGTCAGGGCCCTGGAGGTCGGCCACGTGGTCCAACAGGGCGCGGGCGGAGCCGAGATGGACGTCGGTGTGGATCGCCCCCATGCCGTCCGCCGTCCAGTCGTCGGCGGATGCCAGGAGGCGGCGGATGCGGCGCGCGCGGTGCGGCGCGGCGAATTCCGTGCCGAGCGGGGCGGCCAGTTCGCGCGCGTTGGCCATCACCGCGAGGCCGTCGCGGACGTCGGCGCGCGGCAGGGGCGCGTAGGCGCCGGTCCACGCGTGCTCCTTCCGCCACGCGGGCACGGCGTACAGGGAGTTGTCCGGATGCCGTACGGGCACCCGGCCCGCCGTCCGGTGCAGGAGGCCGCCCTCGGTGTCGGCGGCCTGCACGACGTTGACCGGCTCGACCCAGCCGTCCAGCGCCCGGTCGACGTCGCCGACGGTGGTGGCGCGCAGCAGCGACGGCAGTGCGGAGAAGCCGAGTTCGGCTCCGGCGCGGGCGGGACAGCGCAGGCTGACGGCGTTCCAGATGGTGTCCGCGCGGCCGTCCGACGCGCCGCCGCCCGACGCGGCGGGGGTCTCGGGCGCGTCGGGGCCCTCGGGCGCGTCGGGGTTCCCCGGCGCGTCGGGGCCGCCGATGATCACCGGGCCGCGTGCGGTCTCGACGATCTCGACGCGGACGGGGTCGGCGTCCGCGACGGCGACGGTCTCGGTACGGGAAGCGGCGGGCTCCCAGCCGTCGGGGCCGAGGGCCCGGACGGAGGCGTCGGGGGCGCGGCGCAGGTGTTCGCGGTAGAGGTCCTGGTAGTCGGCCATGGCGTTGGTGATGGCCCAGGCGACCCGGCCGGTGTGGCCGAAGTGGGCGAGGCCCGGGACGCCGGGGACGGCGAGGCCGACGACGTCGAACTCCGGGCAGGCCAGGCGGATCTGCTGGTAGACGCCCGGTGCCTCGATGAAGCGGTGCGGGTCGCCCGCGAGGAGCGCCGCGCCCGTGGCGGTGCGGTCCCCGGTGATCAGCCAGCCGTTGCTGCCCGCGGTGCCGGGCCCGTCGGTGGCGAAGGCCGCGACGGCGTCCGGGCCGAGCCGCCGGGCCGCCTCGTACCGCCAGAGTTTGGCGGGGAAGCCCGCGAAGAGGATGTGGGTGGAGAGCCAGACGGCCAGCGGCGTCCAGGGCTGCCAGCGGCCGGGTGCGAGGCCGGTGGCGGCGAACTCCGGTGCCTGCGCCGCGCCTTGGGGCAGCCCGGCGTTGACGCCGTCCACGTAGGCGGCGACCCAGCGCGCGGTGTCCCGGTCGAGCCGGGCGTGGCAGCGGCGGGCGGTGTCGGCGAGCAGAGCGCGGCGGGCGAAGCGGTCCCACTCGACGGCGTCGGCGCCGAGGAACGCGGCGGTGCCGCCCTCCGCGCGGTGCCGTTCGGTCTCCAGCTGCCAGGCCCGGTCGACGGCGGCGTTCCGGCCTTGAGCGAAGGCGAGTTCGCGGGCGCTGTCCGCGCGGAGGTGGGGGATGCCCCAGGCGTCCCTGAAGACCTCGCTGCTCACCCTGACTCCCTCTGATCATTAAGGTTAGGGTGCCCTAACTTAACAGGAATCGGGGACCTCACAAGGGCCGGACACCTCACAGGGGCCGGGGACCCCACAAAGGCCGGGGACCCCACAGGGATCGCGGGCCACACGGCGGCGGGCGGTACGGCTGCGGGCGGTACGGGACCCGCCCGTACCGCCCGCCGTCACGCCGCGTCCCCGGGTCCGCGCGTCAGACGCCCTCGGACACCTTGAGCACGATCTTGCCGGTCAGGTGCCCGGCCTCGCTCGCGCGCTGCGCGTCGGCCGCCGCCTCCAGCGGGAACACCTCGTGGACGGCGATGGTCAGCTTGTCCGCGGCGAACAGCGCCAGCGCCTCCGCGAAGGCGGGCTCGCCGTAGTACCCCTCGGCCCCCGAGGTGAAGCGGACGCCGAGCTTGCCCGCGCCCGGCGCGTCGGCGATGGACAGCACCCGCTCGGTGCCGCCGGTCAGCTCGACCGACGCCTGGAGCGCGTCGCCCCGCCCGGCCGCGTCGAGCGCCGCGTCGATCCCCTCGGGCGCGGCGGCCCGCACCCGTTCCACCAGCCCGTCCCCGTAGGCGACCGGGACCGCGCCGAGCGCCCGCAGGTGCTCGTGGTTGGCCTCGCTCGCCGTGCCGACGACCTTGACGCCGCGCGCGACCGCGAACTGTACGGCGACGGTGCCGACGCCGCCCGCCGCGCCATGGATCAGCAGCGTCTCGCCGGGCCGCACCTTGAGCATGTCCAGCGCGCGATACGCGGTCTCCGCCGCGACCGGCAGCGCCGCCGCCTGCTCCCAGCTCAGCGTGCCGGGCTTGAGGGCGACCTTCGCGACCTCGGCGAGCGCCCGCTCGGCGTAGGCGCCGGTGGCGGTCTGGCCGAAGACGTCGTCGCCGACCGCCAGGCCCTCGACGCCCTCGCCCAGCGCCTCGACGACACCCGCCGCCTCAAGGCCCGGCACATGCGGGAAGTCCACGGGGAAGACCTGCTCCATGTAACCGGCGCGGATCTTGCTGTCGAGCGGGTTCACGCCCGCCGTGCGCACCGTGATCCGCACCTGGCCGGGGCCCGGCTCCGGCACGTCGGTGTCCACGGCCCGCAGCACGTCCGCGGAGCCGTATTCGGTGAAGGCGATGGACTTCGTCATGGGTTCACAATCCTTCGGAGGGCTCGGAAATATTCGAGAACATTCGGAAACCTGAAGCAATTGCCTTGGCGGGCGCCCGAGGAGACGCGGCGCCCTGGTGCGACGGCGGCATTCCCCGGGCGTTCCGCCGGCACCTCCTAGGCGTTCCCCGGGCGTCCCCGGGCATTCCCCGGGTGTCCCGGGGAACTCCCCGGGTGTCCCCGGCACTCCCCGGGGTCATTCAGGGCACTTCCCAGCATCGCCGCGGGCCGCCGCCGACCCGGCCCGCCGTTCGGACGGTTCCGCCCGGCCGAAAGGACAGTCCGCGCCCATCATCGCCGCCGTACGCTCGGGAGGCATGCCGAGCCATGACGGAATCCGCCCGCAGGACGCCCTCGCGCGGGCCCTGGTCGTCACCCGCGCACCGCTGCCCGACACCATGCGGCGGCTGTCGGAGGTGCTGACCGACCTGGTGCCGCACCGGGCGGTCGCCCGGCGGAGCGCCGTCTGCACGTTCACTCCGACGGCGGCCTTCGGGGACGAGGAGCTGACCGGCCGGATCACCGGCGCCGAACTGACGCGCCTGGCCGGGCGGGTGACGACGGGCGCGCCCTGGCAGGGCGAGGCGGTGCTGGCCGGGGCGCCGCACCCGGTGCTCGCCGTCGCCTCCACGCGTGAGTTCGCCGAGCCCGCCGAGGCTACCGAGACCACCGAGGCCGCCGACACGGGCGCGGGCGCCGGCCCGCTGCTGGTCGTCGTACGCTCCTCGGCCGAGCCGCTGGACGCCGACGTCACGGCGGTGGCGCAGGGCCTGTGGGACCTGGTCACCGTCAACCAGGAGCGCCGGATGGCGGAGGCAGGACCGACGCAGGCGGCCAGTTCGCGGGCCGCCGCCGCGGCCAGGGCGCGGGCCATCGCGGAGCTGACCGACGCGCACTCCTCGGTGCTGTCGGCGATCCTCGGTACGCTGCGCGCCGCGTCGCTGGACGACACCGCCGCGCGGCGCGGCGCCGTGGACCTGGCCGTCGCGGCCCTGATCGACCTGCGCGCGGGCGCCGACCTGGACCGGGAGCTGAGCGAGGAGCCCGCGGACGCCGCCTTCGGCCGCCTCACCGCCGAGCTGCGCCCGCTGCTGCGCTACAGCCCCGTCGAGCTGGACCTGCGCCCTCCCGCCTCCCGCCGTACGCTGGCCGCCGACGTGGCCCACGGCGCGCGGGCGGCGGTACGCGGGGCCGTCCTGGCCATGCTGGAGCAGGGCGACCTGGGGCGGCTCTATGTGAGCTGGCAGCTCGACGAGGACACGCTCCGCGTGCTGGTACGCGACGACGGGCCCGGCCTGCTCGCCCCGGAGGCGCTCGCCGTCCACCGCTTCACCGACCGGCTCACGGCGCTCGGCGGGCGGCTCGTCCTCGACGCCCTGCCCGGCTGGGGCTCCACCCTCACCGTCACCCTGCCGCTGTCCCCCGACCTCCCGGCGGCCCCCGCTGCGGCCGGGCCGCTGGACGCCCTCCATCCGAGGGAACGGCAGGTCCTCGAAGAGCTCGCCCTCGGGCGCCGCAACCGCGAGATCGCCCTCGCCCTCCACATCAGCGAGTCCACCGTGAAATTCCACGTCGCCAACATCCTCGCCAAGCTCGGCGTCGCCTCCCGCGGCGAGGCCGCCGCCCTCGCCCGTACGGCGGCGGCCACCGCGTAGCCCGCGGGCAGCCGTCACCGGTCGGGCGTCAGGCCGCGACGGCGACCGCCGCGCGGCCGAGCCGGACACCGCGGCGGGCCGGCCGGAAGACGACGAGCCGCAGGAGCAGGAAGCGGCCGAGGCCGGCGAGGGCGGAGGCCGCGATGTAGACGCCCTGCCGGGTGAGGGCGTCGCCGGACGGATACGCGGAGGCGTAGGCGAGCAGCGCCCCGGTGGTGAAGAGGTACGACAGCAGGACGGTGAGCGCGCAGGCGCAGTGGTCGGACCAGGTGGCGCCGCCCCGGCCGAAGGTGAAGCGGCCGTGGAGTTCGGTGGCCAGGACCGTGGAGCCGATGGTGACGACGGCGTTGGACAGGGCGAGGGGGACGCTGTCGCCGATCAGCAGGAGGACGCCGCTGGCGAGGACGGTGACTCCGCCGCCGCACAGCACGAACCGCACGAAGGAGGCGAGGGCCGCGGTGCGCGAGGACGGGGACGCGATGGCCGCCCGGCCGGTGATCGCCGTGCTGGCGGCCATGGTCAACTCCTGTGTCGGTGACGGCCGCTGAGGGCGCCCGTCGTCGTGTCACCGACTCTTCCGCACGGCCGCGCGCGGGCCCATCAGGTGTGTCCCCCATTGCGTGTGGGGGCTACCCCCACCCCTCCTCAGGGACGCGCCCCCCACATCCCCGAGGGTCCCGATCATTAGAAGAAGATGAACGTACTTATCCATGGTTTACAAGGCGGGTGGCGCACATCACCCTTGCTTTGCGCGGCGCAATGCCTCTTTTGTCCAGATGTGAGCCATATGCGCGCTTGACCATGCCTGGCACTGCGTGCCAGAGTCTTCTCAACGGCCCGCACCGACCCGCGCTCGGCCGTTCCACAGACGCCGCGAACCACACCCCCCTTGCTTCGCGGCGGTTCGAAGAGGCCCTTGCGCAGTCGTTACCACGACGCGAAGGGCCTCTTCACAATGTCCGGGCCGGTCACGGCGGTACGGCCCCGACGCCCCCGCACGACGGCCCCGACTCCCGCGCCGGGCGCGAACTACCGCTCCGGGACCCGCAGTTCGAACCACGTCGTCTTGCCGCGCGGCTGGAGGTCGACACCCCAGCGGTCGGAGAGCTTGTCCACCAGGAACAGGCCCCGGCCGCTGGCGTCCAGGCCGCGGACCGGCAGCAGGCAGGGCAGCGCCCGCGAGGGGTCCCGCACCTCGACCCTGACCCAGCCCCGGCGCCAGTGCATCCGCAGCCCGAACGTCCGCGCCCCGGTGTGCCGTACGGCGTTGCCCACGAGTTCGGAGACGAGCAGTTCCACGGTGTCGGCGAACTGCGGGAGGCCCCAGACCCGTACCACGGAGAGCGCCAGGCGCCGGGCGGTGGAGGCGGATTCGGGACGGGAGGTCAGATGGACCTCCTGGACGGACGGGTCGCCGTACAGATCGAGGGCCTTGGCCGCCGTGTCGTCGGTGAGAACGGGAACCGCACCCGCGGCGGTGTCCACCCGCTGCGGCTGCTCAGATGCTCCCCGGCCCGCCATGACTTCATGATGGCTGCAATTGCAGCGCTCCGAGGGGTAACCGGGGGAATTCGTCCGACGGAGTACGCCGCCCCACACCTGTGACTAGGCATATGCCCTGGGCACAGAACACCCCTCAACGGCCCTGCTGATCAGTGGAGTTGACGTATGCAACCATCACAGCGGATGGTGGCGGCCTCCCATTCCTTAAGGCTGGCATAAGGTTGCCTTAAGGTGAGCCGCGCACCCTGCGTCACCTCTGACGGGCTGTCAGCCGAGCACCCGTTCGACGCTCAGCCGCATGTGCGTCGGATCGCCGTCTCCGGCTGACCACGCGTCAGCATCCGCGGGCTCAGCGGAAGGTGGCCTTCCCCGGTCCGTCCTCGACGAAGCTGCGCATCCCCGTCTCGCGGTCCGCCGTGGCGAACAGCCCCGCGAACAAGGTGCGTTCGATCGTCAGCCCGGTCTCCAGATCCGTTTCGAGACCCGCGTCGACGGCCTCCTTCGCGGCCCGCAGCGCGTACGCGGGACCGCGCGCCAGCCGCTCCGCCCAGGCCCGCGCCCGCGCGTACACCTCGTCGGCCGGGACGACCTCGTCCACCAGACCCAGCGACAGCGCCTCCCGCGCCGTCACCATCCGGCCGGTGAAGATCAGGTCCTTGGCGCGGGAGGGACCGACCAGCCGGGACAGCCGCTGGGTGCCGCCCGCGCCCGGGATCAGACCGAGCAGGATCTCCGGCTGTCCGAGCTTCGCGTTCTCGCCCGCGATCCGGTAGTCGGCACACAGTGCCAGCTCGCAGCCGCCGCCGAGCGCGTAACCGGTCACGGCCGCCACCACCGGCTTCGGGATCCGCGCCACCGCCGTGAAGGACTCCTGGAGCGCCCGCGAGCGGTCGACCATGTCCTCGTACGACATGGCCTGCATCTCCTTGATGTCCGCGCCCGCCGCGAACACCTTCTCCCCGCCCCACACCACCACGGCCCGCACCTCGGGACGCCGCGCCGCCTCCTCGGCGACCTCCTTGAGCCGGTCCTGCGTGCCGGAGTCCAGGGCGTTCATGGGCGGCCGGTCGAGCCGGACGGTGCCGACGCCTTCGTCGACTTCAAAGGTCACAGTCATACGGGCGAGCGTACGACGGACGGCCCGCCCCAGGTCAGGGGCGGGCCGTCGCGGCTCACGTGCGGTGCCTCACACGGGCGGAACCCGATGCGGAACCTGATGCGGAACCTGATGCGGAACCCGGTCAGGACGTCCACTCGCTCCAGGGGAGGTTCCAGCCGTTGAGGCCGTTGTACCACTGGACGGTCTTGTCCTTGGAGTTCTGCACCTGCACCACGTCACCGATGATCGACTGGTTGTAGAACCAGGCCGCGGGGGTGCTCGCGTCACCCGCGCCGCGCACGTCGTGCAGACCCACGCAGCCGTGGCTGGTGTTGCTGTTGCCGAAGACCGAGGTCGCGGCCCAGTAGTTGCCGTGGATGAAGGTGCCCGAGGTGGTCAGCCGCATGGCGTGCGGCACGTCCTTGATGTCGTACTCACCGCCGAAGCCGACCGTGTCGCCGTTCATCCGGGTGGTCACGTACTTCTCGGAGATGACCATCTTGCCGTTGTACGTGGTGTGGTCCGGCGCGCCCGAGGAGATCGGGATGGTGCGCAGCACCTTGTTGTCGCGGTAGACGGTCATGGTGTGCTTGGCCGCGTCCACGATGCTCACCTGGCGGCGGCCGACGGTGAAGTGGACGTCCTTGTGCTGCTTGCCGTAGACGCCGGGGGCGCCCTCGACACCGTTGAGGTTGAGGCTCAGCGTGACCTTCGTACCGGCCGCCCAGTACTCCTGCGGGCGGATGTAGAGCTGCTGGTCGCCGTACCAGTGCGCGGCGACCGGGACCGACGGGCTCGCGGTGACCTTGACGCCTTCCTCGACGGCCTTCTTGTTCGTGATCGGCCGGTTGAAGTTGAGGAAGACCTCCATGCCGACGCCGACGGTCGAACCGTCCTCCGGCGTGTAGTAACCGACGAAGGTGTTCTTCGGGGTGACCGTGGTGAAGCTGGAGTGCTTGTCGGACTCACGTCCCGCGTCGTCCTTGGCGACCGCGTCCACCGAGTACTGCGTGGACGTGTCCAGGTGCCCGGCCGGCACCCATCCGGCGCCGTCGGCGGAGATCGCGCCCTCCACCTCCGTGCCCTTGTCGTCCTTCACGACGACCGACGAGAGCTTGCCGCCCTGCGCCGTGACCTTCAGCGTCCCCGTGGTCGACACCTCGGTCGAGCCGTCCTTCGGCAGGATCGTCACGACGGCGGTCGAGGCGACCGTGTCCGACGCGTTCGCCTTGCCGTTCGAGGCCGACGTGGAGCCGTTCCCACTGCCGGACTTGCCGCCGCCACCGCCGCCACCGCACGCGGTGACCATCAGCAGCAACGCTCCGAGCGCCAGCACCAGAACGTTTCTCCTGATACCCGGCGCAGCCAATATCGGCTTCAACTCTTGCTCTCCCCTACCGCCCGGAACACCTGAACTCCCCTGGTCAGCGCAAGACAATCACACGGAACAAGCGCGAGTGCTCACGAGATTGTCACCGTTCCGTCCCAGATGGCTGTGGACCGGGGCCGGTCGGGGGTGTAGTGGGGGTGCGGCGGACGGGGAGCCCGCATGCGCGGACGGGGCGGCGGACTGGGGAGCCCGCGCATGCGGGACGGGGGCGGCGGACTGGCGAGCCCGCGCGCGGGACGGGCGGGGCCGCCGCTACAGGGCGGAACCCGCCTGCCACTGGGCCCAGCTGAGATTCCAGCCGCCCATCCCGTTGTCGGCGGCGACCGTGCGGTCATGGGAGTTGGTCACGCGGATCGGGTCGCCGACCAGGGAGTGGTCGAAGAACCAGCCCGCCGGGCTGGTGGCGCTGCCGCCCTTGACGTCGCGCAGCCCGATGCAGCCGTGGCTGACGTTGGTGGTGCCGAAGACCCCGGCGGGCGACCAGTAGTTGCCGTGCACGAAGGTGCCGGAGTTGGTCAGCCGCATCGCGTGCGGGACGTCCGGGATGTCGTATTCGCCGCCGAAGCCGACCGTCTGGCCGTTCATGCGCGTGACGGCGTGCTTCTCGGCGATGACCATCACGCCGTCGTACGTGGTGTGCTGGGGCGCGCCGGTCGAGGCGGGGAGGGTGCGCACGACCGCGCCGCCGCGCCGGACGACCAGGGTGTGCGCCACCGCGTCCACGGTGCTGCGCTGGTCGCGGCCGATGGTGAACCGCACGTCCTTGGACTGGGTGCCGTAGACGCCGGGCGCGCCCTGGACGTCGCGCAGCCGCAGGTGGAGGGTGACGCGGGTGCCGGCCTTCCAGTAGTCGGCGGGGCGCAGGTCGAGCCGCTGGCCGCCGAACCAGTGGCCGGTGACGGTGACGGCGGGTACGGACGTGACCGTGATGGCGCGTTCGACGGCGGCGCGGTCGGTGACCGGGCGGTTGAACCTCAGCGAGACGATCATGCCGACGCCGACGGTCGAGCCGTTCTCCGGGGTGAAGAAGCCGATGAAGGTGTGCTGCGGCACGAGGGTGGTGAAGTCGGCGTGCTTGGCGGCCGGGCGGCCCTGCTCGTCGACCGCGTAGGCGTCGACGGTGTAGCGGGTGGCCAGCGCGAGGCGTCCGGTGGGCTGCCAGCCGCTGCCGTCGGCGGCGAGGGTGCCGGGCACGGGGGTGCCGTCCGCGCTCTTGGCGGTGACCCCGGTGAGCTTGCCCTGGCCGACGGTGACGCGCAGCGTCCCGCTGGCGGGTACGTCCTTCGCGCCGTCGCCGGGCGATACGGTGATGGCCGCCTGCGAGACGTCCGGTACGGCGGTCGAGGTGTCGGTCGACGTGGCGCTCGGCGCCCGGTCGTCACCCCCGCCCGTCCCGCCGGATCCGCCGGACCCGCCCGGTCCCCCGCAGCCCGCGATCAGCGTCGCACCCAGTACCACTCCCGCACCCGCGCGCAGCACGCGCCTCACCGCTGTCTTCACGCACCGTCAACGAGGCGACCGCCGCCGGGGAAACGCGCTGTCCGCCGGCACGTGCACCGATCAACCGTGTGACTCCGTACCCCCCGGTGGGAATGAATGGAGCAGCGGGTGCGGGGAAACGGCCGTCGACGCGGGGAGGGACACCCGGCGTACGGTACGGACCCGGCCCGCCCTGCCGGCACAGCGCACCTGGTCACAGCTCGGTCCTTCGGAGCCGCGGGAGGCATACACGTGTCAGAGACACGCGAACACGGCGTCGTGGGACGCCCGGAGGGTCTTCCGCTGCCCGCAGGCGATCCGGGGGTGGCGACCGTACCGCCGCCGTCGCCGGTGCCGGGCCCGGCCGTACCGCGGGACCCGTCTGTCGCACTCGCCCCGGCCGTACCGCGGAATCCGCCGGTGGCTTCCGTATCGCTGCCGTCCGGTGCGTCGGACCGGCGGGTGGCGCCGCGGCTCGCGACCGTGTGGCCCGGCTCGGCGCAGCCGCTCGGCGCGCGTTTCCACGCCGGTCCCGGCGGGCGCGCGGGCACCAACTTCGCGCTGTGGGCGGGCGGGGCGGAGTCCGTCGAGGTGTGCCTGTTCGACGCGGACGGCACCGAGACGCGGGCGCCGCTGACCGAGCTGACCCATGAGATATGGCACGGCTTCGTACCGGACGCGCTGCCGGGCCAGCGGTACGGCTACCGGGTCGGCGGTCGCTGGGACCCGTGGACCGGCGCCCGCTGGAATCCGGCGAAGCTGCTGCTCGACCCGTACGCGCGGGCGGTGGACGGCGACTTCACGCTGGTCCCCGAGGTGTACGGGCACGTGCGCGACTGGCCCGAGCGGCAGGTCGCCGACACCGTGCGCGACAACCGCGACTCGGCGCCGTACGTCCCCAAGGGCGTCGTGGTCGACGATGACGACGACTGGGAGGACGACCACCGGCCGAAGACGCCCTGGTCGGACTCGGTGATCTACGAGTTGCACGTGCGCGGTTTCACCCGGGCGCACCCGGACATTCCGCCGGAGCTGCGCGGTACGTACGCCGGTCTCGCGCACCCGGCGGCCATCGCCCATCTGACCCGGCTCGGGGTGACCGCCGTCGAGCTGCTGCCGGTGCACCACTTCGCGCACGAGGAGCACCTGGAGCGCAAGGGGCTGCGCAACTACTGGGGTTACAACTCGATCGGCTACTTCGCGCCGCACGCCGCGTACAGCGCGAGCGGCACGCGCGGCGAACAGGTCGGCGAGTTCAAGCGGATGGTGCGGGCGCTGCACGCGGCGGGCATCGAGGTGATCCTCGACGTGGTCTACAACCACACCGCCGAGGGCGCCGAGGGCGGCCCCACGCTGTCGCTGCGCGGTATCGACAACCGCGGTTACTACCGGCTCCAGCAGGACGCGCGGCGCTACGCCGACTACACCGGCTGCGGCAACACCCTCAGCGTCGTCCAGCCGCACGTGCTGCGGCTGATCACCGACAGCCTGCGCTACTGGGTGACCGAAATGGGCGTGGACGGCTTCCGGTTCGACCTGGCGGCGGCGCTGGCCCGCTCGACGCACGACGTGGACATGCTCTCCCCCTTCCTCACGGTGATCGCCCAGGACCCGGTGCTGCGCCGGGTCAAACTGATCGCCGAGCCGTGGGACGTGGGCTCCGGCGGCTACCAGGTGGGCGCCTTCCCGCCGCTGTGGACGGAGTGGAACGACCGGTTCCGCGACACCGTACGGGACTTCTGGCGGGGCGCGGCCGGGGACGTACGCGATCTGGCGTACCGGCTGTCCGGGTCGAGCGACCTGTACGACTGGGGCGGGCGGCGGCCGTACGCCTCGGTCAACTTCGTCACCGCGCACGACGGTTTCACCCTGCGCGACCTGGTGAGCTACGAGCGCAAGCACAACGAGGCCAACGGCGAGGACGGGCGGGACGGCACCGACGGCAACCGGTCGTGGAACTGCGGCGCCGAGGGGCCGACCGACGACCCCGGCATCAGCGCGCTGCGCCGCCGCCAGATCCGCAACCTGCTCTCCACACTGCTGCTGTCCACCGGGGTGCCGATGCTGGTCGCGGGCGACGAGATGGGGCGGACGCAGGGCGGCAACAACAACGCGTACTGCCAGGACAACGAGGTGAGCTGGATCGACTGGTCGCTGGCGGACGATCCGGCCTGGCGGTCGCTGTCCGATCTCGCGGCGCGGCTGATCGCCCTGCGCAGGGCCCATCCGGTGCTGCGGCGCGGCGGCTTCTTCTCCGGGCTCGCGCAGGCGCCGGAGGGGCTGCGCGATCTGGCCTGGTTCGGGCCGCGCGGCGAGGAGATGACGGACGAGGACTGGTTCGCGCCGGGCTCGACGCTGGGGATGTTCCTGTCGGGGCAGGAGATTCCGCAGCGGAACGCGCGGGGGGAGGCGGTCGTGGACGACAGCTTCCTGCTGATCGCGCACGCGGGGTCGCGGCCCGCCGCTTTCACGCTGCCGGGGGCGCCGTGGGCGGCGGCGTACGAACTGCTCGTCGACACCGCCCTGGAGGAGCAGACGGCGGCGCCGGAGGGGGCGCGTGCGGCGGCTGGTTCCGAGGTGGCGGTGGCGGAGAGGTCCGTACGGCTGTACCGGGCGTGCGGCGGCGGTGAGGGGCGGGAAGAGCTGCTCAGCGGGTGAGTTCGGTCACCGGAGCGGGCATGCGGCGGCGGGTGCCGCGAGGTTGCGGGGGCCGGGGTGGGGGGTGGCGGGGGCCGGTGGGTTGACCGGGGGGTTGACCGGTGCGGGGACCGGTGCGGGGGATGGCGTGGACCGGTGTGGACCGGTGTGGACGACACCGAATGGTCCAGTCCACTATGTCCTGGTGACCTCTTCCGCGCCCAGCCCCGACCGCGCCGGGGCCGATGCCGCCGAGCCGCTTTCGCAGCCGAATCTCATGCCGTTGTCCGACGCCGCGGTGGACCTCCCGCGCACGTCCCCGCTACCGGGCAAGGAGCGGCTGTGGTCGGCGAATTTCCGGTTCTACTTCACGGCCCGCTCCGTCGCCATGCTCGGCGACACGATGCTGCCGGTCGCGCTGTCCGCGGGCCTGATCCAGTACGGCTACTCGGCCGGTGACATCGGCCTGGTGATGGCCGCGTCCACCGCGTGCTTCGCCGGATTCGTGATCTTCGGCGGGGTCTTCGCGGACCGCTTCAACGCGCGGCGGCTGATGATCGGCGCCGATCTCGTACGCGTCGGCACGCAGTCCACCGCGGCGGTGCTCTTCCTCACCCACCACATCACGCTGTGGGAGATGGCGCTGATCGCCGTCGTCAACGGCACAGCGGCGGCCATGTTCCAGCCGGGCGTGGCCAGCACGGTCGTGCGGGTCGCCACCGATGTGCAGGGCGCCAACGGTGTGACCCGTACCGCCGAGTCCGTCGCGGGGCTGGCCGGGCCCGCGGTCGCCGGTGTCCTGATCGGCTTCACCTCACCGGGCGTCGTCTTCGCCGTCCACGCGTCGACGTATCTGGTCAGCGCGCTGTGCCTGATCGCGCTGCGGCTGCGACCGCTTCCGGCGAAGACGGGTGCCGGGACGGGGTCGGGGTCGGGCACGGGCACGGGCACGGGCACCGGCTCGGGCACTGGCACTGGCACTGGCACTGGCACGTTCAAGGCCGATCTCGCGGAGGGCTGGCGGGAGTTCCGCGCGCGCACCTGGATGTGGGGGGTGATCGTGATCTGGATGGGCTACATGATCTTTGTCTTCGGCCCCTACATACCGCTCGCCGCCGGTCAGATCATCCCCGAGCACGGCGCGGGCGCCTACGGCCTCGTCAACTCCGCCCTCGGCGGCGGCACCGCGGTCGGCGCGCTGATCGCCATGCGCGTACGCGCGGACCGCCCCTTGCGCGCGGGCTCCATCGCCCTCTTCGGCACCGCCCTGATGCCCGCCTCGGTCGGCTTCGACCTCCCGGTCCCCGCGATCGCCGCCTGCGTCTTCGGCTCCGGCATCTGCTGGGCCTACTGGGGCGTCAACTGGGCCACCAGCGTCCAGACCCAGGTCCCCGGCGAGATCCTCAACCGCATCCACGCCTACGAGGTCGCCGGCTCCATCGCCATGATGCCCGTCGGCCAGTCCCTCGCCGGCCCCGCCTCCGCCGCCTTCGGCGCCCGCCACGTCCTCCAGACCGGCGCCGTCGTCACCCTCATCGTCTGCACCCTCCTCCTCTCCGTCCCCGCCATCCGCAACCTCCGCCGAGTCCCAACGACGTAGGGCCTGTCCGGCGGATCACGACCGGCCCCTCACCACCCGCCCCAACGGGGCAATCCGGCCGCCCCTGCCCCCATTCCCCCGGGCGGGCGGGGAAGGCGCGCCGCACTGACGCAGGAGGGGGCGCCCGCGCAGTTCCGGCGCTCAACGTCGCCGAGCGCACCCGTTCCTCACGGAAGCGTCCTCCCTCACCGGCGCACGACCACGGTGCTCGCGGCGGTGTCAAAGGTGCTCTGGTGGTACGGCCGGTCCTGGACGAGGTGAGCGAGGCGGACAAGGACGGTGATCGCATTGATCACCGGGATCAGCCAGCACACGACCGACACGAACCGGGCCCGCTTGAAAGCCTCCTGCCACGTCGCCCGCTCGTGACCGCGCCAGACGTGGGCGACCCGCAGGCCGGTGACGAGCAGGCCCGGCGTGCCACCCCACAGCGCGACGAAGACGGTGCCGTACAGCGTGAGCCAGACGAAGCCGCCGAGCCACAGCCCGAGCAGGTCCCAGTAGCCGCCACCGTCCGGCGCGACCGCGTTCTGCAACGCGGTGCCGCCCATCAGCGGTACCGCCAGGCTCGCCCCGGCCACAACGAGGTCGATCAGCGCGGCGAGGAACCGCCGCCCTGCTGGGGCGAGTTCGACGACCACCGCGCCACCGACCACGAGCAGCGTCCCCTCGACGCCCGCCTGGACGTACGCGGCGTCCGACCCGGTCGGCCGCACCCCGTTCAGCGGGTCCCGCCCTCGTGCCGCACCGTCGGCCGACGGAGGCACCCGCACCTGCGTCACACCGCCGCCCCCAACGCGTACCGCACCGTCTCCACGTCATCGGTGGGCACGGCCAGGTCGTACGACCCGTCTCCGGTCGTCAACTTGAACCGCCGAAACTTGAACGCCCCCGGCACGCGTTCCCCCTCCCCCACAAGCTTCACCGGCCCTGCGAGCTCCACCTGTTGCCGACTCCGCCGGTCCTCCCACACGAGCGGTCCGCTCGCGGTGAGCAACACCCAACCCTGCCGCGACCGGCCCGTATTCGCCCCGCCCGCGCCGATCGTCTTCGTGAACCCGGCGACCTTCAGCGTCATCCCGGCATCGAGATCGGCCCGATCCCCCTCAGCCGACCGCCGCCGCACCCAAGCCCACCGCAACAGCACATCCGCCGTAGTCCGCGTCCCCGCAGCCCGCCGCACGTTCTTCCCCATCCCGCGTCCCCACCCCAGATGTTGTTCAAGTGGACATGAGTTGTCCAGGGGGTGATCTTGGCGGCCGTCAGGTCATGGTGGAGTAATAAAATCCCCAAGGATTCCCAAGATTCAGAGCAGCAGACAGCGAAGTGGCGTGTCGCCTCCCAGCGCGAAGAGGCCCGGCCCCGTAGATCCAAGGGCCCACACCTCGCACGGGCATCAGCGCTGGCATGAAGGTATTTGCGGCCAACCGGAGGTGAGGGACGGTGACCCCTCGCTCGGTCCTGCGCTACAAGACCTGGACGATCCAACCCGACCGCCAACCGGACGCGGCGCCAGCCCGGTACACCATGCAGTGCGCCCTGGACGGAGAAACCTCACCGACGAGCGAGGACTTCGCCGAACCGCGCTCACCACCGAACTCCCGTCCCTGCCGGGCACGGCCGGCCGAGGCTCGCCCCGCACCCGTCAGCCCTGACGGGGACGGACCCTCACGTGCGTGCCGTACCCGTGGGGTTCTGGCATCAGCCGCAGAAAGTCAGCCACGACGCTGGGCGTGCCGACCGTCGTGGCTGACACATGCGTCTCGCTCACCCCCGCACCGGCATCAGCCCCGTTAGCTCCATCGCCAACGGCCCCAGCCAGGGAGCAAGCATGGTCGTTCGGGACAGCGGGCAGGCCCAGTTCCGGCTGGCGCGTGGTCAGTGAAGACGCCTCTCAAGAAGAACGAACAGCAGCAGGACATGGAGCGCGGGACCGTAGGGACAGCCTGGACAGGACAGCGGACTCGTCTTCACCACCTCTACCGGCAGGCCTCACGACCCGGCCAACCTCGCCCGCCGCTTCCGCGCCTTCCTCGACCGGGCCGGACTCCGACGCATCCGCTTGAACCCATCACGACCGAACTGACCTACGCATGAGACGCACATATTGATCGGCACCCCAGTCCGAGGCCTTACGGCAGTAGTGAATACAATTTTTGACGGATCGCCGCCGAGTTGATTGACAACGCAGGTCTCAGCACAGACACCTTTCGACGATGCGCCGCGGCATACTGCTGCCCGGTGTCCGTATTATAGCCACCTGTAACAGTTTCCGGCCTCTTGCGATTGGAGAGCTGGGCCATTTCTCCGGCATATTTATCTCGAAGCCCTTCTGCCTTCGAAATGAGTTCATCGGGGCCCAGACCCGCCCCGTCCCGGGGACCCGTTCCACAATTGCGAACCAGGACCGGCATCGTGGCCGCCAGCACATAGTACGTGTGACACTCGACCCTGCTCTACGTGCGTTTTGGCAGGTGGGCGGGGCCTTGGTGGTCCGTCAGGGTCCCTTGTCGTGCGCCGATGTGCGTGGTTGTTGCTGGCACTACTGCCGTCAGTGGTCTAGACCTGTATGGCTACTTGAGATGTTCAGTGAGGTCGTCCGCGGTCCAGTCGGCCTGGCGGAGGAGGGGGCCCCGACGGCAACACCCACCCCCCGCCCTCGTGCGCCAACGCCGCCGTACTCACCGATGCCATCCGCACCGCCGCGCCGTGCGCCCGCATCTCCGTCGACTCCGCGGTCGGGGAACGCGACCTCGCCTGGGGCCAGCAGCTCGACGTACGCGAGATCGCCGCCTTCGGCACCGACAGCGAACTCACCGACCAGGCGGTCGCCGCCTACGTGGCCAAGTACGCCGCCAAGTCCGCCGACGCCTCCGGCACCCTCGACCACGCCCTGTTCTGCCGCCCCTGCCAGGGACGCGGCGCCACCCTCCTGCCCCACGGAACCCCGCTCCCGTGCACCGCCTGCGACGGCACCGGACAGGCCCGCCCGCTGCCACGCCTCGCCGTCGCCCGCCACGTCCGGCAGATGATCCGCACCTGCTGGGAGCTCGGAAAACGCCCGGAGTTCACCGAACTCAAGCTCTGGAAATGGGCGCACATGCTCGGCTTCCGGGGCCACTTCTCCACCAAATCCCGCCGCTACTCCACCACCCTCGGCGCGCTGCGCGACGCCCGCCGCACGTGGCGCACCGAACAGGCCCGCGCCCACGCCGGCCTACCCGAACCCGACCCGACGACCACTCTCGTCATCGGCCACTGGAACTACCTCGGCTCGGGCTACAGCCCCGGCGCCGCACTCCTCGCCGCCCACGTATGGCACAGCAAGGAACTGGAACGGCAGTTCTCGGCCGAAGGGGGCTCTTGATGGCCTCACGCCCGCTCGCCGTCCTCCACACAGAGGGGGCGCCGGTGCTGGAACTGCTCACGGTCCCCCAGGTCATGGCCCGCCTCCAGCTCGGCCGCTCCACCGTCTACGACCTGCTCCGCACCGGGCAGCTCGCCTCGATCACCCCCGGCCGCGCCCGCCGCATCCCCACCCACGCGCTGACCGACTTCATCCGCACCCGCCTCGACCAGGAAGCCGCCTGATGACCACGCCCCGAGACAGCAACCCCTCCCGCCGCGCACGCGCCAACGGCGACGGCAGCGTCTACCAGCGCAAAGACGGGCGTTGGGAAGCCGCCGGATACGTCCTCGCCCCCGGCAACACCCGAAAGCGCGTCCGCGTCTACGGCACCACCCGCAAGGACGCCCTGGCCAAGCTCACCGAGAGGATCGCCGCCAGCACCTCGGCCTGCCCGTCGCAGCGGCCGACATCACCCTCAGCGGGTACCTGAAGTACTGGCTGAACGGCGTCGCCGTCCACCAGGTACGGGAGAACACCCACACCCGATACGCCGCCTGCGTCCGCCTCCATCTCAACCCCGGCCTCGGGGCCAAGAAGCTCGCCCGCGTCACCGCCCGCGACGTCCGCACCTTCCTCGACCGCCTCCGCGCCACCTGCCAGTGCTGCACCCAGGGGCGGGACACCGACCGGCGCTCCTGCTGCGCCATCGGCCAGTGCTGCGACAAGCGGCTCTCCCCGCTGACCGTGACCTACGTCCACTCGGTCCTCAAGTCCGCCCTGGAGCACGCCGTCCGCGAAGACGACCTTCCCCGCAACGTCGCCCGTAACGTCAAGACCCCCGCACCCCGCCCTCGGCGCTTCAAGCCCTTCACCGCGAGCGAGGCCCGGCAGTTCCTCCACGCAGCCAGCAGCGACCGGCTCCACGCCCTGTACGAACTCGCCCTGTGCACCGGACTCCGCAAGGGCGAACTCCTCGGCCTGCGCTGGGAAGACCTCGATCTGGCCGGCGGAACCGCCAGTATCCGACGCACCCTCCAACGCACCAACTCCGGCGGTCTGACCGCCCTGCCTACCAAGACTCAGACCTCGGAGCGGCGGATCGCACTACCCACCGAGTGCCTGCGCTACCTCGAACAGCACCGCGAACGGCAGCGCCAGGAACGCGAAGCGGCGGGGACGGGCTGGAAGGCGAGCGGCTACGTCTTCACCCGGTTTGACGGCTCCCCGATCGAGGGCGCCGCCCTCACCCGGCACTTCACCACCCTGCTCCGCCGCGCCAGGCTGCGCCGCATTCGTTTCCATGATCTCCGGCACTCGGCGGCCACCCTCCTCCTGGAGCAGGGTGTCGAACTGGTCATCATCAAGGAGTTGTGGGGCAAGCCCACATCGGCGTCACCGCGACGGTGTACGCCCACGTGCGGCTCCGCCTCCAACGCGACGCCATCGACCTCCTCGGCATCGCCCTGCGCGATCCCGTCCAGCCTGCCACGCGGCCCGACGACGGCGACGAATTGCCCGTTTGCGCAGAAGCCGTCCGCTGACGTTGCCGTCAACTACTGCCGTCAAAATGCCATGAAGTCCTCCCTGGGCCGTTCCGGGGAGGACTTCACGCACGTTCATCCTTGATCCGGGAAAGGCGCCCCTGGATCAGTCTTCATCAAGAAGGCCGATAGCTTCCGGAAGCCCCAGAATTGCCCTCTTACGCTCCGGGTTCTCTTCCAGTTCAGCGCACTCAAGAATCATGGAAGTAACATCCCGACGCCCCTCTTCCGAGAGATCACGGAAGAGGGCGGCTGCAGGTTCAAGAATATCCGTTGCAACATCCGGATCAATATCATCATCGTCCGTCAAGTCGATCGAGACGACGACGCTTACGAATGCGCGAACCAGGACCTTGTTAACGTCCATCAGGGTAGGACCCTCACTCGAATGTTGGTGATCAGGAGGTTGCCGAGGACCCTTCGAGCCCGCACAGCCTCCGCTTCAGTGGGGACCTCCCACCGACCCGTATAACCGTTCTGTTCAAGCGCCAGAGATTGATTCGTGGCCTGTCGGTATGTCTTGTTGAAGGTCGTGACGCTTACCTTTCGGTCGATCATTACTCCATTGGCCGCGTCAAACCCATCAAACTTGATCTGGGACAGGCTATTCCCGCCAGCCTTGTAGTACTGAAGCGCCGGAGCTACACCAGCCCTGGAGCCCGCCGCCCCAGCATCATAAGCGCGCGCCGCGGAACTCATGTTGGCGTTCTCATTGACCCAACTGACATCGCCATCGCAGTTGTGAACCAGGACCGGCGTAGCCCCCGCCAGCACATAGTACGTGTGGACGTTCGCAACCGTGAGGTTGTAGCGGTTGGCCGCGCCCGGGGTGGTGTGGACGGCGAGGACCGTGACGTGCTGGTTGCGGTCGGTGTTGAGAGCGTGGCCGGATTTCAGGTGGCCCGCGGGGACCCAGGTGTGGGTGGTGTCGTCCCAGAAGGGGTGCTTGGAGGTGGTGTGGATGGTGGCGGGCTTGGCACCGGGAGCCTGAACGGTGAGATCGACCAGGTCGTCGTCATGATTGACCCAGGTCGCGGTGACCGCGTGCGAGCCGTCGTTCTTGCCGCTGTCCGGATCCGCGGTCTTCACCTTGTCGCCCACGGCGATGTCATTGATGGGCTTGGACTTGCCGCTGTCCAAGAGCACGGGAGTGGCAGGGGAGAAGCTGAGCTTGCACCCCGCACCGGACTTCGGCGCCGCGTCGGCCGCCCTGGTACCGCCGGAGGCCGAACCCGACCCCGCCTTGCTCGTGGCCGCGGATGCCGCGGAGTCCGCTCCGGCCGAGGCCGCGGCGTCCTCCTTCGCGAACACCTCAGTGGTTTTGGCCACGGTCGCGGCAGCCACGCTGGCTACCGCCACTTCTGCCGCGATGGTCGCACCACCAGCCACGGCAGCACTTGTCGCGCCGCTTACCACGGCGGCCGTCACCCCGAATTCGGCACCCGCGGTGAACCCTTCGGCAGCGGCGAGAAGTACGCCGGCGCACGCACCGCCCGTGCCCACGACACAGGCGACGGCTCCCACCACGACGGCGGTCGCCACGACCGCGGCGATGACGGGGTGCTGTTCCACCACGTGCTTGACCTTGTGGACGGCGCTCTTGACACCGCACTTGACGTCCCAGAAGCCACAGTGCTTCTTCGTCTTGCCAGTGCCCTGCCCCGAGTACTGCTTGTCAGCAGCGGCGAGGTTCTTCTGGCACGAGTCGTCGCAGGCTCCGCCGCCGCCGACGTCGCCGTTCATCAGACCGGTGGGGTCGCTGCCGGTGACGGGGTTACTGGAGGCGTAGCTGTAGCCGTTGATCTGCTGGGGGTCGGTGAGTTCCAGGACCGGGTCGAGTGAGATGAAACGGCCGGTCGTGGGGTCGTAGTCACGCGCGCCGAGGTGCGTCAGGCCGGTGGTGTCGTCCTCGACGCCGCCGACGAAGCCGTGATCGCCGGACCAGGCGCTGGGAGCGGCGCCGCGCAGGTTGCCGAAGGGGTCGGTCCGGCGGTGGACGGCGGTCTGGGTGGTGGCGTCGATCTGGGTGGTGGCGGTGTTGTGGGCGTCGTTCAGCATCCACTGGAAGGAGCCGTCACTGCCGCGGGCGGCGACGGTCTGGCCGGCCCAGTCGTAGTAGCGGGTTCCCGTCGTGCTGGTGGTGCCCTTGGCGAGCTTCACCTCGGTGTCGCCGAGGTACAGCGTGGTGCCCGAGGAATCCCTGGACAGCAGCCGGTTGCCGTCGGCGTCGTACAGATAGGAGACAGAGGAGCCGTTGGAGTCGTCGGCCCGCGCCAGGTGGCCCTCGTCGTCCCACGTCAGGGACTCGGAAGCACCGTCCACCGTGCGGTTGGTGGTGTGGCCCCCGTTGTCGTAGCCGTAGGCGCTCTGCTTGTCCGGCTGCCCGGTCGCGGTCGTCTTCGAACTGGTCAGGGTGTGCGGCTGCGAGCCGTCCTCGGCTCCGTAGGCGTAGGTCGTCGTGGTGTCGGGGGCACCGGTGGTGGTGCCGTGCTGGACGAGTTGCGTGCGGTTGCCCAGCACGTCATAGGTGTAGGACTGCCAGTACGGTGCCGGGCCGCCGAGGGCGCCAGTGGCCGGGTCGGACGAGCATCCGCTGGTGGCCGTCCACGCCTGGGTCAGCCGGTCGTGGCCGTCGTAGCGGTAGCACTGGGTGTCGTCGAGCGCGTCGCCTCTCGAGTCGACGACGGTCGGGTTGCCCGCGGCGTCGTAGGAGTAGTACGTGTCGTCGACGGGTGCGGTGTGCGTGTCGTCGGTGATCAACTGTCGATTGAGACGGCCGGTGCCGTCCTCGTACGTGTTGGATTCCTGGACCCACTTGGCCGTGCCGTTGGACGCCTGACCGAGAGTGATCTGGGCTATCTGGCTGATCTTGGTGTACTGGGTGTTCTGCACATAGCCGCTGGCGCCGTTGAGGTTCTTCGGCATGCCCAGTTCGTTGTAGCCGTAGATCAGCGACTCCGCCGGTATGCCACCCGCCGCCGGGTCGGACGTGCTGTAGAGGGTGCCGTCCAGGTTGTAGCTGGCGCTCGCCACATAGTTGCCGGCCAGCTTCTCCTCACCGGTCGCGGACGGGATGACGGTACGGGTCAGGGTGGGTCGGTAGAGACTGTCGTACGAAGTGACCTGCGAGGTGTACGAGAGGGTCGCTCCCGTGACGGTGTCCTTGGCGAAGCGGGTGGAAGCGGACGGCTGGCCCTTCTGGATCGTGTCGTACGTCCACCTGGCGAGTTGGTTGTCGGCGCTCTGGTTCGCGACGGCGGAGTCGAACATCCCGGCCTTGCGGCCGAGTTCGTCGTATGTGTAACTGAGCGTCTTGCCGCGGCTGTCGGTTGTCGCGATCATCTGGTCCAGGTCGTTGTACGCGGTCCTGGTCAGCCCGGCGTCCGGGTCGGTGCTCGTGACCTGGCGACCCATCAGGTCGTAGCCGTACGTCCAGACGTTGTTGCCGTTGTCCGTGACCTTGACCAGTCGGCTCTTCGCGTCGTATCCGTAGTCGATCCAGGTGTACGGACCGCTGGCCGTTCCGTTGTCGTACTGACGCGTCTCGGTCGTACGGCCGAGGGTGTCCGTCAGCGTCGTCGTGACGACTCCGCCGTTGGGCGGTATGACGGTGGTGCGGTCACCGCCGTAAACGGTGCTGGTCGTCCACTTCTTCGTGCCCTTGGCGTAGAAGTCGGCGGCCGTGGGGCGGCCGGCTCCGTCGTACGTGGTCAGCGTCTGGGCGGGCTCGACCGAGGTGATGTTCACCAGGGTCCCGGAAGCGTCCGTGCCGTCGTTGTAGTCGGCGTCGTTCTCGATGGACAGTCCGCGCGAGTCGTACTTGGTCTCGGAGATGACGCGCCCGCCACCGGGAGCCGGCGTCTGCGACTGACGCGGCCGCAGCATCGCGTCGTAGATGGCGTAGGTGTAGTCGTACGACGCGCCGTCATTGCGGATCTTGCCGGTACGGACGTAGCTGGCCGCGGTCCGCGACAAGGCATAGGTGTAGGAGAGATTCGGCTGCTGGCCGGCGGACTTGACGCGGGTGGGGAGCCAGATCCCCGTGAGGCGGCCCAATGCGTCGTAGGCGTAGTCAGTGCGCTTCTTGTTGGGGTCGACGACGGCGGTGGCCACGGCGCGGGCCGGGTCGTACGTGGTGGTGGTCTCGTACAACTTGGCGTCCCGCGTCACTGTTCCGGTCAACGGGCCGCCGGTGGAGGGCGTGTACGAGGTATCGGTGACGTGCCCGCCTGCGTCCGTGACCGACAGGATCCGGCCCTGGGAGTCGTAGGTGCTGGTCGAGACGGTCTGGTAGGCGGGGGTGCTTCCGCTGTACGACGTGAGCCGCTGCGTCGAGGTCTCGTCGCCCTTGGTGGGCGCGGTGCCGTACGCCAGGTTGTCGTAGAGGGTACGTACGTCGGAGACCACGTCGTCGGGCCGGCTGGGAGTGGTGCCGCAGCTCACCGCGACCGTCTCGACGCGGACGGGTGCCGCTCGGAGCCATGCCGTGGTGTTGTCGGCGTATGTCGTGCGGGTGCACTGTTCGTCGCCGCTCACCGCGTCGTCGCCCAGGTCGTTCACCTGCGTGACTTCGCCGGTGTCCGGGTCGTACGTCGTGTTCACCGTCGTTGTACGTGGGCTGCCGCTGCTGCGGTCGGTGCGGTTGTGCACGGCGGAAGACCGCACGAAGTTCGCGGTGCGGGTTCCGTCCGTCGCCGTCTGGTGGATCCACTGGTCGGTGATGGTGCCGGAGACCTCGGCGGAACCGTTGTACGTGATCGACTCGCGGACGCTTCCGGCGAGTTGATCGGAGTCGGTGACCTGCGTCCCGGTGGAGTCGGTCACCTTGACGCTGCGGGTCGTACCGTCGGCCTTCTTGTCTCCGTCCATGCCCCGGAAGAAAGTGGAGACGGTCTTGCTCCGCGTCGACTGGGCGTTGCCCGTCGTGGTGGTGACACTGCCGTACCCGCGCCAGACCGACCAGGTCTTGCGCTTGTCGGGTCCCACCACGTCATCGCTGACATAGTGCCAGGCCGGGTCGCCGTTGTAGGTGTAGTCCGTCACCTTGAGCGGTGCGCCACCGGTCGGGTCTGATTCGTTGACCTGCTGAACGACGTATTTGTGGAAGTAGTCCAACTGTGGATTGGCCATCAACGGCGGCGTCCACCACACCGGGTAGCAGAGTTTCGTGTTGCTGTCCGGAGCGGACGGCATGTTGGAACCGACGACGCACTGCGGGTCGGAGTAGTTGACCGTGATGACAGATCCGGTCTCGGTGGTGATGGTGCGGACTCGCCACTTGATCAGCGCGGCGATGTCGTCATGCGTGGTGTCGACCCGGTTGGCAAGCTGAATGCCGCCGAACGTGACCGGTGGCATCGCCACCGCGGTGCCGTCCTTGCCGGTCCTGGTGATGGAGTTCAGCCACAGGCTGGCGGCCGTGCCGTCACCGGGGTCGGCGAAGGACTGGTCGAGCGTCCACGCGTCCACGTCACGGTAGGCGGGCGGCGTCAGGCTCGCGTCCCAGATCTTGGTGGTGACGCCGGTCAGGCGCCGACGGGAGAAGAACGTCGGCGAGGGCGTGGTCTTGCAGACCGTGCCGAGGTTGCAGATCTGGTCGAAAGGGACGTCCGGCCAGTCCTTGGCCGTGGTCGGGCTCAGCGTCCCGCAGGGCTCGGTGTCGGTCGGCAGGCAGCGCTCGCGCGTGGAGAAGACCACCTGGTCGGCAGCGGTCCCGAAGACCGTGGTGTCGGTGATGCCGTAGTCGATACGGGCCAGGTATCCGCCGCGGACGTAGGTCGTGCCGGTCGCGGTGGTCGTGCCGTTCTGGCCGTAGGCGTTGTTCTCCTTGGTGTACCAGTACGACATCGCGTTGTGATGCGTGTCCACGACGTAGTCCAGGTTCCAGCGCCACGCCTGGGTGCAGGAACTCGAGGCGAAGTCACTCCCATGGCACGGCTCGCCCGCGTCGTCGCCGTACACCGGGACGGTCCAGGCGGAGTTGGTCTCCGCCTTGCCGGTCGACCAGCCGGGGAGGTGGTTCATCCCGAAGACGTACTGGCTTCCGTCGGTGGTGGTGACGGTCCAGTACTCGCCGTCGTTGTCGCCGTTGACCGCGCCGGTCGAACGCACCACGCGTTCCCCGTCGTCCTGCTTCGGATGCCACTGCCCGGTGGTCTTGTCCTTGATCAGCGGCGTCGACTTGCCGTTGAGGACGAGCGTGGCGTTGTCGTTCGCCCAGCATTCGTCGTACTTCTTCGCCTGCCCGTCGTCGTCGCACGAGTCGTAGGAGCGCTCGATGTACGAGGTCGGCAGGTCGAAGCCCTCTCCGACCCATGAGGGCTGGTTGTTGGTCGACGGCAGTCGCCCGTCCACGCTCTGTGAGTCGTACGTGAGGGCCACGCTGGGTGCGGGTCCCCCGGCGGAGGGAGGTGCCTGCATCGCGTACGACCAACTGAAGTCGCCGCTGGACCCGCCCGCGTTCCATGACCCGGAGGGCGCCAGGGAGGTCGCCGTGTACGCGCCCGCGCCGGACTTCGCGGTCGCCGTCGCGCCCAGCACGGTGACGGTGGACGAGTACGGCGCCGTGTTCGACGACGAGGCGGCGGGCATCGAGACGGACAGTGTGTGCGCGGAGATGCTGTTGTGTGCCGCGAGCGGAGTACGTGTGCGGCATTCGGCCTTGTCCGGCGTGGTCAGCGCACACGGCGGAAGCTCGACCAGGGTCAGGCGGGAGCCGAAGTCGCCTCCGTAGGCGTCGGCGAAGCCGGAGTAGTCCAGCGACACCTGGGCGCCAACCGCTCCCGACGGGCGGGTGACGGACAGCAGGGCTCCGTCGACGCCCGCGGCGGTCGCGGCCGAGTGCGGTGCGACCTTCACCGTGGCAGTGCCGGATTCAGCACTGCCGGGCTTCACCGCCGTCCGCTTGAGCCGGACCGTGGCGTTGGCGTCAGTGGGCCATACGACCGGCTTCGCCGACCGGCGCGCGGCGGTCTTGGCCGCGTCGACCACCGGATCCTTCCGCGCCGCCGTCGAGGCGTGGAAGGGCACGGCGGTGCCGGGTTTCGACTCCGGTATCGACACCGTCCGGTGCCCGTGGTGTTCGTTCGCCCACACCGCCGGCGCCGTACCGAGTCCGGTGGCGGTCACCGCACCGACAACCGCGGCCACGACCCATAGCCGCCGCTGACGCCCATGCCTGTTCTTGGCCGTCCCCACCCCAATGCCGCGCATCACTGAACTCCGCTTCCCTCATCGGTACGAGATGGTGCATGGAGAGGTGGCGCGCACAGCGCGCGGTTCACTGGCCGGGGTCCGAAGCGCCGGTGTCACGCAACATCATGGCCATGATGTCGGCCGGCGCGGTGACGCCGGTCCACACGCGAACCCTGCTGATGAGGCCGGTGACGGCACCGCCGTAGGAGCCGTCGCTGTTGCGGCCCCTGCCGATGGAGAAATCGCCCTTGGCCTGCCACGGACCGGTGAACTCTGTTCCGTCGCCGATGGAGTTCAAGTTCTCGTCGGTTCCGGTCACGCCTTGAGGGACTCCGTTGACGAAGAGGTACATCTGGTGGTGAGCCCCGTCGTACATGCCGGTGAGCATCGTCCACTCACCCGGATCGACGAGGGACGCCGCCACCATGTCCTTAGGCGCTGTCGTCGTCGTGGCAGTCGTCGTATCGGCTGAAGTACGTCCGAAGGCCCACGCCCCCTGGGTCTGACCGGCGGCCTGCACGTACCACAGGCCCCAGGAATCACGCAGGGTCCCGGACTGTCCGGCGATCCGTACGGTGTGCGCCACCGAGGTGTTCGCCAGCGAATCCGTGTCCAGCCGTGCCCACGCGGAGATCGTGAAGTCGCCCTGCGAATCGACCGTCGCGCCGGACGACGTCACATTGGAGGTGGCGGCGCCGCTGAGCCGCAGCACATTGCCCATCGCGTCGTCGTACTGCCAGGTGGCACCCGCACCCAGTGTTCCGGTGTTCGCGTACGTGGTGGCGTCGGCGGCCGTCGTGCCCGACGTCTCGTTCAATTCCCAGTCCGCCACCAGCGCCGGGCGTGCGGAGTCGGTCGGTCCGACAGCCATGGACTGGAGGTCGGCCACTTCCTCGTCGGCCAGGATGCGATTCCAGAAGGTGACCTCGTCGATCCGGCTGGAGGCGTAGTCGGAGTAGACACTGCCGATCTGGCTGCGACCGATCTGGAGCGGCCCAGTGGCTTTCCACGGTGTGGTGAAGGAGACGGGGCTGCCCTGGGGAACGCCGTTGACGAAGAGCTGGATCGTCTTCGCCTGCTCGTCGTACACACCCAACAGGTGCGTCAGCACGCCGGGAACCGGTGTCGCGGTGGACACCGACCGCACGATCGTGGGTGTCGCGGAGTCGTCGGTGTACCGGTTGAAGATCCACGCCTTGTACGAGGCGGAGTAGTACAGGGCGAACGAGGTTCCGTTCGTCCCGGTCTGCGAGACGAACACCGAGTTCTGCGTACCGGTCACCAGATCGGCCCAGGCGGCCACGGTGAACGAGTGCGAGGTGTCGAGACCGGTGCTCGGCGCTGTGGCGTACGCGGTGGAGCCGTTGGTGAACAGCGCCGTGCCGAGGCGGGCCCGGTTCGACCAGGTGGCGCCGCCACCGAGCGTCGCCGTGTGGCCGCCCGCGGAGTCGGCCGCGGTCGTGCCCGTGCCCTCGTCGAAGGACCAGGAGTCCACGGGAGGTGCGCCGGCGGCGACCTTGAAGTTGTAGGACCCGGAGCCCGAGAAGTTGCCCGCCGCGTCGACGGTCTCCACCTGGAGCGTGTTCACTCCGCGCACATCGGGGGTCAGGCGCACGGCGAAGGTCGAGGTAGGCGTCGCGAAGGTCTTCGTCACCAGCCGCCCGTTGTTCAACTGGTACCTGTACGTCAGTACATCAGTCGCTCCCGCCGTGATCAGGAAGTCGCCGGCTACCCCGACGCCTCCGTACTCGGCACAGTCCTTGGGCGCGGACGGAGTCGCGCACCCGAGATAGATCCCGCTCGGGGCGGTGGGGGTGATGGTCGGCGTCGGGGGCGCGGTCGTGTCGATCCTGAAGTAGCAGTACTTCGTCCACGGCGAGTACATGGAACCGGCGTGCCCTTGCCAGTTGTACTGGTACTCCGAACGCGCCTGGTAGCGGTAAGTGGAGTTGTTTTGGAGCGGCGGCACGGTCGGCACGGTCCAACTGCCCGCGGTGCCTGAGGCCGTCCACGTCGAAGGACTTCCCTTGGCGGCCAGGACACCGGCCGCGGTCTGCACGACGAAGTTGGGTCGCAGCGTCGCCTGCGATCCGTCCGACGACTTCGGAGCCGCCGACAGCCTCGGCGTCGCGGTGCGAATGATCGCCGGGTGTGCTGCGTCGGCGCAGCCCACACTCGGGTCGGCCATCCTCAGGCCCGTGGGCTCGGTGGGGGCGGAGACAAAGGTGACCGACAACGTCGGCTTGGTGTCCTTGGGCGACGCGAACTGCTTCCACGCGAGGGGATCGATCTCGCTGGCGCGCAGGCCAAGAGTGGTGGTCCCCTGCGACTGGCCCGCCGTGGCGGCTACCGCCTTGGTGGCGTCAAACTCCAGGTTGCCGCCGGGGCAGCCGGACGAGCTGCCCTTGGCCGCGGCGAAGGCGTCAACTTGCGCGTACCAGGTGGGCGGTTTGTTCCAGGTCGTCGATGACGAGATCGAGCTCGTCCGCCACAGTTGGATTTCCATGGGGGTGCAGTTGGCCGACCACACTTCTTCGGCGGTGAAGGTGGCTTCGAGGATGTTCTTGCCTGCCACCCCGTGCGTGTCGAACTGGTAGAGCGACCTGACCTTCTTGTTGTCGACGTAGGCCTCGTAGCCCACTCCGAGCGAGTGCGTCGTGTTCCAGAACGACGTTGAGGCCATGCTTCCGTTGGACCACAACGACGTCCATCCGGCCAGGTGGTTGGCGGTCGTCTGGGGGTCGAGCACCACCGGGTAGACAGTGTCGCTGTCGGACAGGAATCCCTGGTCCGGAGTCAGGGTCATCGCCGTCCCGTCGATCGAGACATCCATGACCGCGGTCTTGGACCCCGGCGCGGGGTCGTTCGTGGCGTCTGCCACGGCTGTTCCCGTGGACGCGACGCCACGCGACGCCTGCCGCGTCACCCCGGGCGTCTGCACAGGAGGTGCGCTGTCCCATTGCAGAGCCGTTCCGGTCGTGAACACCGGGCGTCCCGTGTCGTCTACCAGTGCCGCGCCGCCCGACGCCGACGCTCTCACCGTCAGGCCGCTCAGCGTGACGGGAAACCGGAGGGCCGCCAACTGCGGATTCTGCGCGGCGGCGCGCGACTTGACGACCACGTTCTCGGCGAATCCGTCCGCGACCGCGGAGACCACGAGGTCCACGTCGGGCAGCACGGAGGCGTAAGTGGCCGTGGCCCCGGCCAGGGTCGGCGCCGGGAGCGTCCACGGAGCGGTGATGCCGTACGACTTGCCGTCCACCGTGACGGTCGCCAGCGGGCCGGTGCCGCCGCCGGAGAACGTCATGTCCACAGCCGCGGTCTTCGGGCGGACCGAGTGGTCGGACCGGACCTCCAGCGTGGTGTCGAGGGGCACCCACGCGTTCCCCTGGCGAGCGCGGACCGGCGTGGTGTCCGCGTCAAGCCTGAACGTGCCGTCCGGCTGAGCCGTGACCTTCTCGGTCGGCGTCGTCTCCGACACCACTTCGACCGGATTGCCCGATTCCATCGCCTGTTTGGACGCCGCCCCCTCCGGCGACAAGTCCTGTACCGATGAGTCCGACACCGTCGGCCTGCCGTCCGCAACCGCCGCGTGTCCGGCCATCGCGACCAGCGGCTGCACGCACAGTGCCACTGCGGCCAGCCACGCTCTGCGCGCATGCTGCCGCCTACCCCCCACAAACCCCATCTCGCGTCCCCACCCCAGATGTTGTTCAAGTGGACAAGAGTTGCCCGAGAGGTGATCCTGACGCGCCTTGAGTCATGGAGGGGCAATGGAATGACCAAGGGTTGCCATGGAAACTTTCATGAGACGGCAAAGTAGATCAGTTCCCTTCTCCACTCGGAGGGGCCCAAAACTCCTTGAGGACCGGAAAGTTCATGGCGGGAAGAGATCGGAGGGGCGTGGGCGCGGCGGAAAACAGGGTGAGCGGTGTCGGTGGTCGCGCCTAATGTCGGGAGGGATGTCTGCCACGACCACTGACCCCGCGCCCGCCGTCCGTTCGAGATCAGCGATTCGGTCGCTGCTGCGCCTTTGGCCTTATGTGCGGGCGGTGCGGGTGCGGTTGGGGGTGTCCGCGGTGGTGGGCGCGGGCGCGTCGTGCGTGGCGCTGCTGATTCCGCTGGTGCTGAAGTGGATGGTGGACGGCCCGGTCTCGGACCACGATCCGGCCGGGGTGTGGCTGGGCGGCGGGCTGATCCTGCTGCTCGGGCTGCTGGAGGCGCTGCTGTTCGGGATCAGGCGGTGGCTGGTGGCCCGGCCGCTGGCCGGGGTCGAGGCGGCGATGCGGGCGGATCTGTACCGGCATCTCCAGCGGCTGCCGGTGGAGTTCCACGACCGCTGGGCGTCGGGGCAGTTGCTCTCGCGGGCGACGATGGACCTCCAGATCCTGCGGATGTTCCTCGCCTTCCCGCTGGTCTTCCTGGTGGTCAACACCGTCACCGTGCTGATCGGCTTCGCGATCCTGTTCGCGCAGTCCTGGCTGCTCGGCCTGGTGCTGCTGGCGCCCGCCGTGCCGCTGATGATCATGTGTTCCGTCTTCGAGACGCGGTACGCGCTGGCCGCCCGCCGCGCTCAGGACCAGGCGGGCGATCTGGCCACGCTGGTCGAGGAGTCGGTGCTGGGCATCCGGATCATCAAGGCGTTCGGCCGGCACCGCAGCCAGGCGCGGGCCTTCCGCGCGCAGACCCGGGGGCTGTGGCGTACCGAGATGCGCAAGGCGCGGCTCCTCTCGGACATCTGGGCCGTGATCATGACGCTGCCCGAGGTGGCGATCGGCGCCGCGCTGGTGTGCGGTGTGCTCCAGGTCGCGGACGGCAAGCTGTCGGCGGGCACCCTGGTGGCGTTCCTGTCGACCGCGCTCGCGCTGCGCTGGCCGGTCGAGTCGATCGGCTTCCTGCTCGCGATGAGCAACGAGGCGGCCACCGCCGCCGACCGGTACTTCGAGGCGATGGACACCCCCGAACCCGACAGCAGCGGCAGGACCGGCAGCACCGGCAGCACCGGCAGCACCGGCAGCACCAGCGGGAGCGAGAACGACGGAAGCGCCGCGAGTGCGACGGACGGCACCGGAGCCGGACGGCCGAGCGACGGCCTGCGCATGCACGCCGTCCGCTTCCGTTACCCCGACGCCCCCGACGCGGGCCCCGACCTCCTCAAGGGCGTCGACCTGCACATCGGCCCCGGCGAGACGATGGCGCTGGTCGGTGCCACCGGCAGCGGCAAGACGACGCTGACCGCGCTGCTCCCCCGGCTGCACCAGGCGACCGGCGGCCGGATCACCCTGGACGGCGCGGACATCGCCGACCTGCCGGTCAAGCGGCTGCGCGAACTGCTCGCCGTCGCCTTCGAGGAGCCGACGCTGTTCTCCGCGACCGTACGGGAGAACGTGGCGATGGGCGCGGGCCCTGAGGGCGCCGACGAGGCGGACATCGTACGAGCCCTGGCCGTCGCGCAGTGCGGCTTCGTGGAGCGGCTGCCGCAGGGCCTGGACACGCAGGTCGGCGAGCAGGGACTGAGCCTTTCCGGCGGGCAGCGGCAACGGCTCGCGCTGGCCCGCGCGGTGGTCGGCCGCCCGCAGTTCCTGGTCCTGGACGACCCGCTGTCGGCGCTCGACGTGCACACCGAGGCGCTGGTCGAGGCCGCGCTGCGCGAGGTGCTGGCCGACACGACCGCGCTGGTCGTCGCGCACCGCCCGTCCACGGTGATGCTCGCGGACCGGGTGGCGCTGCTGGAGGACGGCCGGATCACGGCCGTCGGCACGCACGCCGAACTGCTGCGGGACAGCGCGGTCTACCGCCACCTGATGTCGGGCGCCGACGAAGAGCCGGACGCCGAGGGGCACCCGGACCTGCCGGAGCAGCACGGCGCCGAAGAACGGACCGGGGAGGCCGACGAGGCTTCCGCCGCGCGGGAGAGGAGCGACGCCCGATGACCTCCGCGACAGAACAGGGCTCGACAGAACAGGGCTCGACGAAAGAGAGGGCGGCGAAAGAGGACGCGACAGAAGCCGGCGCCATCGAGGAGTACGACTTCGACGAGCCCACCGCCGCGCCGCTCCCGCCCGACGACCCCTTCGCCAAAGACGTCCTGCCCGCCCCGAAGAACGCCCAGTTCACCCTCCTGCGCTCGCTCCTCGGCCCGCACCGCGCCCGCGTCTGGCTGGCCGCGATCCTGCTGCTGGTCCAGCAGGCGGCCGTGCAGGCGGGCCCGCTCCTGGTGGCGTACGCCATCGACCACGCCATCCCGGCGGTGCGCGACGGCAGGCACGGCGCGCTGATCGCGGTCGCCTGCGGCTACATGGGCTGCGGCATCGCCTCCGGCACGCTCCAGCGCTTCTTCATCCGGGTCGCCGCCCGCGTCAGCCAGGACGTGCTGGTCGACCTGCGCGGCCGGATCTTCCGGCACGCCCAGACCCTCAGCCTGGACTTCCACGAGCGCTACACCTCGGGCCGGCTGATCTCCCGCTCCACCTCGGACGTCGAGTCGATCCGCGAACTGCTCAACGATGGCCTGGACGAGCTGATCGAGGTCGTACTGTCGGCGGTCTACATCACCGCGCTGCTGATCTTCCTCGACTGGGAGCTGGGACTGGCGGCCCTGGTGTCGTACGCCCCGCTGTACGTGGCGATCCGCGTGTACCAGCGGCGCTCGATGGTCGCCTACCGCAAGCGGTCCACGGCCATCGCGGCCGTCATCGTGAAGTTCACCGAGACGATGAACGGCATCCGCCCGGTGAAGGCGTTCCGCCGCGAGGAGCCGAACGACGAGGCGTTCCTCGAACTGAACCACCGCCATGAGCGGGCCAACGGCGACGCGATCCTGGAGATGGCGCGTTACGTCGTCGGCTCCCGCGTGATCGCCAACGTCACGATCGCCGCGATCGTGATGTGGGGCGCGTACCGGGTGGCGGACGGCGGGATGGCGCTCGGTGTGCTCGCCGCCTTCGTGCTGTATCTGCGGCGACTCTACGACCCGATCGACCGGCTCGGCATGTTCCTCAACTCCTATCAGTCCGCGGCGGCTTCACTGGAGAAGATCGCCGGGCTGCTGGCCCAGCGGCCGACCGTGCCGGAGCCCGCGCCCGAGCGCGCGGTGCCGCTGCCGGAGCGGGCGGGCGAACTGCCGGGCCGCGAGGTCGTCTTCGACGAGGTGCGCTTCGCGTACCGCACGGGCGGCGAGGTGCTGCCGCGGTTCTCGCTGCGGCTGCCCGCGGGGCAGACCGTCGCCGTGGTGGGCGCGACCGGCGCGGGCAAGTCGACGCTCGCCAAACTGCTGGCCAGGTTCTACGACCCCACCAGCGGCCGAGTGCTGCTGGACGGCGTGGAGTTGAGCGATCTCACGCAGACCGATCTGCGGCGCGGGGTCGTGATGGTGACGCAGGAGGCGTTCCTGTTCTCCGGGACGGTCGCGGAGAACATCGCGATCGGCCGGCCGGACGCCTCCCGCGAGGATGTGGAGGCCGCCGCGAAGGCCATCGGCGCCCATGACTTCATCGCGGCGCTGCCGGACGGCTACGACACGGACGTACGCAAGCGCGGCGGCCGTATCTCCGCGGGCCAGCGCCAACTGGTCGCCTTCGCGCGGGCGTTGCTCGCCGACCCCGGCGTGCTGATCCTGGACGAGGCGACGTCCTCGCTGGACGTGCCGGGCGAGAAGGCCGTCCAGCACGCGATGCACACCGTGCTCAACGGGCGTACGGCGGTGATCATCGCGCACCGGCTGTCGACCGTGGAGATCGCCGACCGGGTCCTGGTCATGCGCGACGGCCGGATCGTCGAGGACGGCACCCCGGACGAACTCATCGCGGACGACGGCCACTTCGCCGGACTCCACCAGGCGTGGCGGGACAGCCTGGTCTGACCGTCAGCGCCCCTACGACGAGGCCGTCCACGCCGACGCGGCACCCGCCCGCGGCGCCGCACCGCCCCGCTGGTGTCGGCGAATCACCCCGTCCGGATCGGCGCACCGCCCCGCCCCGCGGCGCCGCACCGCCCGGCCCGCGCCAACGAACCGCCCTTCGCGCCACGCGCCAAGGGCGGTTCGCATTGCCGGGACACCAACTGCGCCTGATCCAGAGGGCCGGATTGGCCCCCTCTTGACCCCATTCGCCCGCAGAAAAACTTCTTCTCCGCGCAACACCGCGATGACAAATGACCGCTATGCGAACACCGCTCACCGAACAACGGACTGTTTTCGGCCAAGTTTGCCCCACGCCACTGACATGTACCGGTAAAGGATGCCACTCTGTGCCCCGTTCCACAGCAACGCCACAGCACTACAGCAGTGCCACAGCTCTACCCGGACAGATCACCAACCCCACCTGTCCGGACTGTCACCGACCGCCCATCCGCGGTCGCCGCAGAAGGAGTGACGAGTGCGCAGATCCCCCCGCAAGGCAACAGCAGCAGGAGTGCTGATTGCCGGTGCAGCGATGCTGGCGGTCGCACTGCCCGCGGGTACGGCCTCAGCAGGCGTACCCGGGCAGGCAACGGCCCAGGCCAGTACACATGTTCAGCCGCGAGCGGGTGCGCTGCCCGCATCGCTCTCCCCGGCCCAGCAGGCCACCCTCGTCTCGCAGGCGCAGACCAAGAGCGCGGCCACCGCGTCCTCGCTGCACCTGAGCTCGGGTGAGAAGCTGGTCGTCAAGTCCGTCACCAAGGACACCGACGGCACCGTCCACACCCGCTACGAGCGTACGTACCAGGGCCTGCCGGTCCTCGGCGGCGACTTGATCGTGCACCAGGACGCCGCAGGGGCGACCACCGGTGTCGACAAGGCGACCAACGCCTCGGTGGCGGTGGCCAGCACGACCGCGGTCAAGAGCGCGGACTCGGCGAAGACCACGGCGCTCGCCCGCGCGAAGGCGGACGGCGCGGCCTCCCCGGCCGCGGTCGGCGCGCCGCACAAGGTCATCTGGGCCGCGTCCGGTACGCCCGTACTGGCCTGGGAGTCCGTCATCGGCGGCTTCCAGGAGGACGGCACGCCGAACCAGCTCCACGTCATCACCGACGCGAGCACCGGCAACCGCCTGTACGAGTACCAGGGCATCGAGACCGGCATCGGCAACAGTGAGTACAGCGGCCAGGTCACCATCGGCACCACGCAGTCCGGATCGACGTACACGCTGACCGACGGCGGGCGCGGCGGCCACAAGACGTACAACCTCAACCACGGCACCTCCGGCACCGGCACGCTGTTCTCGCAGTCCAGCGACACGTGGGGCGACGGCAACCCGTCGACCGCCACCACCGCCGGTGTGGACGCGGCCTACGGCGCCCAGGAGACCTGGGACTTCTACAAGAACACCTTCGGCCGCAGCGGCATACGCGGCGACGGTGTGGCCGCGTACTCCCGCGCCCACTACGGCAACAGCTACGTCAACGCCTTCTGGGACGACTCCTGCTTCTGCATGACGTACGGCGACGGCAGCGGCAACACGCACCCGCTGACCGCGCTCGACGTCGCGGGCCACGAGATGAGCCACGGCGTCACCTCCAACACCGCGGGGCTGAACTACTCGGGTGAGTCCGGCGGTCTGAACGAGGCCACCTCGGACATCTTCGGCACCGGCGTGGAGTTCTACGCCAACAACACCTCCGACCCGGGTGACTACCTCATCGGCGAGAAGATCAACATCAACGGCAACGGCACGCCGTTGCGGTACATGGACCAGCCGAGCAAGGACGGCGGCTCGAAGGACTACTGGTCCTCCAGCCTGGGCGGCCTCGACGTGCACTACTCGTCGGGCCCGGCCAACCACTTCTTCTACCTGCTCTCCGAGGGCAGCGGCGCCAAGGTCATCGGCGGTGTGAGCTACAACAGCCCGACCTCCGACGGTCTGTCGGTGCCCGGCATCGGCCGGGACAACGCCCTCAAGCTCTGGTACAAGGCGCTCACCGAGCGCTTCACCTCGACCACCAACTACGCGTCGGCCCGCACCCAGTCGCTGCTCGCGGCGGCCGACCTGTGGGGCGCCAACAGCGCCACGTACAACACGGTCGCCAACACCTGGGCGGCGATCAACGTCGGCAGCCGGGTCACCACGCCCAGCGGCGTCACCGTCACCAACCCGGGCGCCAAGTCCACCGTGGTGAACACGGCGGCCAGCCTCCAGATCCAGGCGAGCACCACCAACGGCGGCGCGCTGACCTACACCGCGACGGGCCTGCCGGCCGGTCTGTCGATCAACGCCTCCACCGGCCTGATCTCGGGCACCCCGACCGCGACCGGCAGCTCCAGCGTGACGGTCACGGCGAAGGACTCCACCAACGCCACCGGTACGGCCACCTTCACCTGGACGGTCACCAGCGCGGGCGGCGGCGGCTGCACCGCGGCGCAGCTCCTGACCAACCCGGGCTTCGAGAGCGGCAACACCGGCTGGACGACGACGTCGGGCGTGATCGACAACAGCACCGGCGCCGCGTCCCACGGCGGCTCGTACAAGGCGTGGCTGAACGGCTACGGGACCACGCACACCGACACGCTCGCCCAGTCGGTCACGATCCCCGCCTCGTGCACCAGCGCCACCTTCACCTACTGGCTCTACATCAGCAGCCAGGAGACCTCCACGACCACGGCGTACGACAAGCTCACCCTCACGGCGGGCAGCACGACCCTGGTCACCTACTCCAACGTCAACAAGGGCACCGGCTACGTCCAGCGCTCGGTCGACCTGTCCTCCTACAAGGGCCAGACCGTCAGCCTGAAGTTCACCGGCACCGAGGACGCCTCCCTCGCGACGTCGTTCCTGATCGACGACGCGGCGGTCAACGTCAGCTAGCCCATACGGCTCGTGTCTGAGTCCTGGGGGGGGGGGCCCCCCCCCCCCCCCCCCGGCGGGAGGAAACCGGCGGGGCAAAGGCGACCGGAGGGCGCAAGAACCCTGGGAGCTGGTTAGGGTGCCGTTTTTGTTCCCCAGAACCTTTTTTTTCCCTTGTGG
>NZ_JBVHLD010000012.1:0-26172 GCF_055559175.1 Streptomyces sp. NPDC024632
GTCAAGACCTGGGCACTGGGATACGTGGCATTGATGTTCCACGTCGCGATGACCTTCTCCGGCGCCGGAACGTTCATCGTCACCGTCCACGAACTCGACCCGGACACCGCCACGTTCAGGTTGTACCGGTCGCTCCACTGCTGACCGGCGGAGAGGGTCGCGGTGCAACTGCCCCCGCCACCGCCCCCGGTGGTGCCTCCGGTGGTGCCGCCGGTCCCGCCGCCGCTCGTACCGCCGCTGTCGGGAGCGACGGCGCGGCCGGTCTGCGGGGAGATCATGCCCGCGCACAGGCCGCGGCTCGCCAGGCCCTGCGCGATCCGCGGGATCGCGGCGAGCGTGTTGGCGGGCCACTCGTGCATGAGGATGATCTGGCCGTTGGTGAGCCGGGCGTTGGCCTGCACGATCGCGTCGGTGCTCGCGCCGTTCCAGTCCTGAGAGTCGACGTCCCAGATGATCTGGGTCAGACCGTACTTGGCCTCGACCGACTGCAAGGTCGCGTTGGTCTCGCCGTACGGCGGACGGAACAGTTTCGGTGTGCCGCCGCCCGCCGCGGCGATGGCCTGCTGGGTCCTGGAGACCTCCGAGTCGATCTGCGCCTGGCTCTCCTGGATCAGGTGGGGGTGGGTGTAGCTGTGGTTGCCGACCCACATCCCCGCGTTGATCTCGGCCTGGACCTGGGACGGATAGGACGCGGCAAACTGTCCCTCGTTGAACATCGTGGCCCGCAGGCCGTTCTGCCGAAGGGCGTTGAGGACGCTCGGGGTGTGGTCGTTGGACGGACCGTCGTCGAAGGTAAGTCCCACGTACCCGTTGCAGGTGGCGGCGTGCGACGGGGTGGCGTCGACGGTGAAGGTGACGACGCTCGCCACCGCCGTGGCGGCGACGGCAAGTCCCGTGATCAGGGAACGTAATGACATGTGCGGTCTGGTTCGCATGTGGGGGGCCTCCTTGTGGTGGCGTTGCGAACTCCGTGGGGGGATGACGGGGCCACGCGGTACCGGTACAAGCGGTGCCGGGAAACGCGATACCGGGCAACGCGGTCCGGGGATACGGGCGTACGGGCAACGCGCGTACCGGCGTACGGCGTCAGCTCGGACTGCACGAGACCGTCGGCCACGTCCAGGCGCCGTTGGTCTGGATCGTCACACCCCAGTTGTTGCCGCTGCCGTTCGGCTTGGCGGTCAAGACCTGGGCACTGGGATACGTGGCATTGATGTTCCACGTCGCGATGACCTTCTCCGGCGCCGGAACGTTCATCGTCACCGTCCACGAACTGGAGCCCGAGACCGAGACGTTGAGGTTGTAGCGGTCACTCCACTGCTCACCGGCGGACAGCGCGGCCGTGCAACTGCCCCCGCCTCCGGTGGAGCCCCCGGTGGTGGACCCGCCGGTGGTCGAACCACCCGTGGTCGACCCTCCGGTGGTGCCGCCGGTGCTTCCCAGCGTGATGTTGGAGTTGCCGCTGCTCTGGTAGCCCTCGGTGGCGAGGATCATGTAGTTGAAGCTGCCGAGGCTCATCCCGTGGCTGGCCCACGCGTCGAAGTGGTTGCCCGTGGTGATGGTGCCGCCGGTCCGCTTCGACTGCCGGACGCTCCAGTACTGGTTGAAGGTCCGGGTGCCCTCGATCGACGGGGCGTTGACCCGTGTCGTCTCGTAGATGTCGTACGTGCCGCCGTCGCTGGTGACCGTGCCCTTGTACGTGCCGGTCGGCCGGTAGGTGCCGTAGTTGTCGACGACGTAGTACTCGACCAGCGGATTCGTCGTCCATCCGTACAGCGAAAGGTAGGCGTTGCCCGAGGGGTTGAAGCTGCCCGAGTAGGCGACGCTCCGGCGTCCGCCGGTCGCCCAGCCCTTGCCTGCGACGAAGTTGCCGGCATTGCTCCACGAGGTGCTGTAGTTGCCGCCGGAGCCCAGATTCATGGAGACGGATCCGCCGCCGTCGGTCCAGAACGAGTAGTAGTAGCCGTTGTTGGTGCCGGTCTGGTTCGACGTGATGATCGTGTCGGCGTTGGCGGTGCCGGGCAGGATGAGCGCGGCCACGCCGACCAGCGCTATCGCGCAGGCGCCGCTGATGAGCAGCCGGAAACGGCTGAGCAGCCCTAACGGGCGCCGCCTGCGGCTCATGTGGGGTGCGGGTGCGGGTGCGTCGTTCATGTGCGTGCTTCCTCCTCGTCTCGTGAGGACCGTCTGCCGCGACAGTGTTGAGCGGAGCACGTCATGTGTCAACACTTTCGGCACCGATTACGAAAGCTTCGCCACCAGTCGGGCGTGCGGCACCAGTCGTTTCCGCAGGCAGACGCGCATCAATAGCCGGAGGAATTGGTTGACCCACAAAACCGCCGACCCGCGAGATCACCTCCAAGGGGATGAAATCCCGAATGTTTCGGAGAGCCTTCCGAGCGCGTGGGCGAGGTCTACGACCGGCGGGCGAGATCGGCCGAGACGTTGTCCGCGAGACGGCGCAACAGGGTCATGGCGGCCTCGGTCTCCCGAGGCGACAGACCCATCGCCGCGCCTATCGCGGGGGGTACGTCGCGGGCCCGGTCGCGCAGCGCGTCGCCCCGCTCGGTGAGGATGACGCGGACGGTGCGCTCGTCCTCGGCGCTGCGCTCGCGGCGGACCAGGCCGGCCGCCTCCAGCCGCTTGATCAGCGGGGTGAGGGTGCCGTAGTCGAGTTGCAGGGCGGCGCCGACGTCCTTGATCGGGACGTCGCCGTGCTGCCAGAGCACCAGCAGCACCAGGTACTGCGGATACGTGAGGCCGAACTCGTCCAGCAGCGGACGGTAGCGGCTGGTGACCGCACGGGAGGCCGCGTACAGCGCGAAGCAGAGCTGGTCGTCCAGGAGCAGGGTGAACGCGGGCTCGGCGCCGGCGGCTTCCGTGCTGTCCATGCGGGGCGGCCCTCCTCGGGGACGGGTGACGGGGTCGACCGATCAGCCTAGCTTCACCATGAGGCAATTTCAACGCGCACGATTAGCTTGTACACGAGCTAATCGTGTCCTAGTCTTCTGGGGTGTGGTCGGCTCGCCCTGCCGAGCACGACAGGGCACGGCCGAGCACGATCCACCACGACGCGCCGGCCCGGAGCACGCCCGGAGCCGACGCCCACACCGTCCGTCCCCCTTCCGTCCCACGAGGAGCCCCCGTCATGTCCGAGTCCACTCCCGCAGCACCCGTCCTGGAACCGGCCGCCGCGGAATTCGCCGCCGCCACGGCCAACCCGCCGTATCTGTTCGACCTCGGCCCCGTGGCGGGCCGCAAGACGGTCGACGAGGTGCAGTCCGGCGAGATCGACGCGCCCGAGGTGGACGAGGAGTGGGTGACCGTCGAGGACGGCCCGACCGAGTCCGTACGGGTGCGCGTCGTCCGTCCCAAGGGCGCCGTAGGAACGCTGCCGGTGATCCTCTACATCCACGGCGCGGGCTGGGTGTTCGGCAACGCCCACACCCACGACCGGCTGGTGCGCGAACTGGCGGCCGGTGTCGGCGCGGCGGTGGTCTTCCCCGAGTACGACCTGTCCCCCGAGGCCCGCTACCCGGTCGCGATCGAGCAGAACTACGCCGTCGCCCGCTGGGTCGTCACCGACGGCGCGGCCAAGGGTCTGGACGCGAGCCGCATCGCGGTCGCCGGTGACTCGGTCGGCGGCAACATGGCCGCCGCGCTGACCTTGATGGCCAAGGAGCGCGGTGATGTGCCGCTCGTCCAGCAGGTACTGTTCTACCCGGTCACCGACGCGAGCTTCGACACCGATTCGTACCACCGGTTCGCGACCGGTTACTTCCTGCGCCGCGACGGCATGCAGTGGTTCTGGGACCAGTACACGAAGGACCCCGCGCAGCGCGCCGAGATCACCGCGTCCCCGCTGCGCGCCACCACGGAACAGCTCACCGGGCTGCCGCCCGCGCTGGTCGTCACCGGTGAGGCCGATGTGCTGCGCGACGAGGGCGAGGCGTACGCCGACAAGCTCCGGCAGGCGGGTGTCGCCGTCACCGCGACCCGCTACCCCGCGATCATCCACGACTTCGTGATGCTCAACGCGCTGCGCGGCACGCAGGCCGCGGAGGCTGCGATCAACCAGGCGGTCACCGTGCTGCGTTCAGCGCTCGGCACCGACTGACCGTCACGGCGGCCCGCGACGCGCTCGCCTGCGCCTCACACCAGCGAGCGCGCCAACGACCGTCCCCACATGCCCATATGGCCGAACGCCTCGGGGTGCCACATCCCCACCCCGAGCACGGGCACCACCAGCAGGATCGCCAGGACGAGTGAGGTCTCCCCCAGGGTGGACAGCTCGTAGCGCTCCACGAGGGTGCCGAGCACCATCAGGCCGACGAAGACGACGACGCACAGGGCGAGCAGGTCACCGATCGCGTACCAGGTCACGGCCTCGGCGCCCGGGTGCTCCCAGCGCGCGTAGGTGAAGCTGGTGCCGGCCAGTATGGCCGCGAGCAGCAGGCCGCAGCCGGTCAGGACGGTGCACCAGGTCGTCCAGACCGGGGCCGGCGGCTTCCGGTCCTCCGGCGGGTCCGCCTCGTCCGTCTCCCGGTCGTCCTTCGAGTAGCCGTCCGCGCGGCCGTCCGCCGTCTTCGGCGTCGCGGCCGATCCGGTCACGGCGTCGGCGGTGTCGTCGGCCGGACCCGGTTCGGGGCCGGGCTCCACGAGTACGCGTACGGCGGCGGCCCGGGCGTCGTACGCCTCGAGCTGTTCGTCGGCGCTCTCCAGCGCGAGGTCGAATTCCCGCAGCCGGGCGATCGCGGCGCCCACCCGGGAGCCCTCGTCGGCCCCGGAGCCGGGACCGTCGTCCACGACCGGGGTGCGGGACGGGCCAGGTCGCGTACGGGCCCGGCCCTGCTCCACGGCCGACCGCCGGACGCCGACGGCCAGCTCCTCCGCCGCCTCTCGTTCCCTGCGGGCTCTGGCCAGCAGGGACTCCGCGGCGACCAACCGGTCCTGGTGGTCGGCCAGTTCCCTGCGCCGCGGCGGGGCGTCGATGCCGACCGCCTCATTCGCCCGGCGCTCCAGGACCGCGCACCACGCCTGGAGGTCGGCGACGAGTCCCATCAGCGTCTGGACGACCGCGCCGATGACCGAGAGCGCTTCCCGTACGAGCAACTGGCTCTTGTGCTCTTCGTCGGTCCCCGCGCCCGACCGCGGTTCCAACTCCGGCACCGCTCCGGCAGGATCCCCCTGCGACATCGACCCGCCCCTGTCCTCGACCGGCTCTTCGGTGCCGCCGCGCCCCCGCGTCGGCAGTCCCCGACGTCCATCAGATCACCTGCTCCGGCGATCGGCCACCCTGTTTCGCGCGCCACGCCGGGAGGGTTTCCCGACGGGTCGGCCGGACTCCGCCGCCGCGGCGGGCGGAATCGGACCGTCCGCCCGCGCCGGCCGCCGGGGCCCGGACGCGGCGGGGCGCCTCCCTGCCCGGGGATGGCGGTGCCGGGCAGAAAGGCGCCAGGTGCGCGAGCCGCTGCCGCTAGGGCCTAGCCGGTGATCAGGTCGAATTTCTCCCAGGCGCCGATGGCGGCCCGGTTGGCGACCAGCGGCGCGGCGCCCGCGTTCTCGGCGGTCACGTACTGGTTGGTGGCCTGGGCGCGGAGGCTGACGCTGCCGTCGGAGTTGTGGATGAGGGTGAAGGTCTGAGCGGCGCCGACGGTGGTGGAGTCGGCGATGAGATTGCCGGAACCCGCGCTGACGTAGCGGTTGTTGGCGTGGGCGCGCAGCGCGATGTTGCCGCCGCCCGCGTCGGTCATGTCGAACTGCTCCCAGGCGCCGATGGCGGTCCTGTTGGCGATGAGGGCCGCGGCTCCGGCGTTCTCGGCGGTCACGTAGTTGTTGTTCACGCGGGCGCGCAGGCTGATCACGGTACCGGTGCCGCCGCCCGGTGTGGTGGTCGTCGGCTGGGTGGGGCGGGTCGCGGTGAGGGCGATCTGGCCCTTGAGCATCTTGCCGCCGTCGCCGGTCAGCCGCAGGTAGTAGTCCGACGAGCAGGCCGTACCGTCCTCGTCCAGCGCCAGGAACCCGGAGTTGGTCGGCACGAAAGCCTGGGACTCGGCGGTCTTGGCGATCTGGTTGCCCTCGTTGTACTCGTCGAACATCGAGATGTAGATGCCCTGCACCCCGGCCCTGCACATGTTGTAGAACTGCCGCCACATGAAGTCGCCGTGCGCGCGCTGCCGCAGTGTGACGGCGCCGGGCAGGACGCACGGCTGGTAGTCGATGCCGTGGGCGGCGCATTCGGCGAGGTCGGGGACGGTCGCCACGTTGTAGAAGTTGTCGGCGTCCGAGACGTTGCCGATCCGGCCGACCATCCACGGCGAGATCATGTTGAACGCGTGGTAGACGTCGCTGAATCCGGCGCGGGAGTCGCGGTCGCCGGTCCGCCACCAGGTGGGTACGCCGCCGATGACGTAACAGCCCTGGGACTTGAACCAGTTGACGACGTCCAGGCAGGGCGCGGGCGCCCACGGGCGTTTGTCGTCGTTGAAGCCGAAGCCCCAGATGCAGACGACCGGCTTGCCGTTCTGCGTCGCGTAGGCGGACGAGGCCGTGTGGGCCTTCATCTTGTTGGTCCAGTCGGTCTTGATCTCCGACTGCATGTTGGTCCAGTCGGTGACGTCGTACATGATGTAGAACTTCCGGCCGTGCGACTCCGCCGCGCTGCGCACCTTGGTGGCCATCGCGTCGCGTGTCGGACCTTCGCCGCCGACGGGGTTGAAGCGCTGGAGCGCGGCGGTGTCGATGTTGTTCTGCTGCATCCACTGGAAGTGGGTGTCCACGGTCTGCTGGTCGTAGGACGAGAAGAGCGTGGCGGGCTGGCCGTTGCCGAGATTCGCGTAGGCGGTCTGGTACGTCTTGGTGTAGTCGCGCATGTCGGGCCAGGCGACGATGCCGGTGTTGGACGGCGACGGGGGCTGGCTGGAGTTGGGGCTCCAGTGCCACCAGGCGTTGATCGGGGCGCCGTCGCCGATGCAGGCGAACCAGCCCTGATAGCCGACCGTGACCTTCCCGACCACGTCTCCCGGCCCGCTCGCGGCGGGGGCGGCCGACGCGGACGGGGAGACGGCGGACGCCGAGGCTCTCGCGGCCAGGCCCAGGGCGCCGAGGGCGGCGGCGGACGTACCGGCCGCGGTGACGCTCACGAACTTGCGACGTGACACTGCCATGGATGACTCCGAACGGCGACGCGCGGCGGGACCGCCGGGCGTATCGGTGGACTGAGTGTGGGGGTTCATGCTGTTGGCCTGTTCAACAGATGAACTCAGTGTTCCGTGGTGGGCCGCGCGGGGCGCGCGCGGCCAGCCCGGTGAATTCCGCTCGAATTACGCTGACTTGCGGTGGGGTCCGGCGCGCACAGTCCCTTGACACGCGCCTTCACGCCGATCTTCCGTGCACAAGCGGTATCGGGCACGCGTCGATTCAACTGCTGAATCCAATGGTGCGTCAAGGGTCTAGACCTGATTGACGGTTCCTCCGGAATTCTCCCGAATGGCGCCCAAGAAAGGCGCGTTGAACGTCCGTATCGGGCACGAAAGGTCGGAGGGGATGATTCAGATAGTGTCAGGCATCGTCAAATATCTCGGCTGACAATCGGCCCCAGCGTTCGGCCGGACGCGCCGCCGCTCGGCCGACTATTCTCGACAGCGGCAGCGTCGCCACTCATCGCGCCCGTCCGCGACAGCGCTGCCGTACCTTCGCGGCACCTCCGCCGAATCGACGCCTCCCGACGCCTCCCGATGCCTCTCGACGCTTTACCGACAGGAGACAAGCCGGTGCGGAAGACCGAAACGACCTTCACCGCGGGGGATTTAGCCCCGTCACACGTCCTGACCACGATGACCGGGGAGACCGTCGCCGTTCCCGAGGCCGGATATCCGGTGCACCTGCAATTCCGGCGGTTCGCGGGATGCCCGGTCTGCAATCTGCACCTGCGCTCCTTCGTCCGGCGGGCCGACGAGATCAGGGCCGCCGGAATCCACGAGGTCGTGGTCTTCCACGCCCCCGACGAGGAACTGCTCAAGTACGAGGCCGAGTTGCCGTTCGCCGTGGTGGGCGACCCGGACAAGACGCTCTACCGCGAGTTCGGGGTCGAGACCTCGATCCGCGCGGTGGCCGATCCGCGGGTCTGGCCCGCCATCGCGCGCGCGGTCGGCAGCTCGATGTGGGGCACGGTCCGGCGCCGCAACCGTATGGCCCCGGTCGTGCCGACCGGCGGCAGCCTCGGCCTGCCCGCCGACTTCCTGATCGCCCCGGACGGCCGGATCGTCGCGGCGAAGTACGGCGAGCACGCGTACGACCAGTGGTCGGTGGACGAACTGCTCGCGCACGCGGCGCAGGCGGCGGCCACCGCGCCGGCCGACCCCACCGAGGCCCCGGCCTGACGGCCGTCGCGCCACGGTCCGGCCGGGTCCCCGCGGCGCCGGGCGCGTCCGCTCGGCACGGCGAGCGGCGCGCCTGAGGCCGTACGACCCGGCCGGCTCCCGTTGTACCGCCCGCCCACGGCACCTCCCGCACCCTCACGCCGACAGTGCCCGCACCGCCTCCCCGATCTCCTCCGGGGCGCAGGCCGTGGCCAGCACGTCCAGGGACAGGCCGAGCGCCGCCGCCAAGGCGACCACGGTGAAGAAGGCCGGGGTCGGGGCCCGGCCGGTCTCGATCTTGCGCAGGGTCTCCGCGGAGACCCCGGCCGCCGCCGCCACGTCCACCATGCTGCGGTCGCCGCGGGCGTCGCGGAGCAGTGCGCCGAAGCGTTCGCCGCGGGCGCGCTCCTCGGGGGTCAGGGGTGTTCTCACCATACCCGTGATACTAATACCGGTATAAGTATTGGGCGAGGCCGCGGCCGGAAGGAGTCCGGCCGCCCGCACGACGAGGAGTCACAGCACATGGTGGAGATCAAGACCGACGCGGCGCTCGACGCGATGCGCGAGGCGGGGCGCGTCGTGGCGCAGGCGCTCGCCGCCGCACGGGAGGCGGCGGCCGTCGGCGTATCGCTTCGGGACCTGGACGCGGCGGCCCACGCCGTCCTGGACAAGGCGGGCGCCACGTCCCCCTTCCTCGGCTACCAGCCGTCCTTCGCCCCCTCCCCCTTCCCCGCGGTGATCTGCGCGTCGGTGAACGACGCGCTCGTGCACGGCATCCCCACCGACTACCGGCTGCGCGACGGCGACCTGGTGAGCATCGACTGCGGCGCGGTGCTCGACGGCTGGGCGGGCGACGCCGCGGTCAGCTTCATCGTGGGCACGCCCCGGCCCGAGGACGTGGAGCTGATCGCCGCCACCCAGCGCGCCCTGGACGCGGGCATCGCGGCGGCCGTCGTCGGCCACCGCCTCGGCGACATCTCGCACGCTGTCGGCGCGGTGGCGCGCACGGCGCGCTGCGGCATGCCCACCGACTTCGGCGGCCACGGCATCGGCCGCCAGATGCACGAGGACCCGCACGTGCCCAACCGCGGGCGGCCGGGGCGCGGCTTCCCGCTCCGCCACGGGCTCGTCCTCGCGATCGAGCCGATGCTGATGTCCGGCGGGCGCGACGAATACCGTACGGACCCGGACGGCTGGACGCTGCGCACGGTCGACGGGAGCCGCGCCGCGCACATCGAGCACACCGTCGCGATCACCGAGCAGGGCCCGCGCGTCCTCACGCTCGTCTGATCCGTCCGGGGCGCCGCCGCCCGCCCGCGGTCCACCCGTCGGGCGGCCGCCGCTCGCACGTCCGGCGCACGCCGCGTGCCCCGCGGGCCGCCCGTTGCCTGCCCGTCGTCCGAAACGGGCACTTCCACGGGCCGTATGGCCAACCACCACACCACCTGATCGCCAACACACCCTCTGAACTGGCACTCTTGCCGACCGGTCCGGGCAACACCGGGCAGTTTGTTGTCCGTTATGGGCCGGTCCCTGTCAAAGTGGCGTTGGTATAACTCTTCCACGGGCAAAACCGGGCACGCCTTGCCCGGACCGGCGAAGAGACAGGTGGTGACCGTGAGAGCACAAGAACGCCAACATCGGATCCTCGCGCTCGCGCGCCACCAGGGTCAGGTCGAGGTCACCGTGATGGCCGCCGATCTCAAGGTGGCGCCGGAGACCATCCGCCGCGATCTGGGCGTACTGGAGAGCCGCGGTCTGGTCCGCAGGACGTACGGCGGCGCCTATCCCGTCGAGGGCGCGGGGTTCGAGACCGACCTCGCCCAGCGGGTGACGCTGCATGTCGCCGACAAGCGACGGATCGCGGCCGAGGCGGTCAAGCTGCTCGGCGAGGCGGAGACCGTCTTCGTGGACGAGGGCTACACCCCTCAACTGCTCGCCGCGCTGCTGCCCAGCGATCGGCCGCTGACGGTGGTCACCGCGTCGTTGACCACCGCGGCGGCCGTCGCGGACTCCGCCAACACCACTGTGCTGCTGCTCGGTGGCCGTGTCCGGGCCCGGACGCTGGCCACCGTCGGCTCCTGGGCCTGCGACATGCTCGCGGGCTTCGTCATCGACCTGGCCTTCGTCGGGTCGAACGGCATCTCCCGCGAACTCGGCCTGACCACACCGGATCCCGTGGTCGCCGACGTCAAGGCCAAGGCGCTGGAGGTCTCCCGGCGCCGGATCTTCATGGGCCACCACAGCAAATTCGGCGCGAGCAGCTTCTGCCGCTTCGCCCAGGTCGGCGACTTCGAGGCGATCGTCACCGACACCGGTCTGTCCAGCGCCGAGGCGCACCGCTACGCACTTCTGGGACCCCGCGTCTTCAGAGTCTGACCCGCGGGCCCGCCCCGCGCCGCTCCCCCTTCCCCTCCCCCCACCTCCCCCGCGATCTCCGAGATCCCCGCAGGCCCCGCCCCCCCCCGCAGTCCCGGCGCTCCCCCCGCCTTCCGCACCTCCCCGGTACGCCGATCCGGGCTACCCCCTGCCCTCCCGCACCACGACTCCGCTCCACCCACCCTCATCCCCGGTCATGAAAGGGACGAATCATGACACCGAGAACGAGAAGCCTTCCCCGCCTTCTGCCCCCGCTCGCCCTCGCCGTCTGCGGCACCCTGCTCGCGGCCTGTTCCGGCGCCGGCGGCTCCGGCGGAAGCTCCGGCGGTCACTCCATCAACGTACTGATGGTCAACAACCCGCAGATGGAGGACCTTCAAAAGCTCACCGCCGCCAACTTCACCAAGTCCACCGGTATCAAGGTCAATTTCACGGTGCTGCCCGAGAACGACGTCCGGGACAAGATCACCCAGGACTTCTCCAGCCAGGCCGGCCAGTACGACGTCGCGACCATCAGCAACTACGAGACGCCGATCTACGCCAAGAACGGCTGGCTCGCCCCGCTCACCGCGCACACCAAGTCCGACACGGCCTTCGCGCAGAGCGACATCCTGCCCGCGCTCCAGCAGTCGCTGACATACAAGAACGACATCTACGCCGAGCCCTTCTACGGCGAGTCGTCGTTCCTGATGTACCGCAAGGACGTCTTCGCGGCGAAGAACCTGACGATGCCCGCCAACCCGACCTGGGCGCAGGTCGCGGACCTCGCCGCGAAGGTCGACGGCGCGCGATCCGGCATGAAGGGCATCTGCCTGCGCGGCCAGCCCGGCTGGGGCGAGGTCATCGCCCCGCTGACCACCGTGGTCAACACCATGGGCGGCACCTGGTTCGACAAGGACTGGAAGGCCCAGGTCAACAGCCCCGCCTTCACCAAGGCGACGCAGTTCTACGTGGACCTGGTGCGCGCCCACGGTGAGGCCGGAGCCCCGCAGGCCGGGTTCACCGAGTGCCTCAACGACCTGGAGCAGGGCAAGGTCGCCATGTGGTACGACGCGACGTCGGCGGCCGGTTCGCTGGAGGCCAAGGACTCCCCGGTGGCGGGCAAGCTCGGCTACGCGCCCGCTCCGGTCGACCAGACCAAGAGCTCCGGCTGGCTCTACACCTGGGCCTGGGGCCTGCAGAAGGCCAGCAAGCACCAGGACGACGCCTGGAAGTTCATCTCGTGGGCGTCGGGCAAGGGCTACGAGGAACTGGTCGGCAAGCAACTGGGCTGGTCGCGGGTCCCGGCCGGCAAGCGCACCTCCACGTACCAGAACCCGGACTACGTCGCCTCCGCCTCGGCGTTCGCCAAGGCCACCGAGACCGCGCTCGAGGCGGCCAACCCGACGAACCCGGGCATCCAGCCGCGGCCCGCGCCCGGCATCCAGTTCGTCGGCATCCCCGAGTTCACCGATCTGGGCACCCAGGTCTCGCAGCAGATCAGCTCCGCCATCGCGGGCCAGACCAGCGTGAAGAGCGCCTTGTCCGCGAGCCAGAAGCTCGCAGAGAAGGTCGCCGACAAGTACGCGGGCAACTGACCGCCACCGCCCCACCCGACGGTCCCGGCCGCCCCCGGCCCCCCGCACGACGGGGCCGGGCGGCGGGCCCGGGGCGCGAAGCGGAGAGAGACGACTGACACCATGAGCACCCCATCCCTCACCAGACGCATCCGCGCGCCGCAGACCGAGCAAGAGCCTGCGCCGCCCGCCGCGCGCCGGTCCCCCGGCGCCTGGGTCCGGCGGGCCCCGCTGCTGCCGGCCCTGGTCTTCATGATCGTGGTCACCCAACTGCCGTTCGTCGGCACCCTGGTGATCTCGTTCATGCGGTGGAACGCCCTCGACCCCGGTGACCGCGGTTTCGCCGGCCTCCAGAACTACAAGGAAGAGTTCACCGACCCGCAACTGCGCCACGCCCTGACCACCACGGTCGTGCTGACCGTCTCCGTGGTCCTGGTCAGCCTGCTGCTCGGCCTCGGCCTCGCGCTGCTGCTCGACCGGAAGTTCCTCGGCCGGGGCATCGTGCGCACCATGCTCATCACGCCGTTCCTGGTGGTACCGGTGGCGTCCGCGCTGCTGTGGAAGCACGCGCTGTACAACGCGTCGTACGGCCTGATCAACGGCTCGCTCAACTGGCTGTGGAAGCTGTTCGGCAGCGACAACGCGCCGCAGCCGGACTGGCTGTCCACCCACCCGCTGCTGGCCGTCGAGGCGTCGCTGGTGTGGCAGTGGACGCCGTTCATGATGCTGATCCTGCTCGCCGGGCTCCAGAGCCGGCCGATGGACATCGCCGAGGCGGCGCGGGTGGACGGCGCGGGCACCTGGCAGATCTTCCGCTATCTGACCTTTCCGTACCTGCGCCGCTATCTCGAACTGGCGGCCCTGCTCGGGTCGGTGTACGTGGTGCAGAACTTCGACGCCGTGTTCACCATCACCTCCGGCGGTCTCGGCACCGCCAACCTCCCCTACACCGTCTACACGACCTTCTACCAGGCGCACGACTACGGACAGGCGTCCGCCGCGGGCGTCATCGTGGTCATCCTGTCGATCATCGTGGCCACCTTCGCGCTGCGCACCGTCTCGTCGCTGTTCCGAGAGGAGACCCGGTGATGGCTACCGTCTCCGTGACCACCGCCCGCCGCCGTACGGCACCCGCCGCCCGCAAGGAGCGGCGCAACCGCTCACTGCTCGGCCTGCTGGCCTGGCTGTGCGGGATCGTCTTCTTCCTGCCCTTCGCGTGGATGGTGCTCACCTCCTTCCACAGCGAGCAGGACGCGGCGACCAACCCGCCGAAGCTCGGGGCGTCGCTGACGCTCCACGGCTACCGGGAGTTCTTCGGCTCCGGCACCGGCGTCAGCCCGTGGCCGCCGCTGGTCAACTCCCTGACAGCGGCGGCGGTTTCCACCGCCCTCGTACTGGTGCTGTCCTTCCCCGCCGCCTACGCGCTGTCGATCAAGCCGGTGCGCAAGTGGACCGACGTGATGTTCTTCTTCCTGTCGACCAAGATGCTGCCCGCCGTCGCGGGCCTGCTGCCGGTCTATCTGATCGCGAAGAACGCCGGTCTGCTGGACAACATCTGGCTGCTGATCCTGCTCTACACCTCGATGAATCTGCCGATCGCGGTGTGGATGATGCGCTCGTTCCTGGCCGAGGTCCCGGTGGAGATCCTGGAGGCCGCCTCGATCGACGGCGCGGGCCTGCCGACCATCCTGGTAAGGATCATCGCCCCGGTCGTCACCCCGGGGATCGCCGCGACCGCGCTGATCTCGTTCATCTTCAGTTGGAACGAACTGCTCTTCGCGCGGGTGCTGACCGGTGTGGTGGCCGGTACTGCGCCGGTGTTCCTCACCGGATTCGTCACCAGCCAGGGCCTGTTCCTCGCCAAGGTGTGCGCCGCCGCCGTCTGTATATCCCTGCCGGTACTGGCCGCCGGATTCGCCGCCCAGGACAAGCTCGTCCAGGGCCTCTCTCTTGGAGCCGTCAAGTGAAAGCAGCCGTCATCAGCTCCCCCGGTGTCGTCGGCATCGAGACCGTCGACGACCCGGCGCCCGGCCCCCGGGACGTCGTGGTCCAGGTCGCGGCCTGCGGTCTGTGCGGCACCGATCTGCACATCCTCCAGGGCGAGTTCGCCCCGACCCTGCCGATCGTGCCGGGGCACGAATTCGCCGGTGAGATCGTCGCCGTGGGCTCCGAGGTCCGCGAGCTGGCCGTGGGCGACCAGGTGGCGGTCGACCCGTCGCTGTACTGCCACGAGTGCCACTACTGCCGGATCGGGCGGAGCAATCTGTGCGAGCGGTGGGCCGCGATCGGCGTGACCGTCCCCGGCGGCGCCGCCGAATTCGCCGTCGCCCCGGTCGCCAACTGCGTTAAACTCCCCGAGCACATACGGACGGTGGACGCGGCGCTGATCGAACCGCTGTCCTGCGCCGTACGCGGCTACGACATCCTGCGCAGCCAACTGGCCAGCCACGTACTGATCTACGGCTCCGGCACCATGGGCCTGATGATGCTGGAGCTGGCCAAGCGGACCGGCGCCGCGACCGTCGACGTCGTCGACATCAACGAGGAGCGGCTGACCACGGCCACGTCGCTCGGCTGCTCGCAGGTGGCGACCAACGCGGACGAGATCGCCCGCCCGCGCGGCTGGGACGTCGTGATCGACGCGACCGGCAACGCGCAGGCCATCCAGGACGCGCTGGACCGGGTCGGCAAGGGCGGCACCTTCCTCCAGTTCGGCGTGGCCGACTACGCCGCGCGCGCGACGATCGAGCCGTACCGCATCTACAACCAGGAGATCACGATCACCGGCTCGATGGCCGTCCTGCACAGCTACGAGCGGGCCGCCGAGCTGTTCGCGGGCGGGGTGCTCGACCCGGAGGTCTTCATCAGCGACCGGCTGCCGCTGGTCGACTACGCGTCGGCGCTCGAGCGGTTCAAGGCAGGCAAGGGCCGGAAGATCCAGGTGGTGCCCTGAGCCCTGCGGGCGCCGCGGCCGTGTCCGCCGGGGAAGCCGATTGTGACCCGGCCGCGGACTTCGACAGGATGGGGCCATGACCGAGATCCGCACGCCCCGCCTGGTCCTGCGCCGCTGGCGCGAGGACGACATCGCGCCGATGGCCGAGATCAACGCCGACCCGGAGGTCATGCGCTACATCGGCGACGGGCAGCCCCGCGACCTGGAGCAGACCGCGGAGTCCATCGAGCGGTGGGAGGAGGAGTGGGACGACGAGGGCTTCGGCCTCTTCGCCGTCGAACTCCTCGCCTCGGGCGAACTGGCCGGGTTCACGGGGCTGTCCGTGCCCACGTTCCTGCCCGAGGTACTGCCCGCGGTGGAGATCGGCTGGCGGCTCGGCCGCCAGTTCTGGGGGCAGGGTTACGCGTCGGAGGCCGCTCACGCCACCTTGGAGTTCGCCCTCCAGGACCGCGGCCTCGACCGCGTGATCAGCATCGCACAGCTCGGCAACGACGCCTCCGAGAACGTGATGCGCAAGCTCGGCATGGTCCCGGACCGCACGACGACCCACCCGGTGTCCGGCCGCCCGGTGCGGGTGCACGCGATCGATCTGACCGAATACCGGGCCTGAGGCGCGGAGGACCGGGCCCGGATCGGTCGGCCGGCCCGTCGGCCAGGTCGGCCCGCCGGTCGGTCAGTCGGTCCGCCGGTCCGCCGGTCCGCCGGTCTGTCGGGGAGCGACGCTGATCACATGGACACGTCACAGGCTTTTCACTAAGGTTTGCCTTGCCTAAGGCAAACCTTGTGTTTTTCCCTGCCTGCGCACCCGTCGTCGTCTTCGCCCCTTTCCCGCCCGTGGAGTTGTTGACCCATGCCTGCCGTGCCCAGAGCCTCCGCTGTCGCCCTGCTCTCCCTGGTCGTCCTCGGCACGGCCGCCGTCACCGGCTGCGCGAAGAAGAACGACGCCTCGTCCGACGGCGCGATACGGGTGGACGCGGCCGACAGCTCCTGCAAGGTCTCGCGCACGGAGTTCCCCGCCGGTTCCGTCAGCCTGGACGTGCACAACAAGGGCTCCAAGGTCACCGAGGTCTACGTCTACGCGCCGGGCGACCGCATCGTCACCGAGCGGGAGAACATCGGCCCCGGCACCAGCGCCACCATCACCGCGCAGATCAAGGCGGGCACGTACGAGGTGGCCTGCAAGCCGGGCATGAAGGGCGACGGCATCCGGCAGAAGATCACCGTGACCGGCGCCAACGCGCCCAAGCCCGGTGACCCGCGGCTCGACGAGGCCGTCGCCTCGTACCGCAAGTACGCGCAGGAGCAGGCCGACCTGACGATCCCGCTGGTGCAGAAGTTCGCCGACGCGATCAAGGCCGGTGACGTGGCCGCGGCCAAGGCCGCCTTCGCCCCGTCGCGGGTCGGCTGGGAGCGCACCGAGCCGGTCGCCGAGAGCTTCGGTGACATCGACCCGAAGACCGACACCCGCGAGGACGGTCTGGAGGACGGCCAGAAGTGGACCGGCTGGCACCGGCTGGAGAAGGCGCTGTGGGCCGACGGCAAGCTGACCCCCGAGGACAGCACCCTCGCCGACGCGCTGGTGGCCGACCTCAAGGACTGGCAGAAGCGGGTCGGCACCGCCGACATCACGCCGACCAGCATGGCCAACGGCGCCAAGGAGCTGCTGGACGAGGTCGCCACCGGCAAGGTCACCGGTGAGGAGGACCGCTACAGCCACACCGACCTGTCGGACTTCGACGCGAACGTGGCGGGCGCCCGCAAGGCGTACGAGCTGCTGAAGCCGGTCGCCGCCGAGAAGGACCCGGCGCTGTCCAAGACCCTGGACACCGAATTCGCCGACATCCAGACGCTGCTGGACAAGTACCGGCAGGGCGACGGCTTCGTCTCGTACGACAAGGTCACCGAGAAGGAGCGCAAGGCGTTCTCCGACGCGGTCAACTCGCTCGCCGAGCCGCTGTCCAAGCTCGCCGCGGCTGTCGCACCCGCCAAGTAACCCTCGGCGCCCGGCTGCCCGGGCGCCGAAACCGCAGCTCACCGAGCCGTGGCACTCCCGCACAGGGAGGGTCACGGCTGCGGTACGCACGACGCAGAACCGATAGAAGGGCCACCGTTCATGGACGAAGCAGCCGGTACCGGCGGCACCGAGTCCACCCCCGCAGACCCCGAGGGCGCCGAGCCCGCCTCGACCGCCCCACAGGGCACGACCGCGGACACGAGCACGGATACCGACACGAGCACGAGCACCGACACATCCGCGGACGACCGTACCCACCGGGCGCTCAGCCGCCGCGCGGTCATGGGCTGGGCCGGTGCCGGACTCGCCCTCGGCGCGGCGGGCGGCGGCTCGGTCGCGGCGGCGGTGACCAGCGGTACGAACGGCGGCTCCGCGTCCTCCGACGGCTCCGTCCCCTTCTACGGTGAGCACCAGGCGGGCATCGCCACCCCCGTCCAGGACCGGCTGCACTTCGCGGCGTTCGACGTCCTCACCGACGACAAGGCGGAACTGGCCGCGCTGCTCAAGGAGTGGACGAGCGCCGCCGCCGCGATGACGGCGGGACGCGAGGTCGGCACGGGCGCGGTGGACGGGCCGGCCGAGGCGCCGCCGGACGACACCGGTGAGGCGCTGGGCCTGCCCGCCTCCCGGCTGACCCTCACGGTCGGCTTCGGCCCGAGTCTGTTCGAGCAGGTCGCCGAGGACGGCACGCGCACCGACCGGTTCGGTCTGCGTGCCCGGCGCCCTGCGGCGCTGATCGACCTGCCGCACTTCCCCGGCGACAATCTCGACCCGGCCCGCAGCGGCGGCGACCTGTGCGTCCAGGCGTGCGCGGACGATCCGCAGGTCGCGGTGCACGCGATCCGCAATCTCGCCAGGATCGGCATGGGCAAGGTGTCGGTGCGCTGGTCGCAGCTCGGCTTCGGCAAGACGTCCTCGACGACGCCGGACGCGCAGACGCCGCGCAATCTGATGGGCTTCAAGGACGGCACGCACAATGTGTCGGGCACCGACACATCGACGCTGGACGGCCATGTGTGGGCGGGGCCGGGGGACGGTCCCGACTGGATGACCGGCGGCTCGTACCTGGTCGCGCGCCGGATCCGTATGCACATCGAGACCTGGGACCGCGAGGGCCTCCAGGCGCAGGAGGACGTGTTCGGCCGCACCAAGGGCGAGGGCGCGCCGTACGGCAAGCAGCGCGAGCGCGACACGCCCGACCTCGGGCTGATGCCGAAGGACGCGCATGTACGCCTGGCCCATCCGGACAGCAACGCCGGGCAGATGATCCTGCGCCGCGGCTTCTCCTTCACCGACGGCTCGGACGGTCTGGGGCGGCTGGACGCGGGGCTGTTCTTCCTCGCGTACCAGCGCGACACCCGTAAGGCGTTCGTCCCGTTGCAGCGGCGGCTCGCCGCGAGCGACGCGCTCAACGAGTACATCCAGCACGTCGGTTCCGCGCACTTCGCCTGCCCGCCCGGCGTCCGGAAATCCGGCGAATGGTGGGGGCAGTCCCTGCTCGGCTGACCCCGCCCCTCCCCCCGACCAGCGTCCCACCCGTCCCGGCCCCTGGAGTACCGCCGTGTTCGCCAACTATCTGATCGGCCTGCGAGAGGGCCTGGAAGCCAGCCTGATCGTCTGCATCCTGATCGCCTACCTGGTCAAGTCGGAGCGGCGCGAGAGCCTGCCGCCGGTCTGGACCGGCATCGGCGCCGCCGTACTGCTGAGCTTCGGCTTCGGCGCGCTGCTCCAGTTCGGTTCGTCGGAGCTGACCTTCAAGGCACAGGAGGCGCTGGGCGGTTCGCTGTCCATCATCGCGGTCGCGCTGGTCACCTGGATGGTGTTCTGGATGCGCCGCACCGCGCGGCACCTGAAGGCCGAGCTGCACGGCAAGCTGGACGCCGCGCTCGCGATGGGCACGACCGCGCTGGTCGTCACGGCCTTCCTGTCCGTCGGCCGCGAGGGCCTGGAGACGGCGCTGTTCGTGTGGACGGCCGTGCAGTCGAGCGACGACGGCGTCCGTCCGCTGATCGGCGCGATGCTCGGTCTGGTCACCGCCGTGATCCTGGGCTGGCTGTTCTACCGGGGCGCGGTGCGGATCAATCTGGCGAAGTTCTTCACCTGGACCGGTGCCATGCTGGTCGTGGTCGCGGCCGGTGTGCTCGCGTACGGTCTGCACGACCTCCAGGAGGCGGGCTGGATCGGCGGCCTGAACAGCCTGGCCTTCGACATCAGCTCCACGATCCCGCCGGACAGCTGGTACGGCACCCTGCTCAAGGGCGTCTTCAACTTCCAGCCGGACCCGACGGTGCTCCAGGTCTGCGCCTGGGGCGTCTACCTCGTGCCCACGCTGTACTTCTTCTTCCGCCGCTCCGGCGGTCGCCCCGCCCCGGCCGCGCGGGTCTCCCCCGAGCCGTCGCAGCCGGAGACCGCGCGCTGACCTGAGGCACCGGCCCGCTCCGGGACCGCGCGCTGACCTCAGGCACCGGCCCGCTCCGGGACCGCGTGCGGTCCCGTGGCCGGGGCCCGCGCGCGACCGACGGACGTCACCGGTGGCCGCGGATCGTGTGCGGGACGTAAGGCGCTTCGAGACGGGCGATCTCGTCGTCGGTGAGGGTCACCTCGACCGCGCCGACGGCGTCGTCCACGTGGGCGAGCTTGGTGGCGCCGACGATGGGGGCGGTCACGGCCGGTCGGCTGAGCAGCCAGGCGAGCGCGATCCGGGCCATGGGCACGCCGCGTTCGTCCGCGACGGCGCGGACGGCGTCGACCACGTCGAAGTCGGCCTCGGTGTACAGCTCGTCGGCGTAGGCGTCGCTGCCGGAGCGTACGGTCCTGCGCTCGCCGTCCCTGCCGCGTGATCCGGCGAGCAGGCCGCGGGCCAGCGGGCTCCAGGGGATGGCGCCGACGCCCTGCTCCCGGCAGAGCGGGATCATCTCCCGCTCCTCCTCGCGGTAGACGAGGTTGTAGTGGTTCTGCATCGACACGAAGCGCGGCTGTCCCGCCGCCTTCGCCGTGTACTGGGCGGTGGCGAACTGGTATGCGAACATGCTGGACGCGCCGATGTAGCGGGCCTTGCCCGAGCGGACGACATCGGCGAGCGCCTCCATCGTCTCCTCGATGGGGGTCTCGTAGTCCCAGCGGTGGATCTGGTAGAGGTCCACGTGGTCGGTGCCGAGCCTGCGCAGTGAAGCGTCGATGCCCGCCAGGATGTGCTTGCGGGACAGCCCTCCGTCGTTGGGGCCCGGTCCCATCGGCAGGCAGACCTTGGTGGCGAGCACGTAGTCGTCGCGGTGGGCGAAGAGCTTGCTCAGCAGCCGTCCGGTGATCTCCTCGCTGCGGCCGAGCGAGTACATGTCGGCGGTGTCGAAGAACGTCACACCGCCCTCGACGGCCCGCCGCACCAGAGGCTCGGACGCTTCCTCGTCGAGCATCCACGCCCGGTTGGCCGGGTCGCCGTAGCTCATCATCCCCAGGGCGATCCGTGACACCTTCAGGCCCGTCGTGCCCAGCCGGGTGTACTCCATGCCGTCTCCTCGCGTCGTGGTCCCCTTGTCCACGGGTACCCCGGCCGACCCGGATCAATATTGCTGTTCCGGCAACAATGTTTGCCGCCCGCACGCCAGGTGTCCGATGCTCCGTGCTCGGAGGTGGTCACCATGACCGACAAGGTGAGCGGGAACGGAAACGGGCAGGCGGCGGCGCGTCCGGAGGCGGCCGACGAGCGACGCTTCGACGTCGTGGTGGTCGGCGGCGGGGCGGCCGGGCTGAGCGCGGCCCTGACGCTGGGCCGGGCGCGCCGCTCGGTGCTGGTGATCGACGCGGGCGAGCCGCGCAACGCGCCCGCCGACGGCATTCACAACTATCTGGGCCGCGAAGGCGCGACGCCCGCGGAGCTGCTGGCCACCGGCCGGGAGGAGGTCGCCCGCTACGGCGGTGAGACCGCCGAGGGCCGGGCCGTCTCGGCCGCGCGGCTCGGCGGCGGCGGCTTCCGCGTCGGGCTGGACGACGGCTCAGCGGTCCGCGCCGAGCGGCTGCTGCTGGCGACCGGCCTGGTGGACGGGCTGCCCGAGGTGCGGGGGCTGGCCGGGCGGTGGGGGCGCGAGGTGCTGCACTGCCCGTACTGCCACGGCTGGGAGGTGCGCGGCCAGGCGATCGGCGTGCTGGGCACCGGCCCGCTCGCGGTGCACCAGGCGCTGATGTGGCGGCAGTGGAGCCAGGACGTCACCCTCTTCGTGCACACCGCGCCCGAGCCGGACGACGAGCAGTACGAGCGGCTGGCCGCCCGCGGGATCGCCGTGGTCGAGGGCGAGGTGGCCGCCGTGGAGGTGACCGACGACCGACTCACCGGCATGACACTGGCCGGTGGCCGGGTGATCCCCTGCCAGGCGCTGGTGGTGTCCACCCGCCTGGACGCCAGGACGGATCTGCTGGCGGACCTCGGTCTGACCACGGTCGAGCAGGAGATCGGCGGGGTGCCGATCGGCACCCGGGTCGAGGCCGATCCGACCGGCGCCACCGCCGTGCCGGGCGTCTGGGTCGCGGGCAATGTGGCCTCACCTGTCGAGATCCTCATCGGCGGCGCCACGGCGGGTGTCAGGGCCGCCGCGGCGATCAACGCGGATCTGACCGAGCAGGAGACGCTGGACGCGGTGGCCGCGCGCCGCGCTTCGGCGGACGCCGCGCCGACCGCGTAGGGCGCGCGGCTCCCAGCGGTACGAGGACGGCACCGAGCGGTACGAGGACGGCTCCCAGCGGTACGAGGACGGCACCGACCCGTACGGGAACGGCGCGCCGACACCACCGCGCGGACGACGGCGACACGCCCGTGCGGGCGCGCTCCACGAAGATCACAAAACTCACGAAGGGCAAGGACAGGCCGATGACCGACAACACTCCGGCGACCGAGGAACTCCAGGGCGAGGAGTTCTGGAACGCCCGCTACTCCGGGAGCGAGCGGATCTGGAGCGGCGATCCCAATACGGTCCTGGTCCGCGAGGTGGCCGGGCTGCCCCCCGGCCGGGCGCTCGACCTGGGCTCCGGCGAGGGCGGCGACGCGATCTGGCTCGCCCGGCAGGGCTGGCGGGTCACCGCCACCGACATCTCGGGGGTCGCGCTCGACCGCGCGGCGCGGCACGCCGAGGAGGCGGGCGTCGGCGACCGGATCGACTGGCAGCGGCACGACCTCGGCGTGTCCTTCCCCGAGGGCGCGTTCGACCTCGTCTCGGCCCAATTCCTGCACACCCCGGGCGAGATGCCGCGCGAGGAGATCCTGCGGACAGCGGCGGCGGCCGTCGCGCCCGGCGGCGTCCTGCTCGTCGTCGGCCACTCGGGCTTCCCCGCCTGGGAGAAGAACCCGCACCCCGAGGTGCATCTGCCCTCGCCGCAGGAGGTGCTGGCCTGCCTCGAACTGCCGGACGGCGCGTGGGAGGTGCTGCTCTGCGCGGAGCACGAGCGGATCCAGAACGACCCCGACGGGCGCCCGACCACGCGTACCGACAACGCCGTGAAGGTCCGCAGGCTCCCCGTGTCCGGCTGACCCGGCGCACGACACGCCGGGCGGCACCCGGACCCGGCACCCGGACCCGGCGCACGACACGCGCGACGCGGGCGAGGTCGCGGACCTCGCGCCTCCCGCCCGCCCGGCGTTCGGCGACACGGGGGGTCTTCACCCCCTGGTCGGCATGGTGTCGGCTATCAGTGGGAACCTGTGCGGCATGACGGAGATCGGACTGCCCCATGGCGTACGAGCGTGCCTCTTCGACCTGGACGGCGTGCTGACGCCGACCGCGCTGGTGCACGCGGCCGCGTGGAAGGAGACCTTCGACGACTTCCTGCGGGACAGGGACGGCGAGGGTTTCCGCCCCTTCGACGCGAAGGCGGACTACGACGCGTACGTGGACGGCCGTCCGCGCGCCGACGGCGTGCGCACCTTCCTCCAGGCCCGCGGCATCGAACTGCCCGAGGGCGAGGACGGCGACCCACCGGACCGGCAGACCGTCAACGGCCTCGGCAACCGCAAGAACGACGTCGTACTGGAGAAGATCCGCACCGAGGGCGTACGCCCCTACCCCGGCTCGGTGCGCTATCTGGAAGCGGTACGGGCGGCGGGTCTGCGCACGGCGGTGGTGTCGTCCAGCGCGAACTGCCGTGACGTGCTGGTCTCCGCGGGCATCGAGCACCTGCTGGACGTACGGGTGGACGGTGTTGTCGCCAAGGAGCGGCATCTGCCGGGCAAGCCGCACCCGGACACCTTCCTGGCCGCGGCCGAGGAGCTGGGCTTCGACGCCGCCCGCGCGGCGGTCTTCGAGGACGCGCTGGTCGGCATGGACGCGGGCCGCTCCGGGCACTTCGGCTTCGTCGTCGGCGTGGACCGGGTCGGACAGACCGACGCGCTGCGCGAGCACGGCGCCGACACCGTCGTGAAGGACCTCGCCGACCTGATCGGAGTGACCGCGTGATCACCGACCCCGCCTATGAGGTCGCCCCCTGGAGCCTGCGCGAGTCCGAACTGAATCTGGACGTGCTGCCGCAGAGCGAGTCCGTCTTCGCCGTCTCCAACGGGCACATCGGCTGGCGCGGCAACCTCGACGAGGGCGAGCCGAACGGCCTGCCCGGCTCGTACCTCAACGGGCTGCACGAGACGCACCCGCTGCCGTACGCCGAAGCGGCCTACGGCGACCCGGAGTCCGGGCAGACCGTCATCAACGTCACCAACGGCAAGATCATCCGGCTGCTGGTGGACGACGAGCCGTTCGACCTGCGGTACGGCACGATCCGTTCGCACGAGCGTGAACTGGACCTGCGGGCCGGGGTGTTGCGCCGGGTGTGCGAGTGGGTCTCCCCCGCGGGCCGGGCGGTGCGGGTGCGTTCGACGCGCATGGTGTCCTTCACGCAGCGCGCGGTGGCCGCCGTCGCGTACGAGGTGGAGCCGCTGGACGGCAGCCTGCGGGTGGTCGTGCAGTCGGAACTGGTGGCCAACGAGGAGGTGCCGCGCAGCGAGGGCGACCCGCGGCGGGCCGCCGCGCTGGAGAACCCGCTGGTGCCGGAGGAGAACTTCGCGTCCGGCACCCGGCTGCGGCTGGTGCACTCCACGGCCCGCAGCGGACTGCGGCTGGCCGCCGCCGCCGATCACCGCGTGGACGGCCCCGAGGCGACCACGAAGGTCTCCTCGGAGTCCGACGACGACGTCAGCAGGCTCACCATCACCTCCGTACTGGAGTCCGGGCAGCGGCTGCGGCTGGAGAAATTCGTCGCGTACGGCTGGTCGGCGACCCGGTCGCTGCCCGCTCTGCGCGACCAGGCGGACGCGGCGCTGGTCGGCGCCCGCGACACCGGGTGGGACGGCCTGCTGGAGCAGCAGCGCGCCTACCTGGACGACTTCTGGGACCGGGCGGACGTGGAGGTCGACGGCGACACCGAGATCCAGCAGGCGGTGCGCTTCGGGCTCTTCCACGTGCTGCAGGCCGGTGCGCGGGCCGAGGAACGGGCGATCCCCGCCAAGGGCTTGACCGGCTCCGGCTACGACGGTCACACCTTCTGGGACGCCGAGACGGCCGTGCTGCCGGTGCTGACCTTCACCGCCCCGCGCGCGACCTCGGAGGTGCTGCGCTGGCGCCACAACACGCTGCCTGCGGCTCAGGAGCGCGCCCATCAACTGGGCCTGGCCGGTGCCGCGTTCCCGTGGCGGACGATCAACGGCGCCGAGGCGTCGGGGTACTGGCCCGCGGGCACGGCGGCCTTCCACATCAACGCCGACATCGCCGACGCGGTGGTGCGCTATGTGACGACCACCGGCGACCGGGACTTCGAGGAGAACATCGGGCTCGAACTCCTCGCGGAAACCGCCAGGTTGTGGCGGTCCCTGGGTCATCACGACCACGCGGGGGCCTTCCACATCGACGGCGTGACCGGGCCCGACGAGTACAGCGCGATCAGCGACGACAACGCGTACACCAACCTGATGGCGCAGGCGAATCTCGTCGCGGCGGCGGACGCCGCCGAGCGCCATCCGCGCCGGGCCGCCGAGTTGGGCGTCACCGACGAGGAGACGGCGGCCTGGCGGGACGCGGCGGCGGCGATGTCCCTGCCGTACAACGAGGAGCTGGGGGTCCACGAGCAGTCCAAGGGCTTCACCCGGCACCAGGTGTGGAACTTCGCCGAGACCGATCCGGCGCACTATCCGCTGCTGCTCAACTACGCCTACTTCGACCTGTACCGCAAGCAGGTGGTCAAGCAGGCCGACCTGGTGCTGGCGATGTTCCTGCGCGGCGACGCCTTCGAACACGCCCAGAAGGTACGGAACTTCGCGTACTACGAGCCGCTGACCGTCCGCGACTCCTCGCTGTCGGCGTACTGCCAGTCGATCATCGCCGCCGAGGTCGGCCATCTCCAACTGGCCTACGACTACCTCGGCGAGTCGGCGCTGATCGACCTCGGCGACCTGGAGAACAACTCGCGTGACGGCCTGCACATCGCGGCGCTCGCCGGTACGTGGACGGCGCTGGTGTCGGGGCTCGGCGGGATGCGGCTCTTCGACGGCGACCCGATCCGCTTCGCGCCCCGGCTGCCCGACGCGCTCAGCCGGATCGCCTTCCGGCTGGCCTTCCGCGGGCGCCGGCTGCACGTCGAGGTCACCAGGAGCGAGGCCACGTACACCCTGGCGGAGGGCGAGCCGATCGAGGTCCTGCACTACGAGAAGTCCTTCATGCTGACCGCGGAGCACCCGGTCAGCCGCGACCTGCCGGAGATCGAGCACCGGCCGCAGCCCTCGCAGCCCCCGGGCCGGGCGCCGCGCCGCCGCAATCAGCGGCCCGGCTAGGGCCGTCCGGGGAACGCAGTGGGGGGGGGGGGGGGGGGGGGGGGGGGGGGGGGGGGGGGGCGGGGGGCGCTTCCTTCTCGTGTTGGCTGCGGGGGAGGTCGGCTTATCGA
>NZ_JBVHLD010000012.1:26182-260221 GCF_055559175.1 Streptomyces sp. NPDC024632
CCACGCCCCGCGGTTGGCCCCCCCCCCGCCCACCCTCGTCCCCGTTTGGCCCCCCCCCCCCCCCCCCCCTTCTCTCCCCCCCCCCCCCCCCCCCCCCCCCCCCACTCGGTTGTTCTCTCACGGGCGGTGGTGCGGGAACGGGTGTGCCCGTCAGTGCTCGCGCGCTGTCAGCGAACGCGCCGTCAGCGTCGGGCGAGCAGACGCACGCCGTCGCCGGTCGGCTTGTACGGCAGACCGTAGTGCTGGAAGATCGCCTCCTCGTCCTCGACGGGCAGGACGTCGTCCGTGCCGATCGAGGGGGCCGACTTCACCAATGCCTTGTCGTACGGGACCTTCACCCATCCGGGGCCCACGATCACGTCCGTGACGGGCGTGAAGGTGAGCCGGTGCCTGGTGGGCAGGCCGATCTGGACCGTGACCATCAGCGGCTCGTCCGTGCCGGTGTCCACATACACCGCTTCGAGGGAGCCGATCTTGTGTCCCTCTGCGTCGACCACGTCGTGGTCGCGCCATTCGCGGAGATCAGCGGGCTTGATCATGACGAGTCCTCCTGGTGACGTGCTGTACCCGTTCACTTTCCTTGTGCCCCGGTCCACGCGCCACACGCACGTGGCAGTCGGGTCAATCCGTGCTCACCTCCGAGCGGTCGCCGCCCCACAACGTGTGGAAAGAGCCCTCGCGGTCGGTGCGCCGGTAGGTGTGCGCGCCGAAGAAGTCGCGCTGACCCTGCGTGAGCGCAGCGGGCAGCCGCTCGGCGCGCAGCGCGTCGTAGTACGCCAGCGCCGCGGAGAAACCGGGCGTGGGCACGCCGTGGCCCACCGCGGTCGCCACGACCGACCGCCAGTCGTCCTGCGCCGCGCCGATCTCCTCGGCGAACTGCTTGTCGGACAGCAGGCTCGGCAGGTCGGGGCGGCTGTCGTACGCCTCCTTGATCCGGTCGAGGAAGGCGGCCCTGATGATGCAGCCGCCGCGCCAGATCGACGCGACCGCGCCCAGGTCGATGTCCCAGTCGTAGGTCTGGCTGCCCGCCTGGATCTGGTGGAATCCCTGCGTGTACGAGACGATCTTGGACGCGTACAGCGCCTGCTCCACGCGGTCGGCGAAGGCGGCGGCCTCGGCCTCGCCGAGTACCGCACCCGAGGGGCCCGGCAGGTCGCGGGAGGCGGCCCGCAGCTCGCCGTGGCCCGACAGGGAGCGGGCGAAGACCGCCTCGGCGATGCCGGAGACGGGGACGCCCAGGTCGAGGGCGATCTGTACGGTCCAGCGGCCGGTGCCCTTCTGCTCCGCCTGGTCGGCGACGACGTCCACGAAGGGCTTGCCGGTGGCCGCGTCGGTGTGCGCGAGCACCTGCGCGGTGATCTCGATCAGGTACGAGTCCAGGCGCCCGGTGTTCCAGGTCTTGAAGGTCTCGGCGATCTGCTCGGGCGAGTAACCGGCGACCTCGCGCAGCAGGTGGTACGCCTCGGCGATGAGCTGCATGTCGGCGTACTCGATGCCGTTGTGCACCATCTTCACGAAGTGGCCGGCGCCGTCGGGGCCGATGTGCGTCGTGCAGGGCGTGCCGTCCTCGGCCTTGGCGGCGATCCGCTCCAGCAGCGGGCCGAGCGACTCGTAGGACTCGGCGGACCCGCCGGGCATGATCGACGGGCCGTTGAGCGCGCCCTCCTCGCCGCCGGAGATACCGGTGCCGACGAAGTGGATGCCCTGCTCGCGCAGTTCCTTCTCGCGGCGGCGGGTGTCGGCGAAGTGCGCGTTGCCGCCGTCGATGATCACGTCGCCCGACTCCAGCAGCGGCGCGAATTCCTGGATCACCGCGTCGGTGGCCTCACCGGCCTTGACCATGATGACCAGCCGCCGCGGCCGTTCCAGGGCCGCGACGAACTCCTGCGCGGACTGCGCGGCGATGAAGGTGCCCTCGTCGCCGAACTGCTCCACCAGGGCGTTCGTCTTGGCGGTGGTGCGGTTGTGCAAGGCCACGGTGAAGCCGTGGCGGGCGAAGTTCCGGGCGAGATTGCTGCCCATCACTGCCAGCCCGGTGACGCCGATGTCCGCCGATCCGCTCATGCGATGTCTCCACACTTGTTGGTGTGCGTCTGCGTACGTCTTCCTGCCGTGCAACGGTGGCCGGGGCCGTGCGCTTCCCGTGGCCCCACTGTCGAGCCTGCCTCTTCCGGCGGCCGACAGCCACCCGTGCGGACCGCTCCGGCCGGGCCGGGTCGCTCCGGCTGCCCGATGATGGCAGAAGCGGGCCGTACGGAGAGGAGCCGTCGTGGCGGACGCCGACACCGACGCGAACAGCAACGCGAGGACGGGCACGGGCTCGGGCGACGACGAGGAAGCGGGCCAGGGCGCCGACCGGGGTACGGGCCAGGAGCGGGACCGGCTGGCGAAGTACCGCGGCATGCGGCGCTTCGACCGCACCGACGAGCCCGAGGGCGGTACGGCGGCCCCCGGCGACGACCCGTCCTTCGTCGTGCAGATCCATGACGCGACCCGGATGCACTTCGACTTCCGGCTGGAGGTCGACGGGGTGCTGAAGTCCTGGGCGGTCCCGAGGGGGCCGTCCACCGACCCGCGCGACAAACGGCTCGCGGTGCCCACCGAGGACCACCCGCTGGAGTACCGGGAGTACGAGGGCGTGATCCCCGGCGGCCAGTACGGCGCGGGGCCCGTCATCGTCTGGGACCACGGCACCTACCACCCGCTGACGGACGGCGGCCCCGAGGCGTTCGCGCGGGCCCTGGAGCGCGGCCACGCCTCCTTCGAGCTGCGCGGTACGAAACTGCTCGGCGCGTACGCGCTGACCCGGATCCACCAGGCCGCCGACGGCGGTCAGGGGGACGCGGCGGACCCGGCGTGGCTGCTGGTCAAGAAGAAGGACGCGCACAGCACGCCGGGCCGCGGGACCACTCCGGATCCGCGCAGGGCCCGCTCGGTCCTGACCGGCCGCACCCTCGCGGCGGTCGAGCGCGAGGAGCCGCCGGAAGGGCCCGCCGGATCGGGGCCCGACGGAACAGGGCCCGCGTGAGGACGGCCGCCGCGCGGACTACGGCTGGGTGAGGCGTTCCATCAGGGCCAGCGCTTCGATGACCGTCTCGCGCTCCTGCGGCGTGTAGCGGTCCTGGAAGGCGCGGGCCAGCCACTCCTCGCGGGCCACGCGGTTGCCCTGGACCCGCTCGCGGCCCGCGGCGGTGAGCACGATCAACTGCCTGCGGCCGTCGCGGGGATCGGGGTGGCGCTCGATGAACCCGTGCTGTTCGAGCGCCCCGAGCGCGACGGCCATCGACTGCGGGCGGACCCCCTCCGCGGCGGCCAGCGCGCTGGCGGTGGACTCCTCGCCCTTGCCCAGCCTGCTGAGCACCGAGGTCTGGGAGGGGGTCAGGTCCTGTGTGTCGGCGATCTCCCGCAGCCTGCGCAGCAGACGGCTGACCGTCACCCGCAGGTCGTGGGCCGCTTGGACCGCGGTCCGCGAGATGTCCTCGGTGCTCTCTTCCATACCCCTACCGTAAAGAGACCGGTGGCCGGGCGCGGCACGGGAGTCCGTACCGCGGGCACGTCCCCGCTCTCAGGTCCGGACCGGGGGCGACCAGATGTAGGGCGTCGTGGTCGTCACGGCGTGGAAGCCGAGGCGCCGCAGGATCGGCGCGCTGTCGTCCGAGGCGTCGACCTGGAGGTAGCGGATGCCCCGGGCGGCGGCGACATTGGCGCGGGCGGCGACCAGCGCGCGGTAGATGCCCCGGCCGCGCCACGCCTCCAGTGTCGAGCCGCCCCACAGCCCGGCGAAGTCGGTGCCGGTCCTGACCACCAGCCAGGCCGCCGAGACGACCTGGCCGTCGGCCTCCGCGACCAGGACGACGACCTCGGTGGGCGCGGCGGCGATCCGGCCGGCCAGGTCGTCGGCCAGCCACCCCCAGTCCTGGCCCCACACGGCCGACTCCATGGCGGCGATCCGCCGCAGGTCGGCGTCGGCGGTGACCTGGCGCAGGACGACGCCGTCCGGCAGTACGGGGTCGGCCGTCATCTCCTCGGCCCGCCCGATCACGACGGTCTCCCGCTCCTCGGGCACGAAGCCGGCCGCGAGCAGCCGCTCGGGCAGGTCGGCGGGCCGGTCGTGCGCGCGGGTCTTCCACTCCACGGCCTCGCCGCGCGCCGCGAAGAAGTCGCGCTGGCGGGCGATCAGCCGGTCCAGCTCCGCGCCCTCCACCCCGAGGCCGGGCGGTGTGCTCACGAAGCCGCGGTACTGCCCGCTGAGCCGCAGGACCGGTCCGTCCCACTCGCACCTGACCCCGGCGGGGAGGTTCGGCGGAGCGCCGCGCATCTGCTCGTCATAGGCCGCGAGCAGGCCGTCACTGTTCGTCATACGAGCCAACGCTACGAAGGCCCGCAAGTGGTTTTCGCGGACCCCGTACGGCGCCCGCGATGAGTTCGCGGTCCGCGGCCGGTCTACCGGGGCATGACCACTACCGGATACGTACCGCCCCGGATCGTCGACCGCGCCGCTCGCCCGTACGCGGCCGTCCGGGCCCTTGTCACCATGGAATCGGTCGACACCATCGCCCACCGCATCCCCGAAGTCATCGGGCGGCTGTCCGCGCTCGGCGTGGAGCCCGCCGGGCCGCCCTTCCTCAAGTACAACGTCATCGACATGGCGAGGCAGCTCGAGGTCGAGGCGGGGGTGCCCGTCGCGGGGGCGGTGGTGCACGACGGCGACCTGTTCTCCGGCGTGCTGCCCGCGGGCCGCTTCGTGACGTACACGCACCTCGGCAGCCCCGCCGGGCTCGTCGGCGCCACGGCGCTGCTGCTCGACTGGGCGTTGGCGGCGGGGCTGCGCTGGGACATGAGGCCGACGGCCGAGGGCGACCGGTGGGGCTGCCGGATGGAGAGCTACCGCACCGATCCGCGCTCGCAGCCCGACACCGCGAAGTGGGAGACGGACCTGGAGTTCCGACTGGCCGACTGAGGCCGCGCGGGCCTATCGCGGCTCGCCCGGATAGGTGCCGAAGTACCAGTGGTTGCCCTCGATGTCGCGGGCCGCGAAGTCGCGGGAGCCGTAGTCCGTCTCGAACAGCTCGGCGGTGATCTCGGCGCCCGCGGCCTTGGCGCGCGCGTGCAGCGCGTCGGGGTCCGCGGTGACGACGTAGGCGCCGAAGGAGCCGGGGGGCCGCTTGGCCCAGGTGCCGTCCGGGTCCTCGCGGACCGAGCCGAGCATGATGCCGCCGCCTTCGGGCCAGGCCAGTTCGGCGTGCGCGACGGTGTCGCCCTCGCCGTAGACCGCGGTTTCCTCGAAGCCGAACGCGTCCACGAGGAAGCGGATCAGCCCGCGGGCGTCGCGGGCGCGCAGGGTGGGCCAGACCTGGGGCGGCGGTGCGGTCTTCGCTCGCGCGGAACCGCCGCCGCTCGCGCCCTGCGCCGGGTTGTCGCCAGTGCTCTCGGTCATGGGGATCGGACCTCCTCAGTGCTGCCGGTGTGCTGTCGCGTCCAGCCTCACTCGGACGGGTGGTGCCCGGATTGGATGTTTCGGCGCTCCTCGGCGAGCCACAATGTCGGCGGGCAGCCCGCCAGGGCCCGGAATTCGCGGTCCATGTGCGCCTGGTCGAAATAGCCGCGGTCGACGGCGATCCTGGCCAGCCGCCCCTCGGCGGCGCCGTAGGAGGCCAGGCCGCGGCGGGTGCGGTCGAAGCGGATCACCCGTGCGGCGGCCTTCGGGCTCAGTCCCACCTCGGCCGCGAAGCGGTCCCGCAGCCGCCGGTCGCTCCAGCCGACCTCGGCCGCCAGCCGCGCCACGCCTATCGTGCCGCCGGTGGCCGCGAGCAGCCGCCACGCGTGCCGTACCTCCGGATGGAGCCGTACGCCCGCGCGCGGGTCGGCGCGTGCCCGGTCCAGTAGCCAGGCGTCGACGACGGCGAAGCGGCCCGCCCAGTCCGGGGCGGCCCGCAGCCGGTCCAGGACGTCGGCGACCGACGGTCCGAGCACGTCCTGCGCGGCGAGATCCGCTCCGGCCAGCGCGCCCGCGGGCAGCCCGAGCAGGACGCGGGCGCCCAGCGGGTCGAGGGCGATCTGCACGCCGGACTGGCGGCCGGGCACGCTGATCAGCGCGGGTGCGGTGTGCAGGCCGCCGACGAGCGCCGAGAAGTCGCCGGGCGGTTCCGCCGGGTCGGGGTGGGCGGCGATGGTGAGCGGTTCGTCGAGCGTGAGGATCAGCGTCAGGTACGGGGACGGCAGCCCCCGGTGCCTGGTCGGTGGCACGCCGCGCTGCCGGTAGCCGGAGTACCAGCCGACCAGGCCGCGCAGGGCGGGCGCGGGCCTGCCGCGTACCGCCTCGTCCACGACGCCCGTGCCGGTGACCGGCTCCGTACCCGTACCCGTGCTCACGCTCTCCGTCCTCCCGGCGGACGCGGCGGCCCGCCGTATGCGACGGCCCGATGTGTACGGCGACCGTAACGTCCGGCGACCGCCGCCGTCAGCCGCCGTCAGCCGCCCGCGACCATGCCCCTGGTGTGCTCCAGGATCTCCTCGCGCGTCAGATACGTGTCGGTGTACTCGAAGTCGCGCAGGGTGCCGGCGCTGCGGGACTGGAAGTTGGTGCGGACGAAGTCGTCGCCCGCCACCGCGTTGAGCAGCCAGTTGGTCATGACGCGGGTCTTGGCGACGTTGGTGCGCAGCGCCGACCAGTGGTAGCCGCGGGCGACCGCCTGGGCGGGCAGGCCGCGCAGTTCGATGCCAAGCGGCTTGGAGACCGCGTCCTTGCCGCCGAGGTCGACCACCAGGCCGAGGTCCTTGTGCGCGTACGGCGTGAGCGGCCGGTGGCGCAGGGTGGCCAGGATGTTGTCGGCCATCGTGCGGCCCTGCCGCATGGCGTGCTGCGCGGTGGGCGGGCAGATCGCGCCGTCCTCGCCCTTCGTGACGTCGGGCAGCGCGCCCGCGTCGCCCAGCGCGAAGACGCCGTCGAGCCCCGGCACGGTCATCTCGGGGGTGACCGCGAGCCTGCCGCGTACCGTCTCGGCGTCGAGCGTGGCGACCAGCGGGCTCGCGGCGACGCCCGCGGTCCAGATCAGGGTGCGGCAGGGCAGCACCCTGCCGTCGGTGAAGGTGACCTCCTCGGGTCCCGCCTTCGCGATCGACACCCCGAGCGAGACCTCGATGCCGCGCTTGCCGAGGATCTCCAGCGCGCTCCTGCCCAGCTTGTCGCCCAGTTCCGGCATCAGCTTCGGGGCGATGTCGATCAGGTGCCACTTGATCAGCTTCGGGTCGAGGCGCGGGTAGCGCTTGGCCGCGTTGCTGGTCAGCCGCTGGAGGCAGGCGGCGGTCTCGGTGCCCGCGTAGCCGCCGCCGACCACCACGAACTGGAGCCGGGAGGCCCGCTCGGCCTCGTCCTGGCTGGCGTCCGCGAGGTCGAGCTGCGCTATGACGTGGTCGCGGATGTACGCGGCCTCGGCGAGCGTCTTCATGCCGCGCGCGTTGTCCAGCAGTCCGGGGATGTCGAAGGTGCGGGTGACGCTGCCGGGCGCCAGCACGATGTAGTCGTACGGCTCGTTCAAAATCTCGCCCGTTATCTTGCGGATCACGCAGACCTTGGCCTTGGTGTCCACGCCCACGGCCCCGCCGGGGATGATCCGGGTCCGGTGCCTGCTGCTGCGGCGCAGCGACACCGCGATGGACTGCGGGGTCAGCACCCCGGAGGCCACTTGGGGGAGCAACGGCAGGTAGAGCTGGTACGAGAACGGTGTGACCAGTGAGACGTCCGCCTCGTCGGCGGCGAGCGACCGCTCCAGGCGGCGTACGCACGCCACTCCTGCGAAACCGGCGCCTACCACGAGAATCCTGGGTCGTGCCACGACATCCGTCCCTTCTCAGGTCTTCGCGTCCGTCTGCTCCCCTGCCCCGTGAACGCGGTCCGGCACACCTCCTGTCTTAGTACGGCGCGAGCGGGCCCGCCAGCCGGACGGCCGGTCACGGCGTACACCGCGCTGCACGGACGGCCGACTCGACGGAGCATGGTACGGACGACAAGCGGACAAAACGACGAAGCTACGAAGCGACGGGACGGCGGATGAGTCGAAGGGGCCGTGGATGAACGATCGTGACGAGGGACCCCCGGCGGACGACCGGACGGCGGGGCGCGCCGCCGAGCAGGCCGCCGAACTGCGTCAGATCGATGCCCTGAACGAGACCGGCCCGCACGAGAGGACCCGCAGGCCCGCGCCGGGCGAGGACGGTGAGCGGGACGGCGCCGCCCGCGCGCCCACCGACGCGGGCAGGCACCGTGATGTGCGGATGCTGGAGGCGGGCCGCGCCCTGGCCGAGGCGACCTCCGTGGACGAGGTCTTCATGGCTCTGGCGTCGCTCACCTCGCCGGAGTTCCCGATGGACGGCACCGCCCTGTTCGGCGTCACCGAGCGGTCGCTGAACCTGATCGGGCGGTACGGGTACCGGACCAGCGGCAGCCGGACCGTCCGTATGACGATCACCACCGACTATCCGGCGGCGGAGGTGCTGCGCACCGGCCGCCCGGTGTATCTGCCCACGGTCGAGGAGTACCGCGACCGCTTTCCGACGACGTGGCGGCTCGCGGCCCGCAAGGGCAGCAGGTCGTGGGCGTTCCTGCCGCTGGTGAGCACGGGCCGGATCACCGGGGTGTGGCTGGTGGCGTTCCTGGACGACGTCGACTTCGACAGCGACACGCGCAGCACGCTGGTCACGCTCGCCCGGCTGATCTCCCGCGCCCTGGAGCGGACGCACACCGGCGAGGCGGAGCTGGCCCTGTCGCGCGGGCTGCGCAGCAGCATGGGGCGGGGCGCGTCGGTGTACCGCGGGATGACCGTGACCTCGCGGTACGTGCCGACCGGCGGCGGGCTGGTGGTGGGCGGTGACTGGTACGACATCATCGACCTGCCCTCGGGCCGTCTGGCGCTGGTCATCGGCGACGTGCAGGGCCACGACCTGCACGCGGCGAGCCTGATGGCCCAGCTGCGGACCGCCGTGCACGCGTACGCCGCCGAGGGGCACGGCCCGGACGCGGTGCTGTCGCGGACGTCGCGCTTCCTGACCTCGCTGGACGGGGACAGATTCGCGACCTGCATCTACATCGAGGCGGACCCGGCGGCGGGCACGCTGCACGTGGCGCGGGCCGGGCATCCGCACCCCGTGCTGCGCATGCCGGACGGCACCTGCATGATCAAGCACATCAGGGGCGGGCTGCCGCTCGGCCTGATGCCGGACGAGGACGACTACCCGGTCAACGTACTGGAGCTCCAGGCCGGGGAGATCATGATGCTCTGCACGGACGGGCTCATCGAGACCGGCGGGCACGACATGTACACCGGCTGGAACCGGGTGCGGGACGCGCTGTCGCCCGGCCCGACCTCCGACCTGGAGGGGATGGCCGACCGGCTGATCCAGAGCGTGGTCGGCCCGGTGACCGAGAACGGCGAGGAGCGGCTGAGCCCGCGCAACGAGGACGACATCGCGCTGCTCATGCTGCGCCGCGACACCGGCGTCCAGCGCCCCGTGCGACCCGTTCGGCGCATCCTGACCACGATCGAGCAGGACGAGGCCGAGGGCCTGGCCGAGGCGCGCTCCGAACTGCGGGCGCTGCTGCACGACTGGGCGCAGCCCGACCAGGTGGACACCGCCGTGCTCCTCGCGTCGGAGCTGCTGGGCAACGTGCTGGTGCACACCGACCAGACGGCGGCCCTGATGGCCTCGATCTCGGGCGAGCCCGGCAACCGCACGCTGCGCGTCGAGGTCTCCGACAGCGGTGACGAACTGCCCCACCAGCGCACCCCGGGCGAGATGGCGTCCTCGGGCCGCGGCCTCGTCCTGCTCGACATCCTGTCCGAGCAGTGGAGCGTACGGCCGGAGTCGGAGGGCAAGACGGTGTGGTTCGAGCTGTCGGAGGACGCCGACGGGGTCGCGGGACAGGACGTCTGAGGGTCGGCTCAGCCGTTGCGGGCTTCGGGCATGCGGGCCTCGGACGCGCGGACCCCGGCCGTATGGGCTGCGGCGGTCGTACGGGTGCGGTGGCGTACGGCGGCGACCGTGGGGGACGAGGTGAAGGCGGCCGTCACCTCCAGCAGCCAGGCCGCCTCGGCCTCCACGGTGCCGGGGACCGTGGGCGGGGTGTGGCCGGGGGGCGCGAACCGCTCAGCGGCGGTGCCTTCGCACAGCCGCCCGGCGCGTTTGTTCTCCAACGCCGCCGCGATCGTGGCCGCTTCGAGCACGGCCCGCCGGTCACGGCCGCGCTCGTCGGCCCAGTCGATCGCGTCGCCGCCGGTCACCTCGCTGCCGTCGTCTCCCCCGCGTCCGTCGGTCCAGGCCGTGACGCCGGACTCGAAGTACGGGCGCAGCGCGAGATGGCCGTCGCGGATCTCGATCACCCTGCGGTAGAGGGCGAATTCGGCCTGCCGCAGGCCCGGTCGGCGGTCGGCGGCCGACGGGTCGAGGGCGATCTCGGGCAGTTCGCTGTGCAGCGCCGACCACAGCGGCTCCAGCGCCCGGTGGCTGCGGTAGGCGCGCAGCCAGCGCATGGGGGCGCCGAGCGCGCCGACCCACAGCGTGGTGGTGGCTCCTCCGGTGGCGAGCGCCGCGGTGACCGCGCCGAGCACGGAGGAGACCACGTCCTCGGCGACGCCTTGGCTGCCGGTGCGCAGGTCCGCGATGACATCGTCCAGCGCCCACAGCGTCCACACCGCGCCGACCGCGGCGGCGAGCAGCATCAGCCGCAGTCCCGTACGCAGCAGCCCGGGGGCGGTCCGAGCGGCGTGGTCGGCGAGTTCCCTGGCCAGGACGGCCAGACACCACGAACCGTAGAGGGCGAAGAGCGCGTTGTACGACGCCAGGGCCCACCGGTGGCCGGAGGAGACGGTCAGCGTGTCGCCCGCGATGGCGGGGTCGGCCACCAGGTAGAGCGCGGTGGAGACGGCCAGTACCGCACCGGCCGCCCACATCTGGAGGCGCACCGCACGCGGGGCCGCCGCCGCAGGGGACTTGAGCGCGTACGCCACCAGGACGAGGAAGGCGAAACCGACCATCTTCACGTCGTGGATGCCCAGGTTGACCAGGTTGTCGAAGGTCGTGTCGGAGGACAACGCCTTCGTGAGGGCGGGGGTGTTGAACAGCATGCCCGAGCCCAGGCACAGCGCGAAGCCGTAGACGTAGCGCTGCGCGGAATCGGACCACGGTCGGCGGGTGATCACCAGCCGGTGGACACCGAAGACCAGGAAGAACGCGGCGGAGACGAACGACAGGAGATCAGCCATCACGGCGGCCCGACGCGCGGTCCTCCGGTATGCCGAACAACCTGTCCAGACGCGTTCGTTGCGGATGCGGCGGCGGCACGGGGACGGTGTTCCCCAACGGACGGGCGGTACGGGTCAGGATCAGCGAAGCGACCAACTCGGCTTCCTGCTCCTGCGGTTCGGTGTACACACTGCGGCCGAGTACCCGCTGGACCAGGGACGACGATAAGTGCGGTAACAGGACCTGGGCGGCGGCCGACGCCGCGGGCGCGGTCTCGTGGTGGCCGCAGACCAGGTGGGCCGCCTCGTGCAGCAGGATGTGCTGCTGGTGCAGCGCGCTGGTGTCGGCGGCGTAGAGGATGCAGTCGCCGTGGTCGGTGGTCACCAGCAGGCCGCACGGTGTGTGGGGCCGGGAGGAGACGGGCACGAGTTCGATCGGACGGCCGCGGGCGACCGCGAGCATCCCGATGAAGACCGTCGCGTCGAACGGATTGGGCAGGTCGAGCCCGTCGACCGTCCGCTGACATCTGTGCCACAGAGCTCGGCTCCGGTCACGTCGCACACGTCTCACACGCTGTCCCCTTGTCCGCCGGGTGGAACCGCGAGATCTCACCGAAGAGTTCGCGCACTTCAAGCGCTGCGTGCACTTCAGGCGCTGTCAGGGTTCGCGGCTGGGAGAGCCACGCTCCCTGCGGGCGAGCACATCGATCATGTCGCTGATCGTGGCCGCGCCCTCAGGGGAGAGGTTGACCGCGCGCAGGGCCATGCTGCGGACGCCCGCGTCGCGCAGCGCGCCGAGCAGCTCAAGCTCCTTGGCGATGGCGGCGCCCTGCTCGTCGTCGAAGAAGTATCCGACCGGCACGTCGAAGAACTGTGCCAGGGCTTCGAGATGACGTTTGGTGGGATTGTCGCGACGGCCCGTGCGCAACTGCCACAGGTAGGTCGCGGAGAAGCTCTCGCCGGTGGCCTCGCGGCAGGCGCGGGCGACCTCTTCATGGCTGTACGGCTCACGGTTGGGCCGTCGCACGACCCGGAACAGCGCGTCGATCTTGTCGGCCAGCGTCGACGCGGAGGGGGCCCGCGACTCGTTCTCGCCCATCGCCCGCCTCCCCTTCGTCGGTGCAGCCAGTATGGGTTCGTCCCGTGTCCGGCTTCATCCTAGCTGGTACACACAGCCGCCGGAATGGTCCGCTTGCGTGCGCCCATACGGCGGCGGCGGTGTCCGTCGTGCCGGACACCGCCGCCGATTGGCCTACGAGGCAAGGGAGTTGTCGCCCGACCGGTGCGGTCGGGCGGGTCGGTCAGGCCGGGTTCAGCAGGCCGGGGCCCTGCGGCTCCTGCGCGATGCGCAGGGAACTGCCCCAGACGCAGTCCCATCCGCACACCACGCTGAGCGTGCTGCCGGCCACGCTGATCGGCTGGAGATTCGCCTTGCCCTGGTCCTTCTCGCTCCCCAGCGCCTGGAGCCTGAGCACCTCGTTCATGGGTGTTTCCTCGTCTCTCGTCCATGGGATTTCCGGTGGTCCGCCGCCGGACGGCGACGGGGTCTTGGGTCAAACGGAGGCCGGTGACGGCTGCGCCGCGTCGTGGGACCGCCGTGCGGCGCGCAGCGCGGACGGCAGACTCAGGGCCACGCAGCCGAGGGCGGTCAGCCCCATGACCCACAGCGCGCCGCGTACCCCGACCAGGTCACCGAGCAGACCGCATCCCACCGCCCCGATCAGGCCCGCCCCCGCGAGGCACACCTGGAGCGCGGCCATCGCGCGGCCGAGGGTGTCCTCCGACATGTCGGCGACGAGCACGGAACTGACGGCCACGTTGGCGACGGCGCCGAAGAAGACGGGCAGCCCGATGCCCATCGCGGCGCAGAAGGCGGCGAGGGGCAGCGGTCCCGCCGCCAGCGGCAGCAGCAGGCTGCACACCACCGCGCCGGTGAAGGACATCAGCATCACCCGCCGGGGGTCGCGGCCCGGGGCGAGCAGCCGTGCGGCGACGGCGGAACCGCCCAGGCCCATCAGCCCCGAGAGCGCGAACAGGGAACCGTAGGCGGCGGTCGGCAGATGGATCACCCGCAGCAGGAACGGGCCGGTGAGGGCGGTCACGCCCGCCATCGTCGCGGCGGGCACCACGATGAACAGGCCCAGCGCGCGGTGGAAGGCGTCACCGGTGAAGACGCGCATGCCCGCCATGGCGCCGCGCATCATGGTGAGGACCGACGGTGCGGGCCCGCGCGGCACGATGTCGGGTGAGCGCATCGTCATCAGCGCGGTCGCGCTGAGCAGATAGCTCGCCACGTCGACCGACAGCGCGGCGGCGGCGCCCAGCACCGCGATGGCGGGACCGGCCAACAGGCGCCCGACGAGCGCGGCTCCGTACTGTCCTGCCTGGAGTCTGGCGCGCGCACCGCCGATGCCTTCGGGGCCGACGAGTTGGCGCAGGTGCAGGAAGTAGACGGCCGCGGACAGGGTGGACGAGGCGCCCATGATCACGCAGAGCAGGCCGAGCCACAGCAGCGAGATGGCGCCGACGGCCAGGCCCAGCGCGACCACGCCGATGGCCGCCGCGCAGATCAGGTCCAGCAGGACGAGCGTGCGGCGAGGGTGGGCGATGCGGTCGGCGAGCGCGCCCGCGGGGAAGCCGAGCAGCAGGATCGGCGCGGTCGTGGCGGCGCTGATCAGGCCGATGGCGCCTGGCGAGGCGTGGAGGTGCACGACGGCCACGACGGGCAGCGCGATGGCGGTGAAGGTCGAGCCGAAGGCGGAGGCCGTCTGCCCGCACCAGTAGAGACTGACGTCACGTCCGACGGCGTTGCCCGGGTCCCCCGGGCCGGCGCTCTCGGGCGCCTGCGCCGGCTCGGCGATTTCCTGGTGGCTCATCAGTTCACCTCAACGGGCCGCGACGGAACGGGAGTACGCGCCGGCGAGTGCGTCCACGGTGAACAGCGGGTCGGGCGCGGGGGCGAGGAGTTGCGACAGGAACAGCAGCACCCCTGCCGAACCGCTCCACAGATCGGCGCTGAACCGCATGAGCTGGTCGCCGAGGAAACGGATACCGGTCTCGTGCGGCACCGCGAATTTGAACAGCCCGCACGCCGCACGGATCGCGTCGTCCCGGCCCCGGCCGTCACCGGTCAGCCGCCCGTACTCCGCGAGACCGAGGCCGAGGCCGGACAGTCCCTGCCACAGCCCCGACATCACGGTGTAGGTGGTGCGCGTCGAGGTCAGCAGCCGGGGCAGCGCGTCGGCGAGCCGTTCGTCGTCCACCGACCGCGTGTAGCGGGTGACGGTGTGCGCCATCGAGGCGGAACCGCAGTAGAGGTAGGGCAGGCTGCGGTTGTCGGTGGCCGAGATGGGAAAGGCGAGACCCGGCGAGTCCGGCTCGGTGGCACGGTCCAGCTCGGCGTGCAACAGCCGGACGCCGCGCGCGAGTTCGTCGTCCGCGCCGGTCACGGCGGCGAGCTGCTGGAGCAGCAGCGCGATCCCGGTGCGGCCGTGCACGAGGCCGGTGGCGTCGTTGGCGCCGAGGTACGGGGTGAGGTCGGCGTCGGCCGGCAGCGCCGCCGTCAGCTCCAGGGCCCGGTCGATGTGGTGCTCGTCGCGGGTGTGGCCGTACATCGCCAGGTGGGTGAGCGCGACCCCCGAGGTGCCGCCGTAGAGGGTCGCCGACGCTCCGGAGGCGATGATGGGGTGGCGGTCGGCGGCGGTGAGCAGATCCCTCGCCTCGTCCAGCATCCCCTGGTCGGCGAGCACCCATGCGATGCCCGCGGTGCCCGCGAACAGCCCCGGGGGCAGTTTCCCGACGCCGCCGAGCGCGTCGTGCCGCAGCCGCTCCAGCACGCCGTCGGGCAGTGCGCGGCCCGCCCGGGTCAGGGCGTGCACGACGCCCGCGGTGCCGAAGGCCAGGCACTGGGTGTTGCTCTGGTAGCCCTCGGCGATGGTGGGGAACACCCGGTCGGGGTGGGCCGGGTCGGCCATGGCCACCATGGCGTCGGCGGTACGGTCGCGCAGGTCGGCCAGGTGCCGCAGCGGGTCCGCGGCGACTTCCTCGGGCGTCGGGATGGGGGTGACGCCCTCCGCCGCGGGCCGCGGCCGGTGATACGCGACGGCCCGCTGCCACAGCGGCTCCGGCAGCGGCGCCCGCTCCAGCAGTTCGCGGCGCAGGTGCGCGAGGGTGTCGGGATTGCGCTGCGCCACCTGGTGGAAGGGCCCGATGAGCAGCAGGGCGAGGCCGGCCAGGCCGTACTTGTCGTGGATCAGCGGATCGTCGCCGACGAGTTCGGCGGGCGGGGTGTAGCCGGGCGTGCCCATCACCGGAGTGTCGTCGCTGTCCAGGCGCTGGGCGGCCTCGAAGTCGACCAGTCGGATGCCGTCGTCCTCGGTGACCATCACATTGCCGGGGCTGACGTCGACGAAGAGGTAGCCGGCCGTGTGCAGCCGGTGCAGCGTGCTCTCGATCTCCGCGAACAGCTTCTCGCACCGGCCGTAGTAGTCCCCGGCCGCTTCGGGTCCGCGGTCGACGCCGAGCATGACCTGGTTGGCGACCATCCAGCGCTGGAGCGTCGTGCCCTCGATGAACTCGGTGACGAGGAAGTCGTGCTCCCACTCGCGGAAGTAGGCGAGCGGCTCCGGGGCGAGGCCGGGCGCCGCGTCGTGCAGCGCGGTCAACGTCTGCCATTCGGAGCGGAGTTGGTCGGGTGCGGTGGTGTCGCCCATCGCCACGCCGGTGTGCGCGCGCGCCTCCTTGATGAAGACCTTGCGGCCGGTGGCCGTCTCCCGTCCCAGGTAGGCGCCGCCGGAGTTGGTGAACTGGAGCGCGTCTTCGAAGGCGAATCCGTGGAAGACGATCGGCCCGCCTCCGCCGGCGGCGGGCTCGTCCACGGAATCGGCGGCGGCATTGGCGCCCGCCTCCGCCCCGGCCTTCGCGACGGCTTTTTCGGCGGATACGGCAGCGGACTCGGCCGAGGACTTCGGCGCCGGGCGCGTCTCGACGAAGGGGTCGGTCATGCCCGCCGGGAGGTAGAAGGAGAAGCCCCTGCGGTCCTCCTCCAACTCGCCGTCGGTGCCGCGGACGAGCAGGGTGTGGGTGCCGTCGGCGTTGACGCGCTCGCGCGGGGCGAAGGCCCCGTAGCGGTAGTGGACCGTGCGCGAGTCCCGGTACCGCCTGTCGGTGAGGATGAACGGGCCTTCCTCGTCGGCCAGTTCGGTGCGCAGCCGTTCCATGAGGTCACGGGCCGCGGCGACGCTGGTGGGATACGCGGCGATGAACTTCCCGCTCTGCTGCCTGGCGGCCTGCTTGTGGTGGGTCCACCAGTAGAAGAGCCTGCCGGCGAGGTGCTTGAAGGCGACGTCCTGCTCGAAGCAGACGGCCGCGACGGTGTCGAGGACGTACGGCAGGCGGTCGGGCCGCGCGGACACGTGCACCTTCCAGCCGTCCTCGACACCGCGGAGCTGCTTGCCCCGGTGCCACATGGTCCAGATCCCCGACGGGGTCTCGGTCCACCCGTCCGGTACCGGCCCGGGCCGGTAGATCTCACCGCGGTCACGGGTGGTCTCCAGCGGCGCGTAGAACTCTCTGTCCGCCACGACGAACGGGAAGGGGATCATGGGCCTCTCCGATGTGGGACGCGAGGGGGCGGCGGCTCAGCAGCAGACGACGACGCTGGTCGCGCTCATCGACGCGACGGGGCTGCTGATCACCGACGTCGTGGGGTCCATCTCCTGGAGGCTCAGGGGGGATTCGGCGTGCGCCTCCACCTCGAATTCGCCCTCGCCGGCGTCCGCGCCTTCGGGCGCGTTCTCCTCGGCGGCGGATTCGGCGGAATCACTCATGGGTCGTCTCCTGTCGGTTCTCAGGTGTCGGAAGGGCCGCCCCGGAGGACAACGCGAGCGGGAAAGACGTGTGGGTGGCGCGTCCACGAGGACGCGCCACCCACCCAGCTCGGTCAGGCGCAGGCGGCCAGGCTGACCGTGCTGCCCGGGGCCTGGAGGCCGCCCAGCACACCCTCGCCCTGGTCGGGCTTGCTCACGCCCATCTCCTGGAGGTCCAGGGGGGATTCGGCGTGCGCCTCGACCTCGTTCTCGGGGGTCTCCGCGATGTCCTCGTTGGTGGGCTCGACGGAATCAGCCATGATCGTCTCCTCTTCTGGGCGGGGTACGAGCAGGTGGTGGGAACACCTCAGAAGCTAGGACCGGCCGTTTCGGAACCGGTGAAGCCGCGGTATAAGCGCGGTATCGTCCCAGGTGATGCGGGGTTGGTCCGAACTCTCACCAGCAGTCCCCGCATTGCCGGTTCGCCACAGGCACATCATCTGATATAAGTCGTCTGCCTGATGTCATTCATCTCAGCTCACGATCCCATCTCCGGATCAACGGGCGGGAAAGGTGAAACCGGATATGGCCGAACCAGCGCACGTCAGTCTGCGGCTCTCCGTCCTCGGCCCGCTGTCCGTCGGCACGGCCGAAGGCCCCTTCCCGCTCGGCCCGCTCAAACAGCGGCTGCTCCTGGCCATGCTGCTGTGCCGCCCCAACACCCCGGTCTCGCTGGCCTTGTTGACGGACACCTTGTGGGACGGCAATCCGCCGCGCACCGCGCGCAAGAACATCCAGGTGTACGTCTCCGCGCTGCGCAAGCTCCTCGATCGCGCGGGAGCGGGCGACCGGCTCGAGCACCACCCGGGCGGCTACCTGCTGCGGGTGCGCGACGACGAGTTGGACTCGCTGCGCTTCCAGGGCCTGGCCAGATCAGCCCGCGAGGCCGCCGGGCAGGGCGCGTTCGGCCCGGCGTCCCGGATGCTGCGCGAGGCGATGGGACTGCGGCAGGGGCCGCCGCTGCACGACCTGAGATTCTCCCCCACCGTCAGATCCGAGGCGGAGCGGCTCGACAGCCGCTACCTCCAGGTCTACGAGGACTGGGCCGAGGCCGAGTTGCGGCTGGGCCGGGCCACCGAAGTCGCCGACACTGTCGCCGATCTGGTGGAGCGTCACCCCGAGCGCGAACGGCTCAGGGCCGTCCAGATGAACGCGCTGTTCGACCAGGGGCGGCAGACGGAGGCCCTGGCGGCGTACGAGGGCCTGCGCCGGCTGCTCGCCGTCGAGTACGGGCTCCAGCCGAGCCCCGCGCTGGAGACGCTGTACCGCTCGATGCTCGACGGCGGCCCGCAGGAGCCCGGCGGCCCCTTCGCTCCGTCCGGCGCGCGGGCCGCGGCGCGGCGCTCCTGCGGAGTCCTCGGCGCCCTGCTCCCCCAGGACCTGGCCGACTTCACCGGCCGTGAACGCCAACTGCGCTTTCTGCTCGGGCTGTTGGGCAGTGACCGGCATCTGGCGGTCGTCACCGGGCCGGTCGGCACCGGTAAGACCGCGCTCGCGGTGCACACCGCGCACCGGCTCGCCGCGGAGTTCCCCGACGGCCGCGTACTGATCCGGATGCGCGACGCGGCCGGGCGTCCGCGCTCGGCCGCCTCGGTGGTCGCCGAGCTGGCCCGGATGGCGGACCTCCCCGGGCAGCGGGCGGCGGCCGTCGACGACGGGTCGGAGGACGCCGAGGAGGCCGCCGCCGCGTGGCGCGACTGGCTCGGGCCACGCCGGATCCTGCTGGTGCTGGACGACGCGGCCGACGAGGCGTCCGTACGGCCGCTGGTGCCGGACTCCGGCGGCAGCGCCGTACTGGTGACCTCCCGCGCTCAGTTGGCCGGACTGGTCTCCGCCGACCGGCTGGAACTGGCGCCCTTCGACCTCGGCGAGAGCCTCGAACTGCTCGGCCGGATCGTGGGCCACGAGCGGCTGCGGGCCTGTCCGGAGGCGGCCCGGCGCATCGTCACCGCGACCGGCATGCTGCCGCTCGCGGTCCGGGTCAGCGGTCTGAAGCTCGCGGTACGACGCCATCTGCCGCTCGGCGAGTACGCGGCGCGGCTGGCCGACGGCAGGACCGTACTGGACGAACTGGTCGCGGGCGACACGGATGTACGGCCGCGGCTGGCGAGCGGGTGGCGGGACCTGTCGGCGGCGGACCGGACCACGCTGTGTCTGCTGGGACACCTGCCGGAGGGGCCCTTCACGCTGCGGCAGGCCGCGGCGGCGCTCACCTGCGGCCAGGACGACGCGCTGCGCCGGCTGGAGTCCCTGCTCGACGCGGGCGCGCTGCTCGCCCCGGACAGCGAGGTCACCGCGCACGCCGCGCGGTACGAACTCCCGCGCCTGACAAGAGTCTACGCGCGTGAACAATCCCTCCTGGGGATGCGGCCACTCCCCCGGGCCACCGCCTGAGGGGCCTTCGGCGCAGGGCACACGCGACGGAACACGCCACCAGGCGCGCCGGTGAGCTGCGGATTTACCGTTTCCCAACCGTCCATGACCCCGACCTCGAACCGGCCCCGCCGAGACTTCGGTGGACGAGGAAGGGAGCACGCGATGGAACTCGCCGAACTCATGACGCTGCGCCCCGAACCCGGCGCGGGACTGCTCCTGACCGTCACCGGCCGCTGCCCCCTGCACTGCGCGCACTGCTCGACCGCCGCCACGATGGCCGCGGACGAGCCGGACGCGGACCGGCTGCGCGCCTTCGTCTCCACCTTCACCCCGGCCGAGCACCCTGCGGTGCTGATGATGACCGGCGGCGAGCCCTTGCTGCGGCCCGAGTTGGTCACCGACCTCGCCGCCACGGCGCGCGCGGCGGGTACCAGGACGGCGCTGCTGACCGGCGCCTTCTTCGTCGGCCGGGCGGACCACGGCGCGGGACACCTCACCTCCGGCGCCGGCCCGCTGCCCGCTCCCGTGCCCGATTCCGCGCCTGTTCCCGAGCGGATCTGGCGGGCCGTCACCTCCGTCGACCACTTCTCGGTGAGCCTTGACGCCTTCCATGAGCGCGAGGTCGACCGCAGGTCCGTATTCGGCCTGATCCGGCGGGTGTTGGAGGCCGGAGTGGCCACCAGTTTCCACCTGGTCGGCGCCGGCCCCGACGACCCCTACCTCGCGGACGTCACCGCCGACATCCGCCGTACCTTCGGCGACCGCGTCCCGATGCTCGTCAACTCTTTGCGCCGGGTGGGACGCGCCGCGTCCTGGGCCGCCGCGAACACGGCGCTGCCCGGTGCCGCGCTGCCCGGTACCGCGGCGCCCGACCCCGAGCGGGCGCTGCCGTGCTCGATGGCCGCGTGGCCGGTGGTGGCCGCCGACGGCACGGTGGTCGCCTGCTGCAATCAGCGGGTCGTCGACCGCAGGCCCGCCCCGCGTCACCTGACGCTCGGTCACATCGCCACCGACGACTGGCAGTCGGTCGCCGTACGGGCGCGTACCTCTCCGGTCCTGCGGATGATCAGGACGGTCGGCCCGGCCCACCTCCTGCACCGGTACGGCGGCGCGGAGCAGGCGGCCGCGCGCCCCGACTACTGCGCGGGCTGCCGGGCACTCGGTGACCATCCGGAGGCGCTGGCCGCGGCGAGTGCGGCGGCCAGCGGGCCCGTGGGGGCGCTGCTCGACCGGTACGCGGCCCGCGGCCAGGTCGAGGCGGGCGCGGCCACGCTGGTGCGGCGGCACGGCTGCGCGCCCTACGCGGACCTGGTCGACCTGCCCGGAGCGCGGCGATGACCACGGTCGGTACGGCGGGCGCGGGCGCCGCGCTGCGGGTCCGGCTGCTGCTGACGGCCCCCGCCGTGCGGGCGACGACCGCGGCCGTGTGGCGACCGCCCGGACTCGCCGCGCGCTACGCCACGTATCTGACGGTGATGCACGGAGTCGTCCGCGCCTCGGTGCCGCTGATGGAACGGGCGGTGGCGCGGCTGGCGGAATTCGGCCCGCGCGACCCGTTGTGCGAGCCGCTCACGGACTATCTGCGGGAGCACATCGAGGAGGAGCGCGGCCACGACGACTGGCTGCTCGGTGACATCACCGCGCTGGGCGGGGAACCAGCGGCGGTCCTCGCCGAGCAGCCCATACCCGGCGTCGCGCGCCTGGCGGGCGCGCAGTACTACTGGATCGAGCACCACCATCCGGTAGCGCTGCTCGGCTACATCGCGGTGCTGGAGAGCAACGCGCCCGCGCCCTGGCTGGCGGACCGGATCGCCGCCGCGGGCGTGCCGGAGGCGGCGCTGCGCACGGTACGCGGCCACGCCGAACTGGACACCGGGCACACCGCCGCGCTCTTCGCGCTGCTCGACGCGCTGCCGTTGGACCAGGCCCAGGTACGCGCGGTCGTGATGAGCGCGCTGCACACCGTGGACGGACTTGTGGAGCTTTTCGCGCGCATCGGCCGGACAGCGGAGCCGGAACACCTCAGGGAAGGGACGTACACCTCATGAGTGACACGGCGGCGCGGGGCGGGGAGAGCGCGGAGCGGGCAGGCGACGGAGCCGACGACGCGCTGGTGGTGCTGGAGTCGCACGGCTTCGGCGTCGGCGAACTCACCGACGAACAGCGCGAGGTGCTGCGCGGGCTGAGCAGTCAGGAGCTGTCGATGATGCTCGACATCAAGGCCCGGCTGGACGAGGTGGGTCCCGAGGTGCAGGCCCACAGCGAGATCGCCGGCGGGGCGCTCTTCTGACATCTCCCCGCGACCGGGGTCCACACCATCGGGAAGAGACCGGGGTCCACACCATCGGGAAGACACGGGGAAGGGACGGGGAGACGAGATGACCACGCGCTGCGCCTCGTGCGACGGCGACCTGCCGCAGGACGCGCGCTTCTGCCCGTCCTGCGGCACACCGGCCGACTCCCCCGCACCCGTGACGGCGGTCGAGGAGCGCAAGGTCGTCTCCGTCGTCTTCTGCGACCTCGTCGGCTCGACGGCGCTGTCCGGTGTGCTCGACCCGGAGACGCTGCGCACGGTGGTGCTGCGCTATTTCGACCTGATGCGCGAGTGCCTGGAGCAGTTCGGCGGCACGGTCGAGAAGTTCATCGGCGACGCGGTGATGGCCGTCTTCGGCGTGCCGGTGACGCACGAGGACGACGCGGCGCGGGCGCTGGCCGCGGGCCTGGCGATGCTCGACGCCATACAGCGGCTCAACGAAACGGAGTTGGAGCCGACGCTCGGCATTCGGATCGGTGTCCGGATCGGCATCAACACCGGCCCGGTGGTCACGGCCTCGGATGTGTCGTCCCGTCAGGCACTGGTGTCGGGCGAGACGGTGAACGTCGCGGCCCGGCTGGAGCAGAACGCCGGTGAGGGCGAGGTCCTGATCGGTCCCGAGAGCCGCAGGGCCGCGGGGGCGACAGCGGTCACCGAGCGCGTCGGCCCCTTGCGGTTGAAGGGCAAGGAGGACGCGGTCACCGCCTACCGGCTGCTGGACGTGGTCGAGGAGGAGCCGGAGCTGACCCGCCGCTTCGATGTGCCCTTCGTCGGCCGGGACCGTGAACTGGACGCTCTGTGGGCGACGTTCCGCGCCGTCGCGGACCGCGCCGGGCGCGGCCCGAATCTGGTGACGGTCCTCGGTGAGGCCGGGATGGGCAAGACCCGGCTGATCCACGAGTGGCGCAAACGGTCGGGCCGCGCCTTCCGCTACGGCTCGGGCCGCTGCCGCACGTACGGTGAACGCGGCAGCCTGGCGCCGCTGGCCGACGCCGTGAGCCAACTCCTGGACGCCTTCCCGGAGATCGCCCAGTCCCCGGCGCGCGCGGGAGAGCCCTCCCCCGAGCGCCAGGAGATCGACGCGGCGCTGGCCGTACTGTCGGCCGGGCTGCTGGAGGACGGCACACCGAATCCGTCGACCGACGACACCTGCGCGGCGCTGACCGGTCTGCTGGCCGCGCTCGCGCGCAGACGGCCGGTCGTGCTGGTGCTGGACGACCTCCAGTGGGCGAGCGACCCGCTGCTGACGATGGTCAGCGCGCTCAGCGCCGAACTCACCGCGTCCGCTGTGCTGTTCGTCTGCGCGGCCCGCCCCGACCTGCTCGACCGCGGCGCAGGCTGGGGCGAGGGCGGCCCGCGCTCGCTCTCCTTGACGCTGCCCGGTCTGACGGCGACGGAGGCCGAGGCGGTGGCCGAAGCGCTGACCGAGGTCGGGGCGCACTGGGACGGCGGGGCGCCGTCCCAAGAGGGGGGTACGGGCGTGCCGCCGCAGGTGCTGGAGTCCGCGGGCGGCAATCCGTTCTATCTGGAACAGCTCATCGCCGCTCTCGCGCAGCCCGAGTCCGGCTACCGCCCCGACGGCGGAGGCGATGTGCCGACAACCTTGCAGGCGCTGCTCGGCGCCCGGATCGGGGCGCTCGGCCGGGCGGAGCGCGCGGCGCTGGACATCGCGGCCGTGGTGGGCCGGGAGTTCAGCGCCGACGAGGTGGCCGAGCTGGTGGGCGGGGACCGGGAAGGCGCGCCCGGCGGCGCGCTGCACGACGCGGACCCGCCCTCGGCGGAGACCGGGTCCGGCGACCCGGCGCTGGACGGCGCGGTCGGCGCGGCGCTCGGCATGCTCAGCAGTCACCGCCTGCTGCGGCCCGCGGACCGGCAGGGGCCTTCCCCGTACCGGCTGCGCTTCAGCAGCGGTCTCGTGCACGAGGTCACGTATCAGTCGATGGCCAAGCGGACGAGGGCGGAGCGGCACGAGCGGGCCGCGGCGGCGCTGTCCGCGCGGCTGGCGGGCGGCGGCACGGCGGCGGGGAGCGCGGGGGAAGGCGCCGCCCCGTACGGCGGCGTCCTGTTCGGCGGTGGCGCTCCCGGTACGCGCGGCGCCGAGGATGCCGCCGCCGTGGCGGGCCACTTGGAGCGCGCCTACCGCTACCGCGCCGAGTTGGGCACGCTCGGCCCGCAGACGGACGAACTGCGCCTGCGGGCCGCCGCGTTGCTGATCGAGGGCGGTTCCAGGGCGCTCGCGCGCTCGGATCTGGCGTGGGCGGGCGGGCTGCTGGAGCGGGCGGTGGAGCTGACCGTCGAGGGCGAGCCGGAGTGGGCCGCGGCGGCCCGGCGGTTCGGTGACGTGCTGCTGGCGACCGGGCGGACGGACGAGGGCCGGGCGCTGCTGCTGCGCGTGCTCGCCGCCGCGGACGCCACGCCGGGTGACGCGGTGCGGCCGGTGGAGGCCGCGCACGCCGACCTCGCCCTGGCCGCGGTGTCGGCGGCCCCCGACGGGAGCAGCGCGGGGAGCGTCGCCCAGCGGACGCTGCCGGTCTTCGAGAGCGCGGGCGACGACCTCGGGCAGGCACGGGCGTGCATCCGGCTGGCGCAGGAGCGGCAGTTGCACGGCAGGCACGGCGAGGCCGATGTCCTGCTCTCCCGCGCCCTGGACCACGCGCGCCGCTCGGGCGCCGAGCCCGAACGGGCCCTGGCGCTGGGCGCGATCGGCGTCTCGCTGTGGCGCGGGCCCGAGCCGGTGCCCTCGGCGGTCTCGCGCAGTCGCCGCCTGCTGGCGGAGCACGGCGACCGTCGCCCCACCGTACGGCTGACCCTCAACTGCCCGCTGGCCGTGCTGTTCGCGCTCCAGGAGCGCTGGGACGACGCGCACGCCTGCCTCGCCGGGGCGGAGCGGCTGGCCGGTGAACTCGGTTACGCCGAGGGCCGGGTGGTGCTGCCGCTGTTCGCCGCGGCCGTGGCGACGCTGGCGGGCGACGGGAGCCGGGCGCTCGGTCTGCTGGACGAAGCGGACGGCGCCGCACGGGAGTTGCAGGCCGAGGCCCTGCGGGACGCGGTGGCCAGGGACGCGGCGCGGCTGCTGGTGGACGCGGGCCGTCACGACGAGGCCGCGGCCAGGCTGGCCACCGCGCCGGACCCCGGACACACGGCACTCGCCGCCTCGGACGCCGCCGACCTCGACGGGCTGCTGGCCAGGATCGCCGCGGCGCGCGGCGCGGCCGAGGAGGCCGCACCGCTGGCGGAGCGGGCGGTGCGGACCGCGTCCGGCACCGACTCGCCCGTCGTCCTGGCGGTGGCCTGGCTCGACCGGGCCGACGTGCTGCGCCGGGCGGGCCGTACCGAGGAGTCCGCGAGCGCCGCCGCGCAGGCCGCCCGGCACTTCGGCGCCAAGGGCCATGTGCCGGGGGCGCGCCGCGCCGTGCGATGGCGGGAGGGTCCGCCGTGAGGCGCCAGGACCAGGGGCACCGGAGCCGCGGGCGCCGACCGGCGCCCGTCCGCTCCCGCTCCGGCCTCTCGGGCCACCACCGCATCGGAAGGCGACAACGCCAGAACGCGAAAGGCTGCTGATGAAAACCGCCGAACACGGCGCCGGCCCCGGACTCACCTGGACGCTGCGCGGCAAGCGCCCCGAGGACGTGCTGATCACCGCCGACGGCGAGCTGCCCGCGCTCGACCGGAGCTGGGACGACGCGCGCGGCGCCGGGGTGCGGGTGTGCGTGGTGGACTCGGGTGTCGAGGACGGCCATCCGCTGATCGGCCCGGTCGACGGCGCGTGGACGGTGCGCAAGGACGAGACGGGCACCAGCGTGGTCGAGACGACGGCGACCGACACGTGCGGGCACGGCACGGCCTGCGCGGGCATCATCCGCAGGACCGCGCCGGATTGCGAGCTGTACAGCGTGCAGGTGCTCGGCAAGGGGTTCGGCGGGACCGGCGACGTCCTGCTCGCGGGACTGCGCTGGGCGATCCGGCAGGGCTTCGACGTGATCAATCTCAGCCTGTCCACGACGAGGCCGCAGTTCGCCGAGGAGTTGCGGGTCCTCGCCGACGAGGCGTACTTCCGGGGGACGGCGATCGTCGCCTCCGCGCACAACACTCCGGTGGAGAGCTACCCGTGGCGCTTCGCCTCGGTGATCTCGGTGGGCAGCCACCAGGAGGACGATCCCGATCTGCACCTGTACAACCCGAGCCCGCCGGTCGAGTTCTTCGCGCCGGGACAGAACGTCCAGGTGGCGTGGCTCGGCGGGGCGACGATCAGGACGACGGGCAACAGCTTCGCCACGCCGTACATCGCCGGGCTCTGCGCCCGCATTCTGTCCCGGCACCGCCGGATGACGACCTTCCAGCTCAAGAACGCGCTCTACCTTTCCGCGGCCAACGTCCAACTGGGCATCAGGGGTGCTTCGTGACACAGAGCAACACAGCGACGGATCCGCTGTCGCAGGAGTTGATGCAGTCGGTGGTCGACACGGCACGGGCCATCTTCGGCGCCCAGGCCAGTTCGGTGTTCCTGCTGGACGAGTCGAGCCACGAGCTGGTCTTCCAGGCCGTCTCGGGCCAGGGCGAGAGCTTCCTGGTGGGGCGGCGTTTCCCGGCCGAGAGCGGGATCGCGGGATGGGTGGTCTCCTCGGGTGAGCCGATGGTGGTGGACGACCTGTCGCACAGCGCGTCCTTCGACCGGGACTTCGCGGAGTCCACGGAGTACGTGCCCGATTCGCTGATGGCCGCGCCGCTGACGCACGGTGACCGGGTGCTGGGGGTGCTGGAAGTCCTCGATCCCGTGCCGCAGTCCAGGTCGAGCCTGGACGAACTGGATCTGCTGGCGCTCTTCGCCCGGCACGCGGCGGCGGCGCTGCGGGTGGTCGTGGACCGCGCGCGGCCCGCCGACAGCGGCTCGCTCGGCGGTGACGGGCGCGCGGCGGCGCTGCGGATGGCCGAGGATCTGCGGCGGCTGCTGGAGACCTCCGCCTGAGCCGGGGAGCCCTCCGCTCAGCCCGTGGGCGCCGCCCCGGACCCGCACCGACCTGCGACGCGCCGGAAGGGAGGGACGGGAGATCTCAGGGTGTTCACAGGTGCGAGTTGTCCCCTGAACAGGTGACAATGAGTAGGGTGTGTTCCTCCGGCCCCGGATCATCTGCCTAGCCTGAGCCGGGGAGAGGGAGGTGGCCGTGACACGACGAATATCCTTCGGCCGCCGCCTCCCGACGCCCCACCCCGACCTCTCGCCGCAGGTGTCGGTCGCCGGGCGGACACCGCCGGTGCTCACCGCGCTGCCGTACGTGTTCATGGCCGTGGTCGCCGTGGTGGACGTGAGCGTCGGGACCAGTGTCGGCCTGCTGCCGCTGGTCTCGCTCGGCCCCGCCTTCTCCGGTCTGGTCGGCGGCTGGCGGCGGACCGCCCTGGTCGGGGCCCTGGCCGTCGCGCTCGTGTGCGCCTTGGGCGTCTACGACGGCCTGTTCGAGGAGCGGCGCGGTTTCAGCGCCCTCGCCTCGGTGATCGGCGTGACGGTCGCCGGAGTGATCGCCGCCGTGATGCGCCAGCGCCGCGAGACCGAATTCGCCAACGTACGGTCGATCGCGGAGGTCGCCCAGCGCGTCCTGCTGCGCCCCGTACCGCGCAGCGCGGGCCACCTGCGCACGGCCGTGTCGTACACCTCCGCCGTCGCCGAGGCGCGCATAGGCGGCGATCTGTACGAGGTCGTCGCGTCGCCGGTCGGCGTGCGGGTGATCATCGGCGATGTGCAGGGCAAGGGCCTCGAAGCGGTGGAGACCGCCGCCGTGGTGCTCGGCGCCTTCCGTGAGGCCGCGCACGACGAACGGGACCTGACGGGCGTCGGCGAGCGGGTGCAGCGGGCCGCCGACCGGGCGCTGAGCGGCGAGAAATTCGTCACCGCGATCATCGCCGAGATCAGCGAGGAGCGCGGCGCGACCCTCCTCAACTTCGGCCATCCCGCGCCGATGGTGCTGCGCCAGGACGGCGGCGCGTGCTTCCCCGAGCCGCCGCAGTACGCGATGCCGCTGGGGCTCGGCGTGCACGGCGGTGACGCTCCCGAGCCGTTCGCCGTCCCCTTCGGACCCGGCGACCAGATGCTGCTCTACACCGACGGTGTCACCGAGGCCCGCGACCACACCGGCGCCTTCTATCCGCTGGGGCAGCGCGCGCACTTCCTCAAGGACCCTGATCCGGAAGCCGCGTTGGAGGCGCTGCGGACCGATCTGGTGCAGCACACGGAGGGGCCGCTGCACGACGACGCGGCGATGCTGCTGCTGCGCTTCCGCGACCCCGGACCGGCGTTCGCCGCCTTCGACGGCGACTGAAGGCCCGGACGACACCGGCGCGGGTAAAGGGTTCGCAATGTGCGGATGCCTCGCCGTGCGGTCCGTGACGGGTTGTCCGCAATGAGCGACCGACCCCACCCGAACACCCCTGCGAACACCGGTGTCGCGTCATAGAGTGTCGAGCCGTACACGCGGGCGGAGGCACGCACCGTTTGCCGATCGCGGTTGGAGGAGATCCCGGTGACGCTGCGCGCGTCCAGAGGCGGACCGGTCCCGCCGGACCACCCGGCCGTGTCCGCGGCGCACCTCCAGCGCGACGAGGCGGCGGCGCTCACGCTCTACCGGACCCTGCGCGACATGGGCGAGGGACGGATCGCGGAGGTCGCGGAGGCGGCCGGTCTGGACGCCGCGGAATCCGCGGGCGGCTGGCGGCGGCTGGACGAGCTGGGCCTGATCCGGATCGTGGGCGCGGTCGTCGAACCGGTCGACCCGGACGCGGCCATGGCGCACGCGATGGACACCTACAACGAGAACACCGCCAGGCAACTGCGGGACGCGCACTCGTTGCGCCGGGTCACCGAGTCCCTGATGACCGTCTTCCGCCCGGCCGTCGCCCGTGACTCGGCCGATGTCGCGGTGGAGCGGCTCGGCGACCGCAAGCGCAGGACGCGTACGGTGCGGGACCTGAACGCCGCCGTCCTGGACGCCTGCGACTCGATGCACCCCGGTCCGATGCCCCCGGCCGAGGCGCTGGAGGCGTCGCTCGACGAGGACGCGAAGCTGACCTCGCGCGGCATCCGGGTCCGGGTGATCTACCCCGAGTCGCTGCTGCGCTCCCCCAAGTACACCTGGTATCTGCACCGGTTGCTCGACATCGGCGTCGAGGTGCGGCTCCTGGAGCACTCGCCCTTCGACATCCTGCTCTTCGACCGGCACACCGCGTGCGTGCCCGGCGACCCCGAACGGCCGGGCGAGTCCATGCTGTTGATCCGCGGCTCCGCCCTCCTGAAGGGCTACACCGCGCTGTACGAGGACTACTGGCTGCGCGCCTCCCCCGTCGTCCTCGCCGCGCCGCCCGCGCCCGCCGAGGGCCCGGAGGTCAACGACCAGGAGCGCACGGTCATCCGGCTGATGGCGAGCGGGCTGAGCGACGACCAGATCGCCCGGAAGATGGGCGTGCACCGCCGCACGGTCCAGCGCGCGGTCGCCAAACTGATGGACCGCCTCAATGCCTCAAGCCGCTTCGAGGCGGGTCTCAAACTCGCCCGCGACCCGGCCCTGATGAAGGTCTACCCGCTGAACTGACCGGCCCAGGGTCACCCGTTGACGGCCGTGACGTACCAGCGGGGGCGCCACCAGGCCCAGGTGGTGCCCCCGCCGACTGCCTTCGGCGGCCTCCACACCAGGTGGAGTGCCGCCTCCGGCAGCCCCGGCCCGCGGACATTCGGGGGATCCACGGGCCGGAAGTCGTGTCGCCGCGGCGGTCCGGCGGTCGCCCGCGGCGGGTGGTGCGCACGCGGGATCTCCGCGTGATGGTGATCGGCCTGCCGACAACTCCCTCGCTACGCCTGAACGTTCACGAGCCCTCCCGGAGCCGACGGCATGCCGTTCCCCCCGAGGCCGCGCACCGGCCGAAGTCACCTTCGGCGCCGTACCCGACCACACCTCGATCTTTGCCCACCCGACAACCGCTGGCTACGAACCCCCGAGTACGTAATGCCCGGTGAACGGCTTCGCGCAGGCCACCTGAGGTGTCCAAAAGGAGACAGCGACCCAACTGGACAACGGTGGCGGCGGTGTAGCGAGCGCGCTTGCCAACTGCCACTGGTCGGTACGTCGTCGCAGGTCAACGGCGTTGCCACGGACGGCGACCGACCACTGACGCAGGGCGGGATTCGACCGCTGAGGACGGGTTTGCGCAGGTGGTGGGGGCCGGCCAAGTCGGTTGACACCCCATGCGTCCAGCGAACACGATCGACTGGTAAGCGCATTCTGCGGCTGGGCACGCCACTGGTCAGTCCGGGCGCGGGCCGAGCATCCGGGGGGAACGGTCATGACGCGCGGCTCGAACAGCACCACCCCGCTCATCCGCGGGTTTCTGCGGCAGGCCCGCAAGGATTACGCGGGGCCGCCGGAGCCGGGCAGCGGGCACACGGGACACCGCCCCGCCGGGCTGAGCCAGCAGGCGGTGGCGCACCGGATGGACATCTCGCCGCGGCTGTACCAGGACTGGGAGGGCGGCGGCCGGCCGGTGCCGGTCCACCGGCTGGACAGCCTCGCGAGCACCCTCGGCCTCGACCCGTACCAGCGCGACGAGTTGTGGTTCATCGTGACCGGCGGCTTCGCGCCGACCGGCCCGGCGCAGCCGGACCTGGAGGCGATGAGCGGCTGGCGGCTGTACCTGCGCGCGCTCCAGGTGCCCGCGCTCGTTCTCGACAGCACGTGGCGGATCCACGAGGACAACGCGGCCTGGCGCGGCCTGTTCGAGCCCGAGGGCCAGCGGCCGCCGGCGAATCTGCTGCGCTTCATCCTCTTCTCGCCCTACGCGCGACGCCTGTGCGGGGACTGGCAGGCGAGTTGGGCGGTGCCGTACCTGCGGCAGCTCAGGCTGGAGGCGGGGATCAGCGAAGAGCCGGAGCTGCGGCGTATCGTCGCGGAGCTGCAACTCGACCCGGAGCTGGGCGTGTTGTGGCAGACGGTCGGCCGGGGCGGACGGATGGCGCTGCACAACGACGGTCAGGTCCGGCTGCTGATCCCGCCGGGCGGCCGTGCCCCGTACCGCGTACGCACCCTGGTCTCCTCCCCCGCCCACAACCCCCGTGTGCGGATGGTGACCTTGCTGCCGACACCCGTCGAGGCGACCGTGATCGCCCACGAACCGCTGGTGTCGCTGCCGCCGACCGCCGCGTGACATCGGTGACGAGAGCGGCGCGAGCGACGGGAACGGCGGCATCGGCGGGAGCACGGCCGCGGACCCGGAGCGCATCTTCCGTACCCGCGGCCGAACGCCTCGCGACGCCTTACGGCTGTCGCGGTCCTCACGGCTGACGCGGTGCTCGCGCTGTTGACGCCGTGCGCGCCGTGAGCGGCTTGCGCGCTGTTCGCGCTGTTCGCCGCGTCAGCGGATCGTGACCTTGACGACGTTGGAGATCCCGCCACCGCCGACGATGCGCAGGTTGTTGAGGCCCTTGATGCCCAGCTTGACCCGCAGGTTGTACGTGGCGTCGTGGTTGGTGTTCATCGACGCGGGCAGCGAGACCCAGCGCTTGCCCTGCATCTGCTGGAGCGTCACCCGCGTGCCGACCTTGATGTTCTTGGTCGCGCCGTAGATCCGGAACTGCTGCCATGCGTTGATCGCGCTGACCGTCGCCTTGGCGGTGATGGCGGGTCGGGCGACGGCGGGTGCCACGGCGACGCTGTCCGCCGCGACGGCCTGGGCCACGGGGGCGGTCAACAGCGTGAGGGCGGTGAAACCGGTGGCACAGGCTCGCGAGAAGCGAAGCATGAAGGCTCCTACGGGGTGAACTCTGACATTTCGTCACATCGTAGGAGCCTGTCGCCACTTCACCGGAGAGTGACGCGCCGGGGCGGGCACGGGATTCCGGTCAGGAACCGCCGGGCTCCGGACCCGCGTCCGCAGCCGTGCCGGTGCCAGTGCCAGTACGTGCGTCCGTGCCCGCCCCCGGACCCGCGCCCGCATCCAGACGGTCTCCTCACCGCGCTTCAGAGCGTGTCCTCACCGCGCTCCAGCAGCGTGGCCGCGGAGCCGACGATGCGCGGGTCGGGCGTACCGACCACCTCGTCGTCCCTGTCCGCGTAGTCGAAGCGGGCGAGGACGCTGCGCATGGCCTCGACGCGCGCCCGCTTCTTGTCGTTGCTCTTGACCACCGTCCATGGCGCGTAGGCGGTGTCCGTCTCACGGAACATCGCCACCTTGGCGGCGGTGTAGTCGTCCCAGCGGTCGAGTGAGGCGAGGTCCATCGGGCTGAGCTTCCACTGCCGCACCGGGTCGACCTGCCGGATGGTGAACCGGGTGCGCTGCTCGTCGCGCGAGACCGAGAACCAGAACTTCACCAGGTGGATGCCGTCGTCCACCAGCATCCGTTCGAAGGCCGGGGCCTGCCGCATGAAGCGGTGGTACTCGTCGTCCGAGCAGAAACCCATGACCCGCTCGACGCCCGCCCGGTTGTACCAGGAGCGGTCGAACATCACGATCTCGCCCGCGGTCGGCAGGTGGGCGACGTACCGCTGGAAGTACCACTGCCCGCTCTCGCGCTCGGTCGGCTTCTCCAGGGCAATCACCCGTGCGCCGCGCGGGTTCAGGTGCTCGATGAACCGTTTGATGGTGCCGCCCTTGCCCGCGGCGTCCCGGCCCTCGAAGACGATGACCAGCCGCTGGCCGGTCTCCTTCACCCAGCTCTGGAGTTTCAGCAGTTCGATCTGCTGGAGCCGCTTGTGCAGTTCGTACTCGGGCCGCTCCATCCGCGTGTCGTACGGGTAGTTCTCCCGCCAGGTGTCGACGACGCTGCCGTCCGCCCTGACCAGGACCGGGTCGTCCTGGTCGGTGTAGTCGACATGCATGCCCGCAAGGAGTGCGGAGCCGTCGGTGCCTGCGCTCATCGCTCGCCCGCCCTTCGCCGGTGGAACCGTCAGTGGACCCGGTGGTCCTCAGCCACCGCGGGTGGCCTCAGTGGAACTGCGGAATGATCAGATACAGCCCGTAGAGCACCGCGCACGCGCACGCCAGGAAACACGCCCCTGCGCCCGCGAACTGTCCCGCGCCGCTGCCGCCCGACGCCCGTACGGTGTCGCGGGCGGAGAGCGCGAGCACCCCGACCGCGAAGACCACGACCACGCCGACGGTGACGCCGAAGCTCACCGCGGCCACCTCGCCCAGCGCGTTCCAGTCCACACTCATACTGCTGTTCCCCTTTTCCCCGATGATGCCGGTGATTCCGGTGGCGTCGCCGCTCAGACGCCCGCGCCGGCGGGCGCGGCGGGACGGACGGAGGTGGTGTGGCCGTGGTTCACATTGTCGGCGTGGACCGGGTTGCGGCGCGAGAGGACGACGATGCCGCCCGCCACCGCGACGGCGATCAGCGCGATCACCACGACACCCGGCGTGCCGCCGTGCACGACGACGCTCGCGGCCACCGCGCCGACCGCCGCGGCCGAGGGCAGCGTCACCAGCCAGGCGAGCGCCATCCGGCCCGCGGTGCCCCAGCGGACCTCGGCGAGCCTGCGTCCCATGCCCGCGCCGAGGATGCCGCCGGAGCAGACCTGCGTGGTGGACAGGGCGAAGCCCAGATTCGCGGAGGACAGGATGACCGCGGTGGACGCCGACTCCGCGGCGAAGCCCTGCGGCGACTCGATGTCGACCAGGCCCTTGCCCATGGTGCGGATGATCCGCCAGCCGCCCAGGTACGTGCCGAGCGCGATGGCCAGTCCGGCGGCGAGGATCACCCAGACGGGCGGACCGGCGTCGTGGCCGAGCGCTCCGCAGGAGATCAGCGCGAGGGTGATGACGCCCATCGTCTTCTGCGCGTCGTTGGTGCCGTGCGCCAGCGAGACCAGCGAGGCGGAGGCGATCTGGCCGATCCTGAAGCCCTTGGAGACGGTGTCCTTACGGGCCCGGCCGGTGAGCCGGTAGGCGAGGTACGTCGCGGCGAGCGCCGCGAGGCCGGCCACGACCGGCGAGGCCACGGCGGGGATGAGGATCTTCTCGACGACCTTGCCGAAGTGGACGCCGTGCCGGCCCGCACCGACCCACACGGCGCCGATCAGGCCGCCGAAGAGCGCGTGCGAGGAACTGGACGGCAGTCCGAGCAGCCAGGTCATGAGATTCCACAGGACGGCGCCCACCAGGCCCGCGAAGATCATGCCGGGAGTCACCAGCGCGTCGTCGACGATGCCGCCGGAGATCGTCTTCGCGACTTCCGTCGACAGGAAGGCGCCCGCCAGGTTCAGCACGCCGCTGAGCAGGACGGCGACCTTCGGCCGCAGCGCTCCCGTGGCGATGGACGTGGCCATCGCGTTGGCGGTGTCGTGGAAACCGTTGGTGAAGTCGAAGGCCAGGGCCGTGACGATGACCAGTGCCACAAGGAATGTGATGTGGTCCATGTGCCCAGGGAAGCAGCCCCCGGCGTACGCACGGGGAAGGGCGGGTGAAGGACCGGAGTGAAGGAGTGGGCGGACCCGCGCCGGGCGGTGCTTGACTGGTCCCGTGCGGGGCGGTATGGAGATCCCGTCACCGCGCGGACGGTGCGAATGGGGGGAACCATGAAGCCGCTCGAAGCGGGTGATCCCACTTCCGTGGGCGAAGGCAGATACCGGCTGGCCGGCCGGCTCGGCCAAGGCGGAATGGGTGTGGTGTACTTCGGCCGGTCGCGGTCCGGCCGGGCGGTGGCGGTCAAGGTCGTACGCCCCGAGTTGAGCACCGAGCCGGGATTCCGGCGCCGCTTCGCCGACGAGGTGGCGGCGGCGCGCCGGGTCGGCGGCTTCCACACCGCGCCCGTGGTGGACGCCGATCCGCACGGCGAACCGGCCTGGCTGGTCACGGCGTTCGTGCCGGGGCCCACGCTGGCGGACGTGCTCGCCGATGTCGGCGCGCTGCCGACGGACACCCTCACGGTGCTGGCGGCCGGGCTGGCGGAGGCGCTGGAGGCGATCCACCGGGCGGGGGTGATCCACCGCGACTTCAAGCCCGCGAACATCATCGTGGCCGAGGACGGCCCGCGCGTCATCGACTTCGGCATCGCCCGCGCCCTCGACGGCACGGCGCTCACCCAGACCGGGCTCCAGATCGGCACCCCCGGCTTTCTCGCGCCCGAGCAGCTGACCGGCGGTCAGGTCAGCGCGGCGGTCGACATGTTCGCGCTGGGCGTGGTGCTCAGCCAGGCGGCGGGAGGCGCGCCCTTCGGTGACGGTCCGTCAGCGGCCCGGCACTACCGGGTCGTTCACGAGTCGCCGGACCTCAGGGCGGTACCTGACGAACTGCGCGCGCTGGTGGCCGCGTGTCTGTCGAAGGAGGCCGCCGCGCGGCCCACCCCTTCGGAGTTCCTGAGCAGGCTGACGGTACGTCACCCGGAGGACGGCGACTGGCTGCCCGCCGAGGCGACGGCGCTGCTGACGCGGGTGGAGCCGCAGGCCGTACCGCCCGCGGTCTCGACGCCCCCGCCCCCGCCCCACGCCGCCGGGCCCGCCGCCGCGTCCGCGCCGACCGCCTCCTACGCGGGGCCCCCGGCGGGGAGTTCGCCGTCGCCGCTCGCGTCCCCGTACGGTCCGGGGCAGGGATACGGCGGCCCGCCGACGCCCACGCCCACCCCGACGCCCGGTTTCGGTCCGCCGTCGGGGCCGCCGCGCGACCGGCGCAAGGGGACCGCGGCCGTGGGTCTTGTCGTGGTGGCCGCCGTCGCGGGGGCGCTGGTCTGGCATCCGTGGACGTCCGGCTCCGCGAAGGACGACAACGCGGGCGCTCCCTCGGGCGGGCACACCACGACCGCCTCGTCGGCGCCGCCGACCCCGGCGCCGTTCCCCGATGTGCCGCTGCTGGTCCGGGTGGACACCGCCCCCGGCTGGCCCGCCACCTGCCACTCCTACATCGCGCTGCGCGACAGCACGACCGACCGCCTCAAGCGGCTCGCGTCGGGCAGCCCGTGCGACTTCCTCCCCAAGTGGTCGCCCGACCGCAAGACCGTCGCCTTCACCCGCAGGACCGCCCAGGACACCTCGGTGTGGACGGTCGGCGCCGACGGCACCGGCGCCAAGCGAATCGCCGAGACCTCGGGCGGCCGGGTCTCCTGGTCTCCCGACGGCGGCAAACTGGCCGTGCTGCGCAAGACCGGCGGCGTCCAGCAGCTCTACGTCGTGGACGTCGCGGACGGCTCCGCCCAGCAGATGACCACCGGCAGCACCCGTATCGAGGACCCTTCCTGGTCACCGGACGGCACCCGTATCGCGATCTGCGTCGAGAAGGGGACGGGCAACTGGCAGATCAACATGGTCGATCCGACGACGCCGGGCGCCGCCCCGCAGCGGATCACCGACTTGCCCCGGCCCGCCCTCGACCCGGTCTGGTCCCCCGACGGCAAGGTCTTCGCCTACACCTCGGGCGACTACGGCAAGGGCACGCAGGGCGACATCCGCCTCGTCGGCACCGACGGCACCGGCGACCGGCCGCTGGCCGCCACCCCGGCCCACGAGATGGACCCCGACTGGTCTCCCGACGGCGCGTGGGTGGCCTTCGTCCGCGGCCCGCTCGCCACTCCCGAGATCTGGGCGGTCCGCGCCGACGGCACCGGCGAACGGCGGCTCAGCACCGACGCGGCCACGGAAGGGCACCCCGCCTGGGCGGTCAAGGGCGGCGGCTGAGCCCGGGGTCGGGCGACCGGTCCGACCGATACGGCGACGAGCACGGTCGCCACCGCCGTACGCGACGCCCCGGCGGCGCCCTGATTCGGCGTCCCCCTGCCCCGGCATGTCCACCGCGCGGCGGACCTCGCCGCGCGCCGCCACAAGCAGCGCGAAAAGTCTGAGAGTTGACTCTCATACATTGTGAGAGGACACTCTCACGCCATGGAACCGGGTAACCGTTTGGGAGACATCGAGATCACCGACCCCAAGGCGATGCGCGCGCTCGCGCATCCGGTGCGGTTGGCGATCCTGGAGCATCTGCAACGCAACGGGCCCGCGACGGCCACCGTGCTCGCACCCCGCGTCGGGGCGACCCCTTCGGTGACGAGCTGGCATCTGCGCCATCTCGCGGGCTTCGGGCTCGTCCGGGACGCGGACCCCGATCCGGACGCCGGGGGCGACGGGCGACGGGACCGGCGTGAGCGGCGGTGGCAGGCGGTCGCGCGCGGCTTCCGCTTCGAGGTGCCGGAGGACGACGGGGACGAGGAGGGCCGCTCGGCGGCGCGGTTGCTCTCGCGTGAGATGTTCCTGCGCTCCGCCGATCTGCCGGCCCGCTGGGCGGCCACCGTGGAGCCCGGCCTCGATCCCGCGTGGCGGCGGCTCTCGGGGCTCGCCAACACGCGCGTCATGGTCACACCCGAGGAGGCCGCCGCCATCGAGGACGGGATCGAGCGCGTGCTCGCGCCCTATGTGACGCGGGACGCGGCGGACCGCCCGGCCACCGCCCGCTCCGTACGCCTGCTGCGCTACACGCTCCCTGAAGGTGAACCTCAAGGTGAGGGTGAAGGTCCGGCTGAGGTTGAGGCACAGGGCCGCGCACCGGGCACGGAATCGGGCGCGGACTCGTATACGGATACCGGTACGCGTACGGCCGCGCGTAAGGACGACGACGGCGACGGGGGCGGCACCCGGTGACCGGCGCAGCGACGCGGCCGCCCCCGATATCCGTGGCACGCGACCGCCGCTTCGTCCGCTTCTGGGCCGGCCAGAGCGTCTCGCAGTTCGGCGACCGGATCAGCGAACTTGCCCTGCCGCTGATCGCGGTGAGCGCGCTGCACGCCTCCGCCAACCAGGTGGCGTGGCTGACCGCGCTGATCTGGACACCGAATCTGCTGGCGATCGTCCTGGGCGCGTGGGTCGACCACCAGGCCCGCAAGCGCGGCCTGATGGTGGCCGCGGATCTGATCCGCGCCGGGGTGCTGCTGTCGCTGCCCGTCGCGTACCTGGCGGGGGCGGTGACGCTCGGTCAGCTCTACGCGGTGGCGCTGCTGATCGGCGCCGCCGAGGTGCTGTTCAACACCTCCTATCCCCCGTTCTTCGCCCACCTCGTGCCGCGCTCGTCGTATGTGGACGCGAACAGCAAGCTCAGCGCGAGCCGGTCCGCGTCGTATGTCGCGGGTCCTGCCGTGGGCGGCGCGCTCGTGCAGGCGCTGACCGCGCCGGTGGCCGTCGTGGTCGACGCGCTGTCCTTCCTCGCCTCGGCCGTGCTGATCGGGCGGATCAGGATCGACGAGCCGCCGGTCGCCGCGGGCGCGCGGGACGCGCCGCTGCTGCGGCGGGCGAAGGAGGGGCTGGCGTTCGTCGTACGGCACCCGGTGCTGCGGGCCGGGCTCGGCACCTCGACCACCATCAACTTCTTCACCTTCGTCTCCGGCAGCGGTCTGATGGTGCTCTTCGCCACCAGGAGCCTCGGTCTGTCGGCCGGCTTCATCGGCCTGGCCTTCGGCATCGGTTCCACGGGCGCGCTGCTCGGCGCGGTCCTGGCGCCGCGGATCTCGCGGTGGATCGGGATGGGGCGCAGCATCGCGATCGGCGCGGTGCTCTTCCCCGCGCCGACCGCACTGGTGGCGGTCGCCGACGGGCCGCCGTGGGTCGGCGCCGTGGCGCTGACCGGCACCGAGTTCCTTTCCGGCCTCGGTGTCATGCTCTTCGACGTCAACCTCAACTCCCTTCAGGCGTCCGTGATCCCCGACGGGATGCGCAGCCGGGTCTCCGGCGCGTACGCCACGGTCAACTACGGCATCCGTCCGCTCGGCGCGGTCGTCGGCGGCGTGCTCGCGACCTTCCTCGGGCTGCGTACGACCCTGCTGGTCGCGGCGGTCGGCGGGGCGCTGTCCGTGCTGTGGCTGCTGCCGTCGCCGGTGCCCGGCATCCGTTCGATCGACCAGGACGAGCGCCCGGAGGACATCACGAACGCCGAGGACACGGCAGGGACGGCAGACACGGCGGTCGGCGAGGAGGTGGCGGACACGGCAGCGGCCGACGGCGCGGTGGCCGCCGGCCGCGGGCGGGGCCGTCGAGACGAGCAGGATCAGGAGGTGGCGCCGTGACCGGGGGTCAGGGCGTGGCGCCGTACACCTGGACCTCGTAGAGCGAATAGCCGTACGCCGTACCGCGCGCCGTGCCGTTGACGCGGACGTAGCGGCCGGTGCCGGTGAGGCCGGTCAGGTCCTCGGTGCCGCCCTTGCCCGCGGTGGTGGAGTAGACCGTGGTCCAGGCGGCGCCGTCCGGGGAGGTCTGGACGGTGTAGCTCTTGGCGTAGGCGGCCTCCCAGCTCAGCTTCACCCGGCTGATGTGCGCGCTCGTGCCCAGGTCGACCCGGATCCACTGCGGGTCGGAGCCTTCCTTGCTGGCCCAGCGGGTGGAGGTGAGGTCGCCGTCGACCGCCTTGCTCGCGGGGTAGGCGGTGGATTCGGTGGAGGAGGCGGTGGCGGACCTGCCCTGCGAGAGCAGGGTGTCACCGCCGCCCGGTGGCGGTCCCGTGCCGCCGGAGGGGGTGAAGTTCCACTGGCTCGCGGCCCCGGAGCAGCCTCCGGCGGTGAGCGTCGAGCCGCTCGCCCGGAAGCACTTCTGCCCGGTCTGGATGTCGGAGACGGTGAGATTCGGGTTGACCGACCACTGCTGGTTCGGGCCGCCGTCGCAGGCCCTGAGTGTGATCGACGAGCCGGACAGGGTCGCGCAGAGATTGTTGCTGATCAGGAAGGCGCCGTGGAAGGTGAACGCCTGCGCTGCGGAGCCGGTGCAGGCCGCCGTGTCCAGCTTGGTGCCGCTGGCCGAGCTGTTCCCCGGATTGTCCAGGCACTGCCCGGTGGAGACGTTCTTGTACTGGCCGACGGTGGTGGTCGGCCGGGCTCCGCCGTAACAGGCGCCGGTCTTGGTGTTGAAGACGGGCGTGGCGTCGTACGGCTCGTTGGACGGCGGGTCCACGACGACGGATTCGAGCACCGGCGTGCTGTCGTCGTTGTAGTGGGTCAGCGCGTCCTCGCAGTCGATGGCGTCGAAGGCGTTGCCGCCCTGGCCGCCGAGCCAGAGGTCGAAGTGGTACAGATTCGGGCCGCCGTTGGGGCCGTGGCCGCTCCAGTCGGCGCCGCACTCCTCGCAGGAGTCCTCCATCACGAAGTACTTGCCGACCCTTGGCACCCAGATCCGCGTGCCCGCCGGTATCTCCTTGGTGGACGAGGCGAAGGTGATCGGGTCGGCGTAGGTCCCGGTGCCGCCGGCCGTGTCGTGCAGGCCGGGGTAGGAGATGTCGCCGCCGGGCGGGGTGTTGTCGTACCAGCCGTAGAAGGTGAGGAACGCCTGCCGGTCGGTGGAGGCCGCCGCCGCGGGGGACTTCGGGGCGGCCGAGGCGTACGGGGTCGCGCCGACGAGCGCGGCCATGACGGCCAGGACGAGGGCGCACAGGACGGCCGCGCCGCGCGGGGTACGCAGGCGGCTCATGCGGCCGGGCTCCAGTAGTCGCCCGCCATCACGATGTACACGAGCATCTTGATGGTCTCGCCGTAGTAGGCGTCCTCGAAGGGGTTGGAGGCGAGCTGCTTCCAGATCGCGTCGGTCCACGCCTGGTCGCCCGAGGCCATGGCGGCGGGACCGGCCGAGTCCCCGGCCTCCTCCGCCTCGGTGTCGCCCGAGACGTTGCCGTTGGCGCAGTTGAGCTTGATGTGCGGCTGGACCTTGGCCGGGTTGCCGCCGGACAGCGACTTCAGGCAGGCGGACTCCTTCTTCGCCGCGCCGTAGGCCACGGCGGCGGTCGAGGAGCCGTTGACCAGGGCGTCGGTGCCCAAGTGCCAGGGCACGCGCAGGGAGTTGTAGCCGACGATGTTGTCCGGCTGGTCCTCCTGGTAGTCGGCGGGGGCGGGCTTGGGGCTGGTGGTGTTGGCGTTGACGACGAAGTCGGAGAGCAGTCCGGCGGACGAGGAGTAGCCCGCGGTGAACTCGCTGATCACGGCCTCGGTGCGGGTGACGACCTTGTTCCAGTCGTGCGCGGTGTCGTAGGCGGCGAAGGCGCGCAGATGGTCGAGCATCATGTCGGACGGCCGGGTGTCCGTGGTGGGGCCGTCGTCCTCGCACTTGAGGTGGCCGTCGGGCGCGACGTCGTGGGCGTAGAAGGAGGCGAGCCACGCCTTGGCGTCCGCTGTGTAGCCGCCCCACTGCTTGTCGGCGAGGATCAGGCCGTAGCCGATGTCGAGGTCGCCGTCGGTGGCCGAGTCCGGGGTGCCGCTGTCGGTGTACTTGCAGGTCTTGCCGTCGAGTTGCCACTGCATGAGGCCGTCGGCGTCCTTGTGGTCCTTGACGAGCTGCCACAGGCCGTCGAACTCGGCCTTGGCGTCGCTGTCGTAACCGGCCATCAGGGGCACGATGTTCATGCCGTAGCCCTGGGCCTCGGAGACCGTGCCGTTGTGCGGGGCGTCGTCGTCGCCCTTGGTCGAGACGTAGTACTCGTTGGAGGCGCAGCCCTTGACCAGGTAGGCGCTCTTCCAGGAGTCGTACGCCTTCTTCACCGCCGCGTCGCGGGTGGTCTGCGTCGCGGAGGGCAGCACGCCCACCTTGTACGCGGTGTGCGCGGGGAACGGGTGCGCCGGGGCGGTGGCGGCGTCGGCCGTTCCGCCGCCCGCGGTCGCCAGCAGGCCGAAGGACGCGCAGGCGGCGACCGTACAGGCCGCCAGCCTCCTCGTCCTCGTCTTCACGGGTCGTGGCATCTTCCAACTCCTCGTCGGTTGTGGGGTACGGCGCCGGGCACGGGAGCGCGCACCGGGCAGGAGAGGGTCGTCGCGATAGTTAGGAAAGGTTCCTAACCTGCTTGAGGAGTAAGAGTGTTGCTCCGGACGCGGCGCGTCAAGGGGTCGGGCGCGGACCTTGACCTGACCGGGATTCAGGTACGTGACGCCGTCGCGGACTTCGGCCCGGCCGACCGGCCCGGCGCCGGCTCATGCGAGCAGGTCGGCGACCGCGGCGATCCCTTCCGTGACGGCGCGCTCGTTCACATTGCCGAATCCCAGGACGAGTTGGGCCGGAGACTGCGCGCCCGTCGAACGGAACGCGCTCATGCCGTAGAGGCCGACCGCGCGGCCACGGGCGGCGGCGATGACGGAGTGTTCGGTGACGCCGGGCCGCGCGGCGGCGTCGAGGTGCGCCACGGCGTGGAAACCGGCGGCCAGGCCGCTGAGCCGGATGGCGGGCGCGTGCGCGGCGAGCGCCGCCTTGAGTGCTTCGCACCGGGCCCCGTAGGTCCCGCGCATCCGCCGCAGATGGCGGTCGAAGCGGCCCGATTCGATCAGCCGGGCCAGGGCCAGTTGGTCGAGGGTGGGTGAGCCGCGGTCGCTGAGATGCTTGTCGGCCACGATCGCGTCGACGAGCGCGGGCGGACAGAGCAGCCAGCCGATCCGCAGCGCGGGCACCAGGGATTTGCTGACGGTGCCGATGGCGACGACCCGGTCGGCGGCCAGGCCCTGGAGCGCGCCGACCGGCTCGCGGTCGTAGCGGAACTCGGCGTCGTAGTCGTCCTCGACGACCACGGCGTCCCTGCGCACCGCCCACTCGATCAGCGCCAGGCGCCGCTCGGGCGCCAGCACCACGCCGGTCGGCCACTGGTGGGCCGGGGTCACGACGACCGCGCGGGCGCCGGTCGCTTCCAGCGCGGTCACGTCGACGCCGTGCTCGTCGACGGGTACGGGGACGGCGGTCAGGCCCGCCGCCGCGGCCGCCGGCCCGATCACGGCGTGGGAGCCGGGGTCCTCGTACGCCACAGTGCGGACGCCGGACCGGGCGAGCGCGCGCAGGGTCAGGGCGAGGCCCTGGGCGTACCCGGAGCAGATCACGGTCCGCTCCGGGTCGGCCGCGGCGGCCCGTACCCGGCGCAGGTATCCGGCCACCACCTCGCGCAGCAGCGCGTGGCCGCGCGGGTCGCCGTAGTCGAGGGCCGAGGCGGGCATGGCGCGGACCGCCTCGCGCATCGCCCACAGCCAGTCGGCGACGGGGAACGCGGCCAGGTCGGGGACGCCCGCCTGGAAGTCGGCGAGCAGGCGCGGTGCGGGCGGCCTCCTCGGCTGCGGCGCGGGCGGCGCGCAGGCCCCGGCGGCGACGCGGGTCGCGGAGCCGACCCGCGTGACCAGATAGCCCTCGGACTGGAGCTGGGCGTAGCAGTCCTGGACGAGGCCGCGCGAGACGCCGAGGGCCGAGGCCAGTTCCCGGGAGGAGGGCAGTCGCTCGCCGACCTGGAGCCGGCCGGATCTGATCGTGTCCCGCACCCCGCGTTCGAGCTGCGACCGCAGCGGTTCCGTACTGTCCCGGTCGATCACAAGCAACAGTTCCGGCGACAAACCGGACCACTCCAGTGGCATGAAAATGGAGCTTACCCGGGTACCGGCCGCACCCCTAGCGTCAATGCCATGACGACCACGACGCGCGCCTCCGACGCCGCCGACCCCGCCGCGCAACCAGATGCCGACGACCCCTCGGAGCCCGCCACCTGCCGTGAGCCGACCCCGGCCCCGGAACCCGCCTCGGCCTCGGACCGAGATCCGCGCCTGGACTCGGGTCCTGCCCAGGGGCCCGGCTCGGACCGGGAGGCGGGCCTGACCTCGGCTCCCGCCGAGAGGCCCGGCTCGGGCGAGGAGACGGCTCTCGCCACGGGCCAAGGACCGGAGCCCGGCTCCGGCAATGAGGCGAATCCGGCTTCGGGCTCCGCCCAGGAGCCCGCTTCAGGCCGGGAGGCGGGGGCGGACTCGGGTCCCGCCCAGGGGGGCGGCTCGGGGCAGGCACGGGACTGCTCGTCGGCCGCTCGCGGTCCGGCGGCGACCGGCTCGGGGGCAGGGGCCGGGTCGGGCGGCGTGCGGCCGACGCTGGTGACGCGGGAGTTGCTGTTGCGCTGCGCCACGATCGTCGGCGCGTCGGCGAGCTTCTTTCTGCTGTTGTCGGTGGTGCCGCTGTACGCGGAGCGGTCCGGCGCGAGTGGCGGGGCGGGGCTGGCGTCGGGGACGCTGATGCTGGCCACTGTCTGCGGCGAGCTGGCCACGCCTCGGCTCGTCGCCCGGTACGGGTACCGGCGGGCGCTGGCGGCCGGTCTCGTGCTGCTCGGCGCGCCCGCCCTGGTGCTGACCGCGTCGGACGGCATGGCGTGGATCGCGGCGGTCTGCTTCGTCCGGGGCGTGGGCTTCGCCCTGACCATCGTCGCGGGCGGCGCGCTGACCGCGACGCTCATCCCCGCCGAGCGGCGGGGCGAGGGCCTCGCGCTCGCGGGCGCCATGGAGGGGGTGCCCTCGTTCATCGCGCTGCCGCTCGGAGTGTGGTTCGCCGCGCACGTCGGATACACCGCCGTCTGCGTGGCCGGTGGGCTGCTGGCGCTCGCCGCCGTCGCGGTCGTTCCCGCCCTGCCGGGACACGCGCCGGCCGGGGACGGGCACAAGGCGTCGGTGGGTGTGCTGGCCGGATTCCGTACCGGCGCGCTGGCCAGGCCCACCGCCGTCTTCGCGACCACCGCGCTCGGCGTAGGGATCATCGTGACCTTCCTGCCGCTCGCCGTGCCCTCCGGCGCGACCGGCCTGGTCGCCGCGGCCCTCTTCGTACAGCCCGCCGCGTCCACCGCGGCCAACTGGTTCGCCGGACGCAGCGGCGACCGGCACGGCTCGCAGCGCCTCGTGCTGCCCGCCCTGCTGCTGTCGGCTTCCGGGCTGCTGCTCACCGCTCTCACCGGCAGCGCGGTCGCGGTCCTCACCGGCGTCGCCCTCTTCGGCGTCGGCTTCGGCATGGCCCAGAACGCGACGCTGGCCCTGATGTACGCGCGCGTCCCGGAGTCCGGCTACGGCACGGTCAGCGCGCTGTGGAACTCCGCGTACGACGCCGGGATGGGTTTCGGCGCCCTCGGATACGGCGCGCTGGCCGCCGCCACGGGCTATCCGCTCGCCTTCACGCTCACCGCGGGCCTGATGCTCGTCGCGCTCGTACCGGCCCTGGGCGACCGGCGCCGCCCGTCCGTCGCCGCGCGGTGAGCCTACGGAGTCGCGGTGCCGACCCCGCCCCGGCGGTCAGCCCTCGCCGCGGGCCGCGGCCTGGCGGCGGCGCTTGCCGAGGGCGGCCTGCGACAGGTCCTCGGCGTTCGAGGTGAGGTTCTTCCAGCCGTAGCCGCGCTCGGTCAGCCAGCCGCGGGCGGCGGCCTCGGCGCGCTCCGTAGCCTCCAGGATGTCCTCTTCCGCCTCGCCCGAGTCCAGGTAGCGGAAGGTGAAGAAGGGGCGGGCCGCGAGGTCGTAGGTCAGGGTGCCCTCGGCGGTGAAGGCGGCGTGCAGGATGTCGTGCTCCGCCGCCCGCGCGAGGAGTGCGGTCCGCTGGTCCGCGGTGAGCGCGTCGAAGGCGCCGCGGACGGTGATCCGGAAGGTGCGTGTACTCATCCCCGGATCGTAGGCAGCCGGTCGGCGATCGGCGTACCGGTTTTCCCGGCGAACCGTGGCGGCCGTGGTGATCGCGACGACCGCAGCGACCGCGGCGGCCGGGCAGACCGGGCGCCCGGCCGTCCGGTGCCGCCCTCTCCACCGCCGCCGGCCGCTCGTCCCGCCTTGTGCTTGACAGGCACTCCCGATGCTGATTTTTTAGCTGTCATACGCCCGAACCGAATGGTCGGTCGGTGCATCCACAAGGTGGTGGGCAGCGGTGACTCAGGGCAGCGACGCCAGGCTCGACACGGGACCGGCACCGGGTCCGCCCCCGGACGCGGTGCGAGCGGCCGCGCGAGGGACCACGGACGGGGCCGAAAACGGGGCCGGGATCGCGGCGGCGCAGGCGATGTTCTCGGCCGACCGGGCGTCGAACGGGCTCGGTATCGAGCTACTGCACCTCGGTGAGGGCGTCGCCGTCGTGCGGATGGTCGTCACCGCCGCGATGGTCAACGGGCACGGCACCGCCCACGGCGGCTATCTCTTCCTGCTGGCCGACACCGCCTTCGCCTGTGCCTGCAACACCGACGGGGCGGCGACCGTCGCCGCGGCGGCGGACATCGACTTCGTCGCCCCGGCCCATGAGGGCGACGCGCTGCTGGCCACCGCCCGCGAGCGGGCGCGGTTCGGCCGCAGCGGGATATACGACGTACAGGTGCGGCGGGGCGACGAGCTGATCGCCGAATTCCGCGGCCGGAGCCGTACGCTGCGCGGCGCCGACGCGAAGGAGACCTCGTGAGCCACCTGGGCGGGACGACCCCGCGGGAGACCCCGGACGCGGCGGAGCGGATGACCCGCGCGGAGCTGACGGACCTTCAGCTCACACGGCTCCAGGCGACGTTGCGCCACGCGTATGCCCATGTGGAGCTGTACCGGCGGAAGTTCGACGAGGCGGGTGTCGTACCCGCCGACTGCCGGACGCTGGAGGATCTGGCGCGCTTCCCCTTCACCACCAAGGCCGATCTGCGCGACACGTACCCCTTCGGGATGTTCGCCGTGCCGATGTCCGAGGTGCGCCGGGTGCACGCGTCGAGCGGCACCACCGGTCGTCCCACGGTGGTCGGTTACACCGAGGGCGATCTGTCGATGTGGGCCGACGTGGTGGCCCGTTCGATCCGCGCGGCGGGCGGCCGTCCCGGCGACAAGGTCCATGTCGCCTACGGATACGGCCTGTTCACCGGGGGCCTGGGCGCGCACTACGGCGCGGAGCGTGCGGGCTGTACGGTCATCCCCGCGTCCGGCGGCATGACGGCCCGTCAGGTGCAGATCATCCAGGACTTCGAGCCCGAGATCATCATGGTCACCCCGTCGTACATGCTCACGCTGCTCGACGAGTTCGAGCGGCAGGGCGTCGACCCGCGCGGCACCTCGCTGCGGGTGGGGATCTTCGGCGCGGAGCCGTGGACGGAGCAGATGCGCCGCGAGATCGAGGAGCGCTTCGCCATCGACGCCGTCGACATCTACGGCCTGTCGGAGGTGATCGGCCCCGGCGTGGCGCAGGAGTGCGTGGAGACCAAGGACGGTCTGCACATCTGGGAGGACCACTTCTATCCGGAGGTGGTCGACCCGCTGACCGACGACGTCATGCCGCAGGGCGAGAGCGGTGAGCTGGTCTTCACCTCGCTCACCAAGGAGGCGCTGCCGGTGATCCGGTACCGCACCCGCGACCTGACGCGGCTGCTGCCCGGTACCGCGCGGCCCGCCTTCCGCCGGATGGAGAAGGTCACCGGCCGCAGCGACGACATGATCATCCTGCGCGGGGTGAATGTCTTCCCGAGCCAGATCGAGGAGATCGTGCTGCGGACGCCCGGTGTCGCGCCGCACTTCAGGATCGAGCTGACCCGGCGCGGCCGGATGGACCACATGACCGTCTACGCCGAGGCCAGGGCCGAGGCCGGTACGGAGCTGCGGGACGCGGGCGCGGCGGCCATCGCGCAGGGCGTCAAGGACGGTGTGGGCGTGAGCGTCGAGGTGCGGGTCGTGGACCCGGAGACGCTGGAGCGCTCGGTCGGCAAGATCCAGCGGGTCAAGGACCTGCGGGCGAAAGAATGAGGGCGAAGGGCTGAGCGCGAAGGGCTGCGGACGAACGGTTGAGGGCGCGGGCCCCAGCCCCAGCCCCGGCCCGCACCTCACCCGCAAAAGCGGTGGGCGGACCTCCGTACAGGAGGTCCGCCCGTCTGTGCCGTGCGCACACGCCGTACGGCCGCCCCCGCGGAGCGGCCGTACGCGTCCTACTCGATGTCGATCGGGCCGTCGGACGACGTGCCCTTGCCGCCCTTCCCCTTGCCGTTGCGGCCGTCGCCCGGGTGCGTCAGACCGCGCAGCGCGGGCAGGTTGTCCGAGCTGTGCGAGTCCGAACCGGAGCCGCCCTCGCCGCCGTTGAGGTTGTTGCGGACCGAGTCGAGAATCGTCAGCCCCTGGCTGACCAGGCCCGCCGCGATCTCGCTGAGCCCGTCGGCGCCGTTGAGCACGTTGACATTGGCACCGGCCAGACCGCCGGCCGCCTCCTTCACGATCAGCGGGAGCTGGTCGATCAGCATGCGGTCGAGCGCCACCCGGTCGTGCGAGGCCGCCGCGGCGGCCTGGATGCGCATCCGCTCGGCGTCGGCGACGGCGAGCACCCTGATCCGCTCGGCCTCCGCCTCAGCGGGTTTGACGATCTCCGCCACGAGCTGCTGCTGACGCAACTCGGCCGCGCGCAGCGCCAGTTCGGTCTGCGCGGCGAGCACTTCCTGCTGCGCGTGCGCCTGGGCGAGCGGGCCCGCCTGCGCGGCCTCGGCCTGCGCGCGGTCGACCTGCGCCGAGTACTCGGCCTGAACGACGGCGGTCTGCCGGGCGTACTCCGCCTGGTTCCTGGCGGCGATCTGCTGCGCCTCCACCGACGCCTGCGTGGCCTGGGCCTGCGCGATCTGCGCCTGCCGCTGGATGGCGGCCTTGTGCGGCGCCGACATGGCGTCGATGTAGCCGGTCTCGCCGTCGTCGATGGACTGGATCTGCAACGAGTCGACGCTCAGGCCGATCTTCGCCATCTCCGTCTTGGAGGTCTCCAGCACCTCGGAGGCCAGCTTCTGCCGCTCGGTGACGATCTCCTCGACCGTCATCGAGCCGATGATCGACCGCAGGTGACCGGCGAAGATCCGGCCGGTCAGAATCGACATCTGGTCCTGGTCGGACAGGAAACGCTGTCCGGCGTTGACAATGCTCTCGTGGTCGTTGCCGACCTTGAACGCGATGACGGCCTTCACCGTCAGCGCGATGCCCTGCCGGGTCACACAGGTCTCGGCGACTTCCGCCTCGCACATCGCGAGCGTGATGAACCGGGTCTTGCGGAAGACCGGCAGAACGAACTTTCCGTGGCCGGTGACCACACGGAACGGCGCACCCCCCAGTCCACGCCGACCGCCCGAGATCAACATCGCCTCGTCCGGCGCGGGAACGCGGTAACCGAACATCCTTTGTCTCCTTCATGTGCGCCGGCTCAGTCGGCCAGCGCGTCCAACGGGTCGGCCCACTCGATGACGTCCACCTGGCGTGTGCCACGCGAGTCCACCACCAGCACGGTCGCCCCCTTAGGCAGGGGTTCCTCGGACCAGGCGAGGAAGGTCTCGCTGCCTCCTCTGACCCGCACGTAGACCTCACCGGGTCCGGCGAGGCCGCGCGTGCCGATGAGCAGCTCCCCCGTACAACCGATCACGGCTTCGTCCTGCGCCATTCCCGGCCGCCCCTCACTTCTCGTGTCCGTTCCGGTCCTGGAATCTCCGTCTCATTCATCCTCCCACCAGCGGCCTCTTCCGGTCCGTCACCGGTCCGTACCAAATACGGAACGCCGCACCGTACCGCTCATCCGTGGATGGCGATTGGACGCGCCACCGGGGTCCCGCTCGTGCCAGGGTGTGGGAAGACCGTTCCTCTGCTGGGAGGCTGGATGTTCCGGGGCTTCACCGCGCCCTTGTCAGGCAGGACCGAGCGCGACCGTACGACGGCCGCCTCCGCGTTGGCGTACATCCGTACCGAGACGGGCAGCGCGGCCGTGCTGCTCGCGGCCACCCTGGTGGCGCTGGTCTGGGCGAATGTCGCGCCCGGCGGCTACGAGTCGGCGTGGGCGACGCACCTGTCCTTCCGCTTCGGGGACCACGGGCTCGACCTGGACCTGCGGGAATGGGTGAACAGCGGGCTGATGACGCTGTTCTTCCTGGTCGTCGGCCTGGAGGCGCGGCGCGAGTTCGATATGGGCGAGCTGCGCGACCGGCGCCGTATCCCGCTGCCCATGCTGGCCGGGATCAGCGGCATGGCCGTACCGATCGCGATCTACCTCATGGTGAACGCGGGCCGGTCCTCGGTGCACGGCTGGGGCACCGCGATGTCCACCGACACGGCTTTCGCGCTGGGCATGCTGGCGCTGCTCGGCTCGCGGTTCCCCGAACGGCTGCACACCTTCATCCTGACCGTCGCCGTCGTGGACGACTTCCTGGCGCTCGGCGTGATCGCGGTGGCGTACAGCGACCACATCTCGTGGACGCCGCTGATCGTCGGGATCGGCGTCCTGCTGGTGGTGTACGCGGTCCGCAGCGCCGGTGTGCGGCGCGGCGCGGTCTACGGGGTGCTGGGAGTGATCGCCTGGGTGGCGTTCCTGCATTCCGGGGTGGACCCGCTGGTCGTCGGTCTGATCATGGGCCTGCTCTCCTTCGCCTACCCGGCGTCGCGGGACGCGCTGGAGCGGGCGACGGGGCTGTTCCGGTCCTTCCGCGAGCAGCCGACCGCGGAGCTGGAGCGCGAGGCGCGGCTGGGCCTGGCCTCCGCGGTCTCCCCCAACGACCGGCTCCAGCGGCTGTGGCACCCGTGGAGCAGTTATGTGATCGTGCCGCTGTTCGCGCTGGCCAACGCGGGGATCGAGATCAACGGCTCGCTGCTGGCCGACGCCTTCACCTCGCCGATCACGCTCGGCATCCTGCTGGCGTACGGGCTCGGCAAGCCGATCGGCATCGTGGGCGCGTCCGCGCTGGCCACCAGGCTGAGCCGGGGCCGGATGCGGCCGTCGGTCGGCTGGGCGGCGGTGCTGGGCGGCGGTTCCATCGCGGGTATCGGCTTCACGGTGTCGCTGCTGATCGCGACGCTGGCCTTCGACGGGGACCAGCTCGCGCAGGCGAAGATCGGCGTGCTCAGCGCGGTCGTCTTCGCCATGCTCAGCACGACGGTGGTCGCGCTGGTCGCCGGGCGGCTGCCGGAGACGCGCAGGGCGCGTGCCCTGCTGGGCACCGCGGAGTCCGTCGTGGACCTCGTCGAGCCCGTCGACCCGGCCCGCGACCATGTCCGCGGGCCGGTGGACGCGCCGGTGACGATCGTGGAGTACGGCGACTTCGAGTGCCCCTTCTGCGGCCAGGCGGAGACCGTCGTACGCGAGCTGCTCGCCGACTTCGGCGACAGCGTCCGCTACGTGTGGCGGCACCTGCCGCTCAACGACGTGCACCCGCACGCCCAGCTCGCCGCGGAGGCGTCGGAGGCCGCCGCCGAGCAGGGCCGCTTCTGGGAGATGCGGGACCTGCTCTTCGAGCGGCAGGACGCGCTCAAGGTGCGCGATCTGCTGGACCACGCGCGGGAGATCGGGCTCGACGTGGCGCAGTTCAAGGAGTCGCTGCACAAGCGGCACGGCGCGCGGCGGATCGCGAAGGACGTGGAGTCCGCCGACCTGAGCGGGGTGTCGGGCACCCCGACCTTCTTCATCAACGGCCGTCGCCACCATGGCGCGTACGACATCGACAGCCTGTCCGCGGCGGTGATCTCGGCGCGCGAGCGGGCGCTGGTGGAGCAGGGCGGGGCGGAGGCGTAGGGGGACCCGCGGACGGGGCCTACGCCGCCGCGTCCGCGGGGGCTCGCGCGCTCCGGGGTCTCAGGGGTGGAGGGAGCGGACCGCGCGGGGGACGCCTGGGGCCTGGTGGCCGCCGCTGGCGATCATCCGCACCTCGCCGTCCGCGCTGATCTCGGCGCGGACGATCCCCGTCTCGTCCTCGTAGACCGGGTAGCCGCCCGCGCCGGATTTCTCGGTCCTGCGTACGACGACGACGTCGTCCTCCACCGCGGGGGCCTGGAACACCAGCTCGTAGATCTCCGGGTAATCCATATGGGACCTCCTGACCCGCCCATCATCTCCCGCGAGGTCCCGGCCCGCCTCTGGGGACCCGGCCGGTACACCGTCGGTCACGGCGGTGGCGCGGAAGCGGGCGCGACATGGTCCCGGAGGGGCTCGGGAGGACGGGTCGAAAGGCGGACAGAGAGGTGAACGCGGACAGAAAGATGAACAACGTGTCACACCGGCCGGTCGAGGGCGCCGGTCCGCTGACACACCGGCCGCCGCTGTGGTTCCCTGGCGTCATGACCCCGCTGCTCGTGATGCGCCGCCACGTGGACTACGGGCGTGTCACGAACATGGCCTGTCCCGCCGTGCGCTGACGTCGCGCTCTCGACGTCCTGCCGCCCGCAACGGCCGCTGATCAGCCCCTTTCACCACGCAAGGCGCGTTCCCGTGCCGCGCCGTGCCACCGCCGGGTGCCGTCCTCGCCGCCCGCCGTGCGGGTCGTCGCGGCGGCGGTCCGCGCGCCGGACACATCCGCACATCCGTACGGCGCGCTCCGCGCGAGCCGAGGGCCGTACGCCATTTCCCAGGGGAGAGCCATGACCCAGCCCATCGACTCCGTGACCGCGGGCACCACCGCGGAGGACACCGCGGCGCGGGACCTGCCGGGGTGGTCGTTCGAGACCCAGCAGGTGCACGCGGGCACCGCGCCCGACCCGACGACCGGCGCGCGGGCGGTGCCGATCTACCAGACGACGTCGTTCGTGTTCCGCGACACGCAGCACGCCGCCGACCTGTTCTCGCTGGCGGAGCCCGGCAACATCTACACGCGCATCCACAATCCGACGCAGGACGCCTTCGAGCAGCGGGTCGCCGCGCTGGAGGGTGGTGTCGCGGCGGTGGCGCTGGCGTCGGGGCAGGCCGCGGAGACGCTGGCGATCCTCACGCTGGCGCGCTCCGGTGACCACATCGTCTCCAGCGCGTCGCTGTACGGCGGCACATACAACCTCTTCCGTCACACGCTGCCGAAGTTCGGCATCGAGGTGTCCTTCGTGGAGGACCCCGACGACGCGGACGCGTGGCGGGCGGCGATCCGGCCGGAGACGAAGGCGCTGTTCGCCGAGACGCTGGGCAATCCGCGCGGCAATGTGCTGGACGTGCGGGCGGTCGCCGACGTCGCGCACGCGGCGGGTCTGCCGCTGATCGTGGACAACACGGTGCCGACGCCGTTCCTGCTGCGGCCGATCGAGCACGGCGCGGACATCGTGGTGCACTCGGCGACCAAGTTCCTCGGCGGGCACGGCACGACGATCGCGGGCGTGGTCGTGGACGGCGGGACCTTCGACTTCGGGGCGCACGCCGAGCGGTTCCCCGACTTCACCGAGCCCGACCCCAGCTACCACGGTCTCCAGTACTGGCCCGCGCTCGGCCCCGGCGCCTTCGCGGCGAAGCTGCGCGTGCAGCTCCTGCGCGACCTCGGCCCGGCGCTGTCGCCGCACTCGTCCTTCCTGCTGCTCCAGGGCGTCGAGACGCTGTCGCTGCGGCTGGAGCGGCACTCGACCAACGCGCAGGCGCTCGCGGAGTGGCTGGAGGCGCGTGACGAGGTCGCGGTCGTCCACTATCCGGGACTGCCCTCCAGCCGCTGGCACGACGCGGCCCAGCGCTATCTGCCGCGCGGGGCGGGCGCGGTGCTCGCCTTCGAGCTGCGGGACGGCGCGGAGGCCGGAAAGAGGTTCGTGGACGCGGTGTCGCTCTTCAGCCACCTGGCCAACATCGGTGACGTGCGGAGCCTGATCATCCACCCGGCGTCCACCACGCACAGCCAGTTGGACGAGGCGCAGCTCGCCGCCACCGGCACCTCGCCGGGCCTGGTGCGGCTGTCGGTCGGCATCGAGCACATCGACGACCTCAAGGCCGACCTGGAGGCGGGCTTCCGCGCGGCGAAGGGCGCGTCCTGAACACCGCTGCCACCACTGGGGTCCCCCTGCTGCCCGCCACGGGCGCCTGGCAGCCGGGGGACCCGCCGGGGCGCCGGAACTGGCACGCCCTCGACCGGCCGCTGGCCCTGGAGGCGGGCGGCGAACTGCCGGGCGTGCGGCTGGCGTTCGAGACCTGGGGGCGGCTCGCGCCGGACGCGTCCAACGCCGTCCTGGTGCTGCACGCCCTGACCGGGGACAGCCATGCGGCGGGTCCGGCGGGTCCCGGGCATCCGACCGCCGGGTGGTGGGACGCCCTGATCGGACCGGGCCGCGCGCTGGACACCGACCGGTGGTTCGTGGTCGCGCCGAACGTCCTCGGCGGCTGCCAGGGCAGTACGGGTCCGTCCTCGTACGGTCCCGACGGTCGTCGCTGGGGCGGTTCCTTCCCGTTTCTGACGCAGCGTGACCAGGTCGCCGCCGAGGCGGAGTTGGCCGACTGGCTGGGCATCGGGAGCTGGGCGCTGGTGGTCGGCGGGTCGATGGGCGGGATGCGCGCCCTGGAGTGGGCGGTCGGTCGCCCCGAGCGCACCCGCGCCCTGCTGCTGCTCGCCTCCCCCGCCGCGGCGAGTGCCGAGCAGATCGCCTGGGCCGCCGTCCAGTCGCACGCCATCCGCTCGGACCCGCACTGGCGCGGCGGCGACTACCACGACGCGGGTACGGGCCGCGGACCGCACGCGGGGCTCGGCCTCGCGCGGCGGCTGGCCCACGTCACCTACCGCAGCGAGGGCGAGCTGCGGTCCCGCTTCGGCCGCTCCGCGCAGGACGGCGAGGAGCCCTGGCGCGGCGGGCGGTACGCCGTCGAGTCGTATCTCGACCACCACGCCGCCAAGCTGGTGCGGCGGTTCGACGCGGCCAGCTACGTCGTGCTCACCGAGGCGATGAACGCGCACGACATCGGCAGATCCCGCGGCGGTACGGCGGCGGCCCTGCGCCGCGTGACCGCTACGACCCTGGTCGCCGGAGTCGACTCCGACCGCCTCTACCCCCTCCCCCAGCAGGCCGAGTTGGCGGCGGGCATCCCGCACTCCGACCGGCTGCGGATCGTCGAATCGCCGTACGGGCACGACGGATTCCTCATCGAGACGGATCAAGTGGCCGCGCTCGTCAGAGAACTGACGGCGTGAGGGGCATGGGGTGCTGACGGAAGAACTGCCACATCAGGGCGTCGGCGCTGATCTCACGCGTCGTCGTACCGTTGCCCGCGGAGTCCTGTGGTGATCCCGGCCAGGTGTGACCGCCGTCCGACACCGAGTACAGCTCGACGTCCGCGCCGTCGCGGCAGCCTCCGTAGACGGTCCGCTGGACGTGTGCGGTGGTCTGGGTGGTGGCCGGTCCCGTCGTGCAGCCGTTGAGGGAGGCCCAGCGCTGCTGGGCGGCGGGCACCGAGTAGTGCCAGGCGGCACTGTCGCCGCCGCCGTAGTACGGGTTGGTGTTGTCCTGCTGCCCGTGGAAGGCGATCACCGGTACGGCTCTGCCGGGCGCGCAGGACGCGGCGTCCGGCCGGCTGCCGTCGGCAGGGTCGGGGCGCCCGGCGCGGATGCCCGCCACCGGGGCGATCGCGGCGACCTTGTCGGCCAGCGCGCACGCCAGCGCGGAGGTCATCCGGCCGCCGCCGGAGTAGCCGGTCGCGTACACCCGCGCCGGGTCGACGCAGGCGGAGGCCGTGACCGTGTCGATCACCTGGCGCAGGAATCCGACGTCGTCGCGGGTGCCCTGCGGGGTGACGGAGGGAACGTTCCAGATGAAGCCGCCGCCGCTGGGCACCACCCCGGTGGGCGCGGCGACGACGAAGCCGTTCGCGTCTGCGGTCGGCGCCATGTCGCTGTACGCGAGCTGCCCGGCGCCCGTGCCCTGGCTGCCGTGCAGATCCAGCACCAGGGGCAGCAGCGTGCCTTGGGCGCGAGCCGGGATACGGACGAGGACCTGGTAGGTCGCGCCGCCGAACGACACCGGCGTGTTGTACTGCCCGCTGCCGAGCGCGGGCACGCACTGATCCGGCGCCGTCCCTCCCCCGCCGGGGAGGTTCCACTTCTGCCAGGCGTTGGCGTTGGAGTCCCAGATCTGCAACTGGGTGCCGTTGGCCGTGCTGCCGCCCGGATCATCGAGGAAACGGCCCGACTGAGGATTCCTCAGATGCCCGTCCGACTGGGCCTGCCACTGCTGTGCACCCGAACCGTTGCACGTCCAGAGCTGGATCTTCGTCCCGTTCGCCGCCCCCTGGCCCGTCACGTCCAGGCACTTGCCCAGCGCCCGGACCGTACCGTCCGAACCGACCGTCCACGACTGCGCGTTGGTGCCATTGCAGTCGTAAAGCTGCACGGGAGTGCCGTCCGCGCTGCTCGCCGACGCCACATCCACACACTTGCCGCCGACACCCGTGATGGGTCCCGTACGAGCGGACGGCGAGGTCGGAGGAGAGGTGGGCGACGTGCCGGTGGGGACGGTGAACTGGCCCTGGCTGAGGACGCGGGAGGTGGTGAAGGTGGTCTGGAGACCGGCGGTGGTGTTGGCCGAGGTGAGGTAGTCGGACCAGATCATGAACCAGGTCCACAGCGGCTGGGCCGCCAACTGCGCGGGCGTGGGGACCGTACCGACCTCGGCGAGCGAAACCGGCTTGCCGTGGGCCTGGTTGACGATCGCCTGGTACCACTCGGTGCTGGCCGAGCCGTGCACCCACGGGTCGAGGCTGGCGACGTCCACGTACGCGTCACCCGGGTAGTAGTCGGCCACGTGGGCGGCTCCGCCGTCGATGTCCTTGACGTTCCAGACCCAGATGATGTTGTCCAGGCCCCTGGACTCCAGATAGTCGTGGGTGATCTGGAACAGCCGGGCGCTCCCGGCCGCGCCGGTCTTGCCGCCCCACCAGGCCCAGCCCTCGTTCATCTCGTGCAGCGGACGGAACAGCACGGGGATGCCCGCGTCCTTCAACTGCTGGAAGTACGGCGCCACTTGGTCGAGCTTGCGCTTGTAGTCGGTGTTCAGCGTCGAGCCGTCCGTGACGAGTTGGCTCCACTCCGGGTCCGACAGGTGGCTGCCCTTGATGGGGTTGGGGCCGGCGTCGAAGTCGCAGGTCGCCACGTCGGGCCGGCACATGTGCCAGGTCAGGTTGACCAGTGAGCCGTTGGCCCACTCGGTCTTCGCCTGGTCGATCATCGTCTGACGATTGGCGATGTCGTCCGGCCGGAAGCCGAACTCCCCGCCCCACAGCCCGGCCCACTTCCCGGTGATCGAGTGGGCCTGGGCCGTGTAGGCCGAGGGCTGGCTGAGCGGTTCCTTGTTGTGGACGCCACTGATCACATGGTTCCCGCTGATCTGGTGCAGGTAGCCGATCACCGCGTCGGGCGTCGAGGCACCGGTCGCCGACGCCTGCGGGGGCGAGGTCGCCAGCCACGCCCCGGCCACCAGCGGCAGCGCGGCGAGCAGGGCGGCCCGCCTGCGGGTGAAGATCTTCGCTCTCATCGGACCCTCTCATGTATCCCATGGGGGTGGAACGTTGCATGCCGCGCGTCCGTGGCAGCGAGATGTCGCGTCATCGCGGCCACGGGAAAACGGCGGAAAGACCAACGCCTGGAAGCTAGAACTCTGGTCTAGGCCATGTCAATGAGTCCGGCACAGGTTTTCTAAAACGTGCCAGTGACTTATCAGTAACCAGGGATGGATTACGGGGCGCGGCCGGGCACGCGAGAGAGCGCGGGCGGGCCACAGCGCGGGGAGACGTACTCGTACGGACGAGGGACGCGGCGCCGACAGCGGTGGGGCGGCGCGCCGTCACCGGCGATCCGACCTCAACAGCCCGACGACAGCGCGGTGTTACGGCCTGGGCGGCGGCGCTGTCGAACCCCTCGGGACGAGGCCGGGGATCTGGGCCGCGTGGGACGCGGGCTTCTGATGCGTCATCACATCGAAGAGCGTCTCGGTGACGTCGGCGCCGAAGGAGAAGATGTCGTGCCGCATCGCCGAGAGCATGGGCCGGGTGAGCTGGCACAACTGCGAGTCGTCCCAGGCGAGCAGGGACAGGTCCTGCGGTACGGACAGGCCGAATTCGGCGGCCACGCCCAGCGCGGTGACGGCCATGATGTCGTTGTCGAAGACGATCGCCGTGGGGCGCTCGGCGGAGAGCAGGAGCGTACGGCAGGCGCGGCTGCCCTGGTCGGCGGAGAAGTCGGCGACGACGGTCTGCGCCGACAGGCCCAACTCGGCCGCCGTCTCGGTGAACGCGCGGGTCCTGATGGCGCTGTGCCCCAGTTCGGCGGGTCCGCTCACCCGGGCCACCCTGCGGTGCCCGAGCGCCGCCAGGTAGCGGACCGCCTCGACGGTCGCGGCGGCGTCGTCGGTCCACACGGAGGTGAACGGACCGGCGAGCGAGGGGTGTCCGACGGCCACGGCGGGCAGGCCGATCGCGGACAGCGCCGGGATGCGCGGGTCGTCCACCCGCAGGTCGACCAGGATGCTGCCGTTGACCCGGTTGCCCTGCCACCACTCGCGGTGGACCTCGATCTCGTCGTCGGCCTCGACCAGCCGCAGCAGGAGCGAGCAGGAGTGGCGGCCGAGCACGCTCTCGATACCGGAGATGAACTCCATGTAGAACGGTTCGAGGCCGAGCATCCGCGCGGGTCTGGCGATGGCGAGTCCCACGGTGTGCAGCGCCCGGCCGGACAGCGACTGCGCCGCCTGGTTCGGGCTCCAGCCCAGGTCACGGGCGGCCTGGAGGATGCGTTCCTTCGTACTGGACGACACGCCCGGCTTGTTGTGCACGGCGATGGTCACAGCGGACGGCGAGACTCCCGCACGCCGGGCGACGTCCTTGATCGTGGCCTTGCGCCCGCCGCCCGCTGCTGCCGTCTGGCTCACCCGGATGTCCGCCTTCGTCTCGTGGTCGGGCCGTGCCGAGACGCGCCGCACCGGGGCCGGAAGTCGCGGGTCGCGGGGAGTCCCGGCCGAGGGGTGGACCGTACGAGCCGCCTCGTCGGCTCAGCGTACACTCAAACGTTGCATACGCGCCGGTCGGCGCCGGTCGGCGCCGGTCGGCGCCGGTCGGCGCCAGTCAGCGGCCCAAGCCGCCCCGGGGCCGGTCGACAGGCCCACGCCCCGGCCGTACGCCGCGACGCGGGCCCGTGGCTCAGCGCGCTCCGGCCGTGGCCGCTCCCGCGATGGCCGCCGCACCGACCAGTCCGGCGTCCCCCCGCAGCGCGGCCCGCTCCACGAGTACCCCGGCCGCGAACGGCAGCGCGGCGTATGACTCCAAGTGGCGGCGCAGCGGCGGGAACAGCACGTCGGCGGCCTCGGCGACGCCCCCGCCGATGACGGCCGCCTCGATCTCCACCAGGGTGGCGACCGCCGCGATGCCCGCGGCCAGGGCCCGCGCGGCGGAGTCGAAGGCCGCCAGCGCGACCGGGTGGCCCCGCCGGGCGCCGACGGCCACCGCCGCCGCGTCGGCCGGACCCTCATCGGGCCGCCAGCCCTGCTCCAGCGCGCGGCGCGTGATGGACGTGCCGCTCGCCAACTGCTCGACGCAGCCCCGCGATCCGCAGACGCACGGCTCGCCGAGCAGGTCGACGGTGATGTGCCCCAGATGCCCGGCGTTGCCGGTCGGCCCGCTGCGGACAGCGTTGTCAAGGATGAGTCCGGCGCCGACGCCGGTCGAGACCACCATGCACAGCGCGTTCCGGTATCCGCGCGCGGCGCCGATCCAGTGCTCCGCCGCCGTCATCGCCACGGCGTCGCCGCACAGCACCACCGGCTTTCCCGCCACGGCGGGGTGCGCCCGTACGCGCTCGACGATCGGGAAGCCGCGCCAGGCGGGGATGTTCACCGGGCTCACCGTGCCCGCCGCGATGTCGACGGGACCCGCGCTGCCGATGCCCAACGCCGTGACCGCGCGCCAGTCCTGATGTGCCGTCAGCTCGGCCAGCACTTCGAGGACGGCGCCGAGAACCGCCGAGTCGGCGCCCGCGGGCGTCGGACGCCGGGCCCGGTGGCGTACGCGGCCCTCGGCGTCCACCAGCGCTCCGGCGATCTTCGTCCCGCCGATGTCCAGGGCGGCCAGCAGCCGCCCTCCGACCTCGGGCAGGAGCAAGGACGGCTGCGCGGCATCAGTGGCCATGGGGTGGATCTCCGTTCACGGCAGAGAGACGGGAGACGGGCCGGCCGTGGGAACTGGCCCCATTTAGGCGTGCGTCAGCGCAAAGGAGTCGATCTCGGACCAGCATGCTACTACAGCGTTTTATGGACGACGACACGCCATGCCGTGCCCGCTGCCCTCCTGTCGCGGTCCGGTCCGCGCCCGGTGTCCTCCGCACCGCCCGGTCCGGGCAGACCTCGTCGGCAGCGGGAATCACCGCCGGCCGCGCGCCATGCGGCCGCTCACACGGGGTCCCTCAGACGCGAGGGCTCGGCGGCGCGAGGACGAGGGCCTGGCGGCGCTGATGGACGGTCAGGTAGCGCAGCCCGTGCGGACCTGCGGTGAACGCGCGTAGCGAGCGGCGCGGGAGCCACACCAAATCGCCGGGGACGAGGGGGACTTAATCGAGTTCGGTGGTGAGGCGGCCGCCGCCGTCGAGGATGTGGACGAGCACGTCGAGGTCGGGGCCGAGGTGCGGCGCGATGCCCGCGTGCGGCGGGAGTTGGATGATGTTGGAGTCCAAGTCGCGGTCACGCATGCGCAGTTTCCACACCGCGCCGGAGGCGTCGGGCACGCCCGGCGATGCGACGGCCGGGGCGCCCGGACCGTCCGCGGCATCCGGGAAGGCCGGGGCCGCCGAAACCACCGCGGAGTCCGAGACCACCGGGGAGTCCGAGACCGCCGGGGAGTCCGGTTGCCGCGCGCCGGTCAGGACGCGGGGCAGCGAGGTCGACGCGAGTTTGCGGATGCGGATCCGCCACTCCCCCGGCGCCTTGTCCTCGTACTGCCAGTCGTGGCCGCCCGGGTGCTCCGTGTCGAACTCCTCGCGCAGGTGGCGGGGGTCGTGGTCGTTGACCAGGACCAGCGAATCCCCTACTGCGAGGGCGTCGTACGCGGCGAAGACGGCGGGGTGCCTGCCGGGCTTGGGCAGCGGACGTACGTCGAGCTCGGGTCCTGGCACGGGCCGCGCCTCCCTCTATTTCTACAAGTGGCGATTGTGTAAACTCTAGCGCATGACGCCTCCCTCCGATCCCACGGACGCCGTGACCGACGCGCCCGCCGGCCGTCGGCGGGCCGTCCTCGACCTGCTCCGGCGATCGGCGGCGCCGCTGAGCATCGCCGACATCGCCCGCCGCCTCGAAGTGCACCCGAACACGGCCCGGTTCCACCTCGACACACTGGTGGGGCACGGGCAGGCGGAGCAGGTCACGGCCGCGCGCACCGGGCCCGGAAGGCCGCCGCTGTTGTTCCGCGCCAGCCCTGGCATGGACCGGACGGGGCCGCGCAATTACCGGCTGCTCGCGTCGATCCTCGTCGAGGAGCTGTCGCACAGGCCCCGTCCCACGCAGGCGGCGGTCGCGGCCGGGCGCGCCTGGGGCGGGGAGTTGGCCGAGGCACCGGACGCAGCGGCCCCGTCGGGCACGGTCACCGAGGCGCGCACGACGGTCACCGAGGCGCGCGCGGTCGAAGGTCTCATCCGCCTGCTCGACGACCTCGGCTTCGCTCCGAAGCGCCCTCCGCGCGGCGCCGTCGACCGGATCGGCTTGCGGCACTGCCCCTTCCTCGACCTGGCGCAGGAGCGGTCGAAGATCGTCTGCCCGATCCATCTGGGCCTGATCCAGGGCGCGTTGGCCGCGATGGAGGCGCCGCTGACCGCCGAGCGGCTGGAGCCGTTCGTGGAACCCGACCTCTGCGTGGTCCACCTCGGCCGGGCGGCACGCCCCGTGGAAGGGAAGGGGCGTTGAGCGCGTCGGCGGCGGCCTCGGTGGCCCTGGTGTTCACCTGGCTCGGGATGGTCCTCGCCATCTCCTTCCTGGAGGCGCCGCTGAAATTCCGCGCCCCGGACGTCACCGTCCGTATCGGTCTCGGCATCGGCCGCCTGGTGTTCCGCGCGCTCAACTCCGTCGAAGGGGTCTTCGCGGTGACCCTGCTGACCGTCGCGGCCAGCGGACCCCTTTCCGCCCGCGCGACGGTCGCGCTGACCGCCGCCGTGGCTCTGCTCGTCCTCCAACTGGCCGTGGTACGGCCCCGCCTGACCCGCCGTTCGAACGCGGTCCTGGCCGGGCAGGACCCGCCGCGCTCCCACGCCCACTACGCCTACATCGGCCTGGAAGCCGCCAAGGTCGCGGCCCTGATCACGGCAGGCACCCTGCTGCTGGCCGGTTGACGCCCGCGAGCCGGTCCCCACGGTGCGGAACCGGCCGCTCAGAAGAGGGCGATCGGGTTGACCGGGACGCCGGTCATGCCGTGGATACGCGGCGGCGCGACGGAGAGCAGGAAGCTGTAGCGCCCCAACTCCGCGCACAGCGCGGCGAGATCGTCGAGCTGTGAGGCGTCGATCAGGGGCATGGCCATCCGGCCGAGTGCCACGCCGTGCAGCGGCGACGGCCCGTTCGGATCGAGCGGTGGGAAGGCGTCGCCCCGGTCACCGGTGTAGACGGCGACCTGGCGGTGGTGCATCCAGCGCACCGCGTCGAGGCTGATGCCCGGTGTCGGTGTGCCGGGGACGGGCGTGGCGGGCCAGCCGAGCCGGATCGCGAGGGCGTCGCCCGAGCGCACCTCGACGTTCTGCCGCTTCTCGGCCTCCTCCAGGTCGTGCGAGGTCACCGCGTGACCGGGCGCGAGCGGGCCGTCCACGGCCAGGTCGAGCAGCACCCCGCGTGTGACGATGCCCGCGGCGAAGGCCCCCGTCGAAGCGAAGGTCACGCCCGCGGCGGTCACGACCTGGTCCCTCGGACGTCCGGGGTAGACCTGACCGTCGGTCGACCAGTGCGCCAGCGCGTCGATGTGGGTCGAGCCCGCGTGGTGGTTCTGCGTCAGCGTCAGATCGGCCGCCACGGGAACGCCGGTGTAGGACATCATCTGCTGGACCGGGGAGACGTCCACCGTCGTCGGCGCGAACGGGCTGCTGACGATGGGGGTCGGCGTGATCGGCTGCGCCAACGACACCCACCGGCCGGTCCGCACCTCGGCGGCGGCCTGTGCGCGTACGGCGTCGGTGATCAGATTGAGCGTGCCGAGTTCGTCGTCGGAACCCCAGCGGCCCCAGTTGTCCGGAAGTTCCTGCTCGGTCGGATCGGTCACGTGAGCGCTTCCCCTCTTGCGATGTGCGGGAGCCGCGCGATGCGCCGAACTGCCCTTGTTCGCCCCGGCCGGCGCACCACCAGCGGCCAACAGCATACGGTCGACACCCTTTTCACACCTGCCACATCCGGGATCGGACGGACGGGGTGGCAGCGGCGGGAATCGTGACGCTTGCCGCAGCCGTTCCAGCCGGGACGCCACCCGCCTCCGCACGGCCCGCGCACCCGCCCGACGGCGGGAACGGGCGGCGGGTCCCGTGACATACCGTCACCCCGATGCGTGCCGTGACGTGCGCGGCCGGGTGTTACGGCGAAGGGTGGGAGGTTCAGGGCGCCGCACCGGGCGGGGGCTCCGTACCGGAGGTTTGCGCACATGCGGTCCCTGCACCCGTCGCCCGCCCGCTCCGTACCGGCGGACGTACACCGGTCGTGACCGGGGAGGACACCGCGACACCGGCCGTGAGCGAGGAGGACACCGCGACACCGGCCGCCGGGTCGCCGCCGCGGGTCGCCTGGGCGTGGCCCGGCTTCGCGCGCGGTCTGCTGTACGCGCTGCCGGGCGCCGCGGTGGCGCTGCACGATCCGGGCGCGGGCATGGCGCTGGCGGTGGGCGTGCTCCCCGCCGCCGTCATGCGCATGCCCGCCCGGCGGCGGGCCCGGTTCATGACCGTCGTGGTCGGCCTGTGCACCGGCCTGCCGATGGTGCTGGGGTCGCTGCTGGTGCAGGTGCGGTGGGTCGCGGTGCCCGGCGTGTTCCTGCTGGCATACGCGTCCGCCGTCGTCGCCGCACGGCGCCCGGCAGGGATGGTGCTGCTCGTGCTCAGCCTGCCCATGGTGGGCGCAGGGCTGAGCTATGACGACGTGTCCCAGGCGCTCGGCATCACCGGGCTGATCGTCGCGGGCTCCGCGTACGCCTGGCTGGTGTCGCTGCTGTGGCCGTCGACCGCGCCGCCCCCCAGGCCGCCGGGCCCGCCGCACTCCGCCGAGCAGGCCAGGATGTACGGTCTGCGGCTCGGCGCGGCCGGGGCCGCCGCGGCGGGCTGCGGTCTGGCGCTGGCGCCGACGCATCCGGGCTGGCCGGTGGTGGCCGCGCTGATGGTCATGCGTCCGCGGCCCCAGATGCAACGGCTGCGGTCCTTCGGCCGGGTGCTGTCGGTGCTGGCCGGTGGCGCGGTCGCGCTCCTGCTGCTCCGTAACGACGCGCCGGACTGGGCGTACGCGGTGACCGCCGCGGCCACGCTCGCGCTCGCCGCGGCGACCCAGGGCAGCCGCTGGTATCTGACCCCCGCGTACTCGACGGTCCTCGTGCTGCTCCTGCTGCTGCACGCGGAGCCCGACCAGGCCCGCGCCCGGGCCGACGAGCGTCTGTGGGCCACGGTCGCGGGCGTGGCCCTCGCGTATCTCTTCGGTCTGCTCCTGCCGAGGATTCTGCGGCTGCCGGCGGTGTCGCGCCTGCTCGGGGCACCGGGACGCGGCTGACCACCGTGCCCCTCACCGCGCGGGCGCGGCCTGCTTCGTCTCCTGCGGCGCGGCGATCCGGCCGAGCGAGCGGTCGACCAGGGTGAGGACGAGGAAGACGGCCGCGGCGGCGAGCATGAACAGGGCGAGGCCGTGCAGTCCCGAGGTGGTCGCGCGGCGGCCGAAGAAGGCGCCGGTCGCGGAGGAGGCGACCATGGCGCCCAGATACATGAACGTCCGCAGCAGCCCGGACGACGCGCCCATGCGCGCGGGGTCGGCCTGGAAGTAGAGCGCGTTCTGGTTGGCGAGGCTGACCAGGCCCTGCGGCAGTCCGAGGACGACGGCGACCGCGACCAGCAGCCACACCGCGGCGTGGTCGCCCACGGCCAACAGCATGGCGCAGGCGACGAGTTGGGCCACGGCGCCGACGACCAGCTTGCCGCGCACGACGGCCTTGCGCCCGGTGAGGGTGGACACGACGATGCCGACCGCGAAGGTGGGCAGCAGGAGCAGCCCGGCCGCGGAGGCGCTCAGCCCCCTGCCGTCCTCCAGCCACTGCGTGAGGCCGTAGATGAAGGAGTACGAGACGGTGTACGCGACGAAGGTGCGGGCGTAGGTCGCCAGCAGCGGGATGTTGCCCGCGAAGACGCCGACGTCGATGAACGGGTCGGCGGCGCGCCGCTCGCGCAGGGCGAATCCGGTGCCCGCGAGCAGGGTGAGCGCGATGAGCCAGGCCCGGTCGGTGCGGGCGTCCATGAGGAACAGCAGCAGCGATACGAGGGTGGCGGCGAAGAGTAGGACGCCCGCCCAGTCGAGGCGGTTGCGCGGGCGCGGCCCGCCGTCGGGGAGCGGGGCGCCGTCGGCGGCGCCCGACGGCGCGAGCGCGGTCCTGCCCGGCAGGTGGATCCAACCGAGGACGAGGCAGGCGATCGCGAGCGGGATGTTGATGGCGAAGGTGCTCCGCCAGCCGCCGAGTCCGATGAGCAGGCCGCCGAGGGCCGGGCCGATGACCGCGACGGTCTGGCCGGTCACGGCGAGCGTGGTGAGCACGCCCGCGGGGCTCTTCATCCCGGTGCGTTCGGCCTCGCTGCGGATCAGGTACATGGCGGCGGGATAGCCGGCGCAGGTGCCGAAGCCGAGGACGACGCGGGCGGCGACGAGGACGGTGAGGTTCGGGGCGAGGGTGCCGATCACCCCGGCGACGCCGGTCAGCGCGGCCCCGGCGAGGAACAGCCGCTTGGGGCCGTACGTGTCGACCAGCCGTCCGACGAGCGGTTGCCCGATGGAGGTGGCCAGGTAGAGCGCGGAGATGAGCCAGGCCGTCCGGGCGGCGTCGGCGCCGAGGGCGGCGCCGATCGGCGCCAGGGCGACGGCGATGATGGAGGAGTTGATGGGGTTGAGGATCGAGCCGATCATCATCGGCGCGAGCAGCCGCCGGTCGAAGGCGCCCTCGGCCGGTGCGGAGGAGGGTTCCGACCGCTCGGGCCGCTGGGGCCGCTCGGGCCGGCCTGGAGCGGCCGGTCCGGCGGACCGCGCGGCGGGTTGTACGGCGGGTTGTACGGCGGCTGGCGCACCCGACGCGGCGGTCCGTTCCGGCCGTACGGCGGCCTGCTCCGTTCGTACGGCGGGCACGGCGGACGCCTCGGGCTGCTCAGACGGCCCGGACGGCCCGGACTGCCCGGACTGCCCGGACTGTCCCTGCGGTATCGCGGCCATCAGTTCGTCAGCCTGCCCAACAGGCGCATCGCCTCACTGATCGTGTGCCGCTCCGCGTCGTCGTACTGCTCCTCCAAGGCGCGCGCCAGCCACTCCACGCCCGCCTGCCGAGCGCCCTCCGCGCGCTCGCGGCCCGCGGGGGTCAGCTCGACGATCTGGCGGCGGCCGTCGGCGGGGTCGGGGGTGCGGTGGATCAGTCCCAGCCGCTCGAGTGAGGACAGCGTCGCGGCCATGGACTGCTGCCGTACGTGCTCGGCGTCGGCCAGCGCGGCGGCGGTGACGGCGTCGCCCCGGCTGACGCGCATGAGCACGGACGACTGCGACGGGGTCAGATCCTCCCCGTCCGTCACCTGGAGGATGCGGCGGCGCAGTCTGCCCACCACCACGCGGACGTCCAGGGACGCCTGGAGCATGCCGGGAGCGACCGGCTTCGCTTCACTTTGCATATCGTCAGTCTACACTGTTTAATTCTCACTGTTCAGTTAAGACTGTCTACTTTCCGCCGAGAGGACCCGCCCCTCATGTCCGCATCCCGTACCGCCCTGCTGGTCATGGACTTCCAGAACGGCATCGTGCAGCGCATCGCCGACGACTCCGTCGTGGCCGCGGCGGCCCGCGCGGTCGAGGCCGCCCGCGCCGCCGAGATTCCGGTGATCTTCGTACGGGTCGCCTTCCGGCCCGGCTATCCGGAGACCGCCGCCTCGAACCTCTCCTTCAGCGCCCTCAGCCAGGCAGGGGACGCCTTCACCCAGGACAACCCGGCCACCCAGGTGGTCGACGCGCTCGCCCCGCGCGCCGACGAGCCGGTGGCCGTCAAGCGCCGGGTCAGCGCCTTCACCGGCAGCGACCTGGAGGTCCTGCTGCGCGGCGCCGGTGCGGACTCGCTCGTCCTCACCGGCCTGTCCACCAGCGGCGTCGTCCTGTCCACCATCCGCCAGGCGGCCGACCTCGACTACCGCCTGACCGTCCTGTCCGACGCCTGCGCCGACAACGAACCCGACGTCCACCGCATCCTCATCGAGAAGGTCTTCCCCAAGCAGGCCCAGGTCATGACCACCGACGAGTGGGTCACGTCCCTCTGAGCCGACGGCTGTTGCCCTACCCCGCGGCCTCACGCGCCGGTGCCCGGCCGCGCCGGAGGGTCGGTGTCCGGCGCCCGTGAAGCGCAGGTCACGGGAGAGGTCCGGCGTTCACGGACACGCTCTAGACTGAGCGCTCGCGCGGTCGGCGCGCAGGCGCGGTCCGGAGGGAGAGCGGTGGTGGCGAGGGGCGGGGGCGACTTCGAGGAGTTGCCCGCTGAGGTGCTGACACAGGCCGCCGCGGCCTTCGGCCTGCTGGCCTCGCCCGCGCGGCTGCACCTGGTGTGGACGCTGATGCAGGGCGAGAGCGATGTGACCGCGCTCGCCGAGCGGGTCGGCGGCGCGCTGCCCGCGGTCAGCCAGCACCTGACGAAGCTCAAGCTCGCCGGCCTGGTGCGGTCGCGCCGTGAGGGACGGCACGTGGTGTACCTGGTGGACGACCCGGACGTGGAGACCATGGTGCGGTGGATGCTGCGGCAGCTCGCGGAACGCGGTGGGTACACGACAACGCCTGGGCGCGTCCGTGACCTGGGCGCCTGACAGCGGACCACGTCCCACCGCCTGGGCGGCGCCCGAGCCGGTCGACGGCCTGGAGCAGGGCGCGCCGCCCGGTCACCTCACCGCCCCCGACACGGCGGATCTGCCCACGCTGGAGTTCCTGCGCGTGGTCGGCAGCGGTCCGCGCGGGCTGCTGGAGTCGCAGGCCGACGACCGGCTCGCCCGGTACGGCGAGAACGTCCTTCCCGCGCTGCGCTCCGTCTCCTGGCCGCGCCGCTTCCTGCGCAGCCTGCGCGATCCCTTCACCACCGTGCTGTTCTGCCTCGCCCTGGTGTCGGCCGCCGTCGCCGCCTGGAACACCGCGTGCGTGATCATGGCGCTGGTCACGGTCAGCTGCGTGCTGCGCTCCAGCGGCGAGTACCGCGCCGACCAGTCGGCGTCGGCGCTGCGGGAACTGGTCGCCGCGACCGCGACCGTACGCCGTCGAGCGGACGCGAACAGCGCGCCGGAGACCCGCGAGATCCCCGTCGACCAACTGGTGCCCGGGGATGTCGTCCTGCTCGGCCCGGGGGATCTGGTCCCGGCCGATCTGCGGCTGCTGCGCGCCACCGGGCTCACCGTGCACCAGGCCGCGCTGACCGGGGAGTCCGCGCCCGTCGCCAAGTATCCGGTGGAGAGTCCCGCCCCGACCGGCGACGCGTCGCGCGCCTCCGACCAGGAGCCGGGGGACGGGGTGTCCGGCGACCGCCGGCACCGGCACGGTTCGTCGTACGCGCAGGAGGCGCCGCACCTGTGCCTCCAGGGCAGCAGCGTCGCCTCGGGCAGCGCGACGGGGGTCGTGATGGCGACCGGCGAGCACACCCGGTTCGCGCGGGGCTTTCGCGGTATGTCGACGCGGCGGCGGGAGAGCGCCTTCGACCGTTCCGTGCACGGCATCTCCTGGTCGCTCATCCGGTTCATGCTGCTGACGCCGCCGCTGGTGCTCATGGCCGACGCGGGTCTGCGCGGGCGCGGTCTGGAGACGCTGCCGTTCGCGGTCGCGGTGGCGGTCGGCCTGACGCCGGAGATGCTGCCGGTCGTGGTGACCACGACGCTGGCCAGGGGGGCGTCCCTGCTCGCCCGTGGCAGCGACGTGATCGTCAAGCGGCTGCCCGCGCTGCACGACCTGGGCGCGATGGACGTCCTGTGCACGGACAAGACGGGCACCCTGACCCAGGACCGGCCCGTCGTCGCCTGCCATGTCGACGGCGAGGGGCACGACAGTCCCGACGTCCTGCACTGGGCGGCCGTCAACAGTCTGTGGACCCTCCAACTCGCCGAGCTGCCCTCGCCCGACGCGCTCGACGAGGCGCTGCTGGACGCGGCGGAGGAGCGCGGCGACGACCTCGACCACGACGCGGTGGCGGCGCTCCCCTTCGATCCCGTACGCCGCCTGGCCACGGTGGTGCTGCGGACACCGGGCAGTCCCGGCACGCACGCGCTGGTCGTGAAGGGCGCGGCGGAGGCGGTGATCGCCCGGTGCGTGCGGCAGCGCGTGGACGGCCGGGACACCGACCTGGACGACGAGGCCCGCGCGCGGCTGCTGTCCATGTGCGCGCAGCGGGCCGAGGGAGGTCTGCGGGTGCTCGCCGTGGCCGCGGCGGAGCGGCCCGCGAAGTCCGGCGCCTCGTCCGTCACGGCGTCGGACGAGTACGGGCTGACGTTCCTGGGCGTCGTCGGGCTGCGGGACGCGGCGGCGGACACCGCGGCCGACGCCCTGACGGCGCTCAGCGGGCGCGGTGTCACCGTGAAGGTGCTCACCGGCGACCATCCGGGCACCGCCGCGCGGGCCTGCGACGAGATCGGACTCGACCCCGGCCGGGTGGTCACCGGCGACACGATCGACGGCCTGGACGACGACGCTCTGGCCGAACTCGCCGAGACCACCACGGTCTTCGCCCGCTGCACCCCCGCGCACAAGGCCCGCGTGGTGCGGGCGCTGCGCGCGGGCGGCCACGTCACCGGTTTCCTCGGCGACGGTGTCAACGACCTGCCCGCGCTGCACGCCGCCGACGTGGGGATCAGCCCGCGTGACGCCACCGCCGTGGCGCGCGAGGCGGCCGACGTGGTGCTCGCGGCGAAGGACCTCACCGCGATCTGCCACGCGATCGTCGCCGGGCGCCGCAGCAGCGGCAACATCGCCACCTATCTGCGGATCGCGCTGTCCTCGAATCTGGGCAACGTCATCGCGATGCTCACCGCCGGGCTGCTGCTGCCCTTCCTGCCGATGCTGCCGATGCAGGTCCTCGTGCAGAATCTCTGCTTCGACGGCGCGCAGCTCGCCTTCGCCTACGACCGGCCGCCGGCCGCCGACATGGCGCGGCCCTCGGCCCTCGAACCCCGCGCCATCCTGCGCTTCGTCACCGGTTTCGGCATCCTCAACGCCATCGCCGATGTGGCGACCTTCGGCATCCTCGCCCTGTCCATCAGGGGATTCGGCACCAGCGCCAGCCAAGAGGCTTTCCAGTCGGGCTGGTTCACCGAGAATCTGCTCACGCAGGCCCTGGTGATGCTGCTGCTGCGCACCGGCCGCACCGCCGCGGAGGGCCGCGCGCCCGGCCCGATCCGGCTGACCACCAGCGCGCTGGCGGCCATCGGCATCCTCGTCCCCCTCTCCCCCCTCGCCCCCGCCCTCGGCTTCACCGCGCTCCCGCTCTTCTATTACGCGCTGCTCGCCGCGGTCCTCATGTCGTACGGGACGGCGCTGGTGATGGCGAAGACGCGGTACGAGGCGCGGACCGCCGCCCGTCAGGGACTGGCGGCGTCGAAGCCGTAGCGCAACGGGGTGTCCCCGGCGCGGGACGTGCGTCGATAGATGTGCAGCGCGTCCACCCGTACGCCCGTCGTGCCCGCTTCGTCGTCGAGGGGGCACGGACAGCTCACCTGCACCACTCGCGGCCGTCCGGCCACCCGTATCCGCACGCCGTCCGCCGGACCGCCGTCAAGGACCGCGGCTTCCCAGCCGTCGGCGCCGTTCCCTGCTCTCTCCATGCGCGACACTTTATCGATTACGCAATTGGGGAACTGTCGCGGGTGCGGACGTGGCGGGATTCAGGCGACGGGGGGTGGGACCGCCCCCAGGGGGGGTGGAAGGGGCGGCCCCGGCTCGGTGGACCTCAGACGTTGACGCCGAAGTCGGTGGCGATGCCCGCGAGACCGGAGGCGTACCCCTGGCCGATGGCGCGGAATTTCCACTCCGCGCCGTTGCGGTACAGCTCGCCGAAGACCATCGCCGTCTCGGTGGAGGCGTCCTCGGTCAGGTCGTAGCGGGCGAGCTCGCGCCCGTCGGCCTGATTGACGATACGGATGAACGCGTTGCGGACCTGGCCGAAGCTCTGGCCGCGCTTCTCGGCCTCGTAGATCGACACGGGAAAGACCACCTTGTCGACCTGGAGCGGGACCGTCGCGAGGCTCACCCTGATCTGCTCGTCGTCCCCGTCACCGCCGCCGGTCAGACTGTCGCCGCTGTGCGTGACGGAGCCGTCCGGGCTCTCCAGATTGTTGAAGAACACGAAGTGCCGGTCGCTCAGCACCTTCCCGCCCGCGTCGCACAGCAGCGCGGACGCGTCCAGGTCGTAGTCGGAACCCGTCGTGGTCCGTACGTCCCACCCCAGGCCGACCGTGACGGCCGTCAGTCCGGGGGCTTCCTTGCTCAGAGAGACATTGCCGCCCTTGGACAGAGTCACACCCACGAGCCCTCTCCACCTTCCCGCTTGTTTTCGCGTCCTCTACTGAGAAGAACGAGGATCCACGCGACGCGGTTCCTTGATTGCGCAATCTTTGAAGTGCTCACAGGTCCAGGCCCGGACCTGCGGCGGAGGTCGGTACCCCCTCGCGACGCGGCGGACGCGCGTGTCGCGGGGCGAGTCCGTACGGTGGCACCGTGCGGTGACGGAAGGCGGCGGGACAGTGGCGGTCGACAAGCCCCGGAAGCGGTGGCCCTGGGTCGTCCTGGCGACCCTGGTGGTCGCCGGATGGGCCGCGGGCGGCCGTGGGCACAGCCCCGACGCCGCCGACCGGTCGGCGGCCGGCGGCTCCGCCCGGCCGAGCAGCAGCGCGCCGAGCACGTCCGCCGAACCCTCGGTCTCCGCGAGCGACGGTCTCGGGCGGTACGCGCCGCAGGTCAAGCGGTACGCGGCCCGCGCCGGGGTCGACCCGCAGGTGCTGATGGCGATCCTCTACAACGAGGACTACAAGCCGCACGACCCGGCCTTCCAACGGGCCTGGCAGAAGCTCAAGCCGGACGCCGCCTTCGGCATCGCGAACATGCACAAGGCCACCTTCGACGAGACCAGACGGGGCCGCGACTTCGCCGGCCGCGACTGGGACGAGCTGCCCGACGACACCGGCTTGGCCATCGAGTCGGCGGCCTGGTATCTGCACGACCTGGCCGCCCAGCTCCCCGCCCACCGCTCCACCTCACTGACGGTGAATCAGCTGATCGCGCTCGGCTACAACACCGGCGCGGGCAACATGCTGGCCTTCGCCCGAGGCGTCACCCCCGGGTCACAAGCCCAGTCCTATCTCGACCAGTTGACCTCGAACTGGGCCGCCGCGGGACGGGACGTGCGCGGCTCCGGCTGACCGCTCGGCGGACGCCGAGTGCCTCATGGCTGGTGGCTGGTGCCTCATGCCTGGTGCTGGACTCCGGGTGTCGCGGCTCAGGACACCGGAGGCGTGGCGGGCGCGGTCGCCCGCGACGACCAGGCCGACCACAGCTCGGCGTACCGGCCGCCCGCGGCGACCAGTTCGTCGTGCGGGCCCTCCTCGACGATGCGGCCGTCGTCCATCACCACGACCCGGTCCGCGGTGGCGGCCTGCGTGAGCCGGTGCGCCACCACCAACGCCGTGCGTCCGGCGAGCACTTCGCGCGCGGCGGCCTCCAGCGTGCGGGCGCCCTCGCTGCCCGCCTCGGCCGCCGACTCGTCCAGCACGGCGATCGGCGGATCGGCCAACGCCAGCCGGGCCAGCGCCAGTTGCTGGGACTGCACGGCGGTGAGCGCCATGCCGCCCGACCCGACCCGCGTCGCCGTCTCCTGGGGCAGCGCGCGGACCCACGCCAGGGCGCCCGCCACGTCGAGAGCCGCTGTCAGCGCCGCCTCGTCCGCGTCCGGCCGGGCCAGCAGCAGATTGTCGGCGACCGTACCGGCGAAGACGTGGGTGTCCTGGTCGAGCAGCAGCACGGCGGGCCGCTCCGCCCGCCCGGTGGCCCCGACCGACACCTGACCCGACGTCGGCGGATGGACGCCCGCGACGATCCTCGCCAGGGTGCTCTTGCCCGCGCCGGTCGTGCCGACCAGCGTCACCTGCTCGCCGGGGGCCAGCCGCAGCGAGACGCCGTGCAGCACGGGCCGTCCCGGCAGGTAGGCGTGGTGGATGTCCCGCGCGTCGAGGAGATACGCCGGGCCCTGTGCGGGGTCGGCGGCGGGCTCCCGCGGCGCGGGTACGGGCGTCGCGCTGGGCTCGGCGGCGGACTCCCGCGGCGCGGGTACGGCCGTCACGCCCGGCTCGGCGGCGGGCTCCGGTGCGAGGTCGGCCGCTCCGACCAGCCGGGCGAGTCCCGCCGCCGCCTCCTGCGCGGTCGCCGCGAGCCCCAGCAGCACATTGACGGGGTCGAAGAGCCGGACGAACAGCAGCGCGGCGGCGGTGGCCTCGCCGACGCCCGCGTGGCCGGCGTGCACCAGCCAGTAGCCGGTGCACAGGATCAGCCCGAGGCCGGTGAACTCGGCCGCGTTGAGGCGGCCGTAGAAGCGCGAGCGCAGGGTGACCGCGCGCAGGGCGTAGCCCATCGCGGCGGCCGAGCGGTCCGCGACGCGCTTGGTGTGCCGTTCGGTGAGCCGGAAGGCCCGTACGGTCTCGACGCCCGACACCGATTCGAGGATCTGCCGGGTCCGCTCGCCGCCCGCGACGCGCTGGGCCGCGTAGAGGGGACCCGAGTGGCGCAAGTACCAGCGCATGGTGGCTGTCTGGATCGGCATGGCGCACAGCCCCGCCAGGGCGAACCGCCAGTCGAGGGCGGTCAGTCCGATGACGGTGAAGCCGATGGTCAGCGCGGCGCCCGCGACACTGGGCAGCACGCCGCGCAGCGCGCCCGCCACCAGGGAGGCGTCGTCGCCGATCCGCGCGGCGAGGTCACCCGCGCCGACCTGTTCGACGCGCTGCGCGGGCAGGGCGAAGGCGCTCTCGATGACGCGTTCGCGCAGCCGGGCCAGGGCGGTCTCGCCGACCCGCGCGGTCAGCCGCAGGCCCATCGCGGTCAGTACGGCCTGGGCCAGCACCGCGGCCAGCAGCACGCCCGCGGCTACGTAGACCGGTCCCTCGCCGCGCCGCTGCTGCACCACGTCCACGATCCGGCCGAGCGCCAGCGGCCCGACCAGGCCGACCAGTGCCTCGGCGACGAAGACCCCGGCGGTCAGGAGGGCGAACGCCCTTTGCGGGCGGACGAGTTCGAGCACCGCGCGGCCGGTTCTCGCCGGGGTCGCGACGGGCAGCAGGTCGGCGACGGTGGTCGCTTCCCCGGTCCGCTCGGTCTGCGCGCTCACCCGAACACCGCCGCCCGGTAAGCCGGTTCGGCCGCCGTGAGGTCGGCGTGCCGCGCACTGGCCACCACCGCGCCTTCGGTGATCAGGACGGTACGCGCGCAGGCCGCGAGCAGCGCGGGGGACGTGGTCACGATCAGTGTCGTACGGCCCGCCCGCTCGTCGGTGACCGTGCGGGCGATCCTGGCCTCGGTGACCGAGTCGATCGCGGTGGTCGGGTCGTCGAGCACGAGGATCGGCGGGTCGGCGGCCAACGCCCTTGCGAGGGCGACGCGTTGGCGCTGGCCGCCGGAGAGGAAGGCGCCGCGCTCGCCGACGCGGGTGTCCCCCGCGGCGGGCAGCAGGCCGTCGGGGGCGGGCCGGGGAAGGGTTCCCTCGGGCCCGGAGCCGAGATTGTCGAGGATCGTGCCGTCGAAGAGGAACGGGTGGTGCGGTGCGACGAGGACGCGTTCGCGTATCGCGGCCCCGGTGAGGTCGGTGGCCGCCGTGCCGTCCAGCAGGACGGCGCCGCTCTCGGGCTCCGCCTGTCCGCGCAGGCACGCCATCAGGTCGGCGACGGCGGCCGGGTCCGGCACGACCAGCCCCACGTGCTCCCCCGCCGCGACGCTCAGTTCGATTTTGCGCAGCCGCCCGTAGGTGAGGGCGCGCAGTTCGAGCGCGCCACGCGGGCCCGCCGGGGAGTCGGCCTCCGGGGCGTCCTTGGCCGCGGCGGGAGCGCCGGGCGCGCCCGCCGTGTCGAGCACCGCCGTGACGCGTCCGGCGGAGGCGCGGGCGCGGGCGAGGTCGGGGCCGACGGCGATGAGGCCCTGGGTCGGCCCGAGCAGGAACTGGCACAGGCCGGTGCAGGCGATGAGGTCGCCGAGGCTGATCCGGCCCTGGAGGGCGAGCCGCCCGCCGACCAGGGCGACCGCGGTGACCAGGACTCCGCCGAGCAGCACGGCGGCGGCGTCCATCAGCGCCTCGAAGCGGGCGGCGGAGATCGTGGCGCGCAGGCTGGTCCGGTTGGCCTCGACGTAGCGGGCGTACGCGGGGCCCTCCGCGCGCAGGCCCTTGAGGACCCGCAGTCCCGCGACGAAGTCGACCGCGGTGCCCGACGCGCGGGCGGCGGCTGCCTGTTCCGCCGCGCCGCGGCGCTCCAGGGGTCGGCCGAGCAGATGCACCGCGACGAGGACGGCGGGCGTGCCGAGCAGCACCAGCAGGCCGAGCGTGACGGACATGCGCAGCAGCAGGGCCGCGCCGAGGACGAGCGCGAACACGCACGCGATCGCCTGGACGACGGACGTGGTGAATCTGCCGACGTTCTGCGCGTCCGAGACGGCGACCGACATCAGGTCGCCGGGCATCCGGTCCCGTACGGCCGTCCCGTCCGGCGCGAGCATCCGGTCGGTGAGCCGTACGCGGACGGCGTGCGCGGAGCGTTCGGCGGCGGCGACGGTGGCGCGGGAGCCGAAGCGGAAGCACAGCGACAGCGCGAGGAAGTCGGCGGCCAGCACGGCGAGCCAGGCCGCCAGCTCCCGGCCGGAGCCGCCGTCCACCGCCCGGTCGATGACGACGCCGACCACCACCGGCACCAGCGCCTCACCGGCCAGATGTCCGCTGCGCAGCAGCACCGCAGCGGTGAGGCTGCCGCGTACGTGGAGCGCCGCGGCGCGCAGCGGGCCGGGGTCGGCGGCGGGGGTGACGGCGGCGGTGGGCGGTGTCTGGGGCATGGCGAGGTGTGCGCTCTTTCCAGGCCCGCGGGGACCTTGGCCGGTGGGTGGTGCGTCGTGCGTACGGCCGCCGGACGGTGGTACGTGCGGCGGCCACCGCGAGGTTACGGGTCGGTCCGGGCTGTCGTAAATGAGCTACGCTGCTGACTTATGTCGCTGAACAGCCATGCCGTCGCCGAGGGTTCGACGCCGCCCGCCCGCGCCGAGGCGCTGCGCGTCGTGAACTTCGACATGGCGCGCGGCCAGCGCTTCGGCGAGCACGAGCACGATGTGCACCAGCTCGTGTGGGCGCCGACCGGTGTCCTGGCCGTGGACATCGGCGCGCACTCGTGGGTGCTGCCGCCGACCTTGGCGCTGTGGATACCGGCGTGGGTGCCGCACACGACGAGCGCGAGCCGCACCGCCCGGATGCGCAGTGTGTACGTGCATCCCGAGAGCTGCCCGCTGGCGTGGTCGCAGCCGACGGTGGTGGCGGTGGGGCCGCTGCTGCGCGAGCTGATCACGCACCTGGCGGACCCGGATCTGGAGCCGGAGCCGAGGGCGCGGGCGGAGGCGGTGATGTTCGACCTGCTGCGGCCGGTGGGGGTAACGACGATCGACCTCCCGATGCCGGTGGACGGCCGGGCCCGCAAGGTGGCCGAGGCGCTGCTGGCGCTGCCCGCCGACCACCGGCCGCTGGAGGACTGGGGGCGCGAGGTCGGGGCCAGCGCCCGTACGCTCGCGCGGCTGTTCAGCTCCGAGACCGGGATGTCGTTCGGCCGCTGGCGCACCAGGGCACGGCTGCGCGCCGGGCTGGAGCACATGGCGGGCAACCGGCCGCTGGCGGCGGTGGCGCTCCAGGTCGGGTACTCCACGCCCAGTTCGTTCATCGCGGCCTTCCGCCAGGAGACCGGCCGCACACCGGGCGCGTACTTCTCCGCTTCGCCCCGCTGAGACCGGTCCCGCGGCAGCGCCGTCACAGCGAGGTCAGCGCCTTCTCGAAGTCGTCGAGCACGCCGAGCGCGTCCTCGTAGCCGCCGGGCAGGAAGTAGTCGCTGCCGTAGAGGTGGTGGGCCTTGGCGGCGGCGAGCTGCTTGAAGGACTTCTGGGCGAAGAGCTTGGGCCCGAGGTTGGCGGGCTTCCCGTCGTTGGTCGTGTAGTAGAAGATCGCGTCCGCGTCGGAGAGCTTGGCGGTGATCAACTCGTAGGAGACGGGCTGCTGTTCGGCCAGCCGCTGGGTGGCGGTGGCGAACTGCGCGCCCGCCTCCTTGAGGATGCCGCCGATCGGCGACCCCACGCCGTACAGCCACCACTGGCCCTCGTCGAATCCGCCCTGGAGCAGATCCCAGTGGACGCGGCCGAGGACGTCCGCGTGCTTCTGCTTGATCTCGGCGACGCGCTGGGCGTAGCGGCCCTTGAGCTTGTCGAGAGCGGTCGGTACGCCGAGGACCGCCGCCGTCTGGTCGGACATGTCACGCCAGGGCGCCTTGGACTTGGAGAAGGGCAGCAGGACGGTCGGCGCGAGCTCGCTGAGCTGGCTGTACGGCAGGTTGGCCTGGACGTCGATGCCGATGATCAGGTCGGGGCGCAGGGCTGCGACCTTCTCCACCTCGATGGCGCCGCCGACGCCGTTGGAGACCTTGGGGATCTTTCTCCAGCGCTCCAGGTCGCGCTGCGGGACGTACTCCTCCCCCGCGTTGAACAGGCCCGCGGGGGTCAGGCCGAGGTCGAAGATCGCGGACATCGGGAAGTCGTTGATCGCGACGACGCGCTGGGGCTTGTCCGGGATCTCCAGCGGGCCCTTGGCGGAGTCGACGGTACGGGTCGCCTTCCCGCCGCTCTTGCCGCCGCCCTTGGTTCCGGCCGAAGCGCTGTCCGAGGAGCCGGATCCGCCGGATCCGCAGGCGGCGAGGCCGAGGAGCGCGGCGCCCGCCGCGCCCGCGCCGAGCAGGGTGCGGCGGGTCGGACGCGCGAGGCGCGACGAGGAGGGGCCGGGCGGCAGGGACGACATGAGGACCTCCGAGCAGAACTTAGGTTTACCTAACTTTGGTTACCCTAAGCGCGGCTTTCCGGGGTGGATTCTGGCCTCGGCCAGTCGGTGTCGGCAGAAGGTCACCCGCAGCCTCCGGCCGCTACCGCCGCCGTACGGACGCGGTCTCGCCAACTCCCCTGCGCGGCACGGAATTCCGCACTCCGGTGCGACGACGGAACGGCCGCACGGAGCATCGGCCCGATCGGGCAGGACCACTCAGGAGTGTCCGTTCGGCGACACAAGATGTCTTCCTACGGCCTGTCCGCCGCCGCCGGGCGGCTCGATTCCCCCCAAGGGGCGGCAGAACGACCGCACGGCTTAAGTTAGCCTGCCCTTACTTTCCGCCCGGGTGAGTCCGCCGAGGAGTTGGCCCATGAACGTCTTGCGAGCCCGCAGCGGGCCCGCCCCGGTACCGGCCGACGGGGCCCCTCCCGGCCCGGCCGCGACCGGCTCCCCCGCGAACGCGCACGGTTCACCCCGCCGTGATCGTACGGCCGCGCTCGGCGCCGGGCTGATCGTCGCCGCGGTCGTGCTCGCCCTCGCGGTCGGCGCGAGCCTGGCGATCGGCGCCAAGTCCGTCCCCCTGGGCACGGTCCTGGACACCGTCTTCCACCACGACTCCGGCAACGACGACCAGACCATCGTCACCTCGCTGCGGCTGCCGCGTACGGTCGTCGGTCTGATAGCCGGTGCGGCGCTGGGCCTGGCGGGGACGGTGATGCAGGGTCTGACCCGCAACCCGCTGGCCGATCCCGGCCTGCTGGGCGTCAACGCCGGGGCCTCGCTCGCCGTCGTCACCGCGATCAGCGTCTTCGGGATCACCTCCTTCACCGGCTACGTGTGGTTCGGCTTCGTGGGCGCCGCGGCGGCGGCCCTGCTGGTCTACTCGGTCGGCTCGCTCGGCCGGGAGGGCGCGACACCGGTCAAGCTGGCGCTGTCGGGCGCCGCCGTCAGCGCGGGGCTGACCTCCCTCACCACCGCCGTCCTGCTCACCGACACCGCGACGTTCGACCGGTTCCGGTTCTGGGAGGTCGGCTCGCTGGCCGGGCGCGATCTCCCGGTGGCCTGCCAGGCGGGACCGTTCCTCCTGGTCGGCGCGGTGTGCGCGCTGGGATCGGGACGGCTGCTCAACACCCTGAGCCTCGGCGACGACACCGCCCGCGGGCTCGGCGCGAACGTCGCCGCCGCCCGGATCTTCTGCGCGGTGTCCGTGGTGCTGCTGTGCGGCGCCGCGACCGCGCTCGCCGGTCCCATCGGCTTCGTCGGGCTGACCGTTCCGCACGTCGTCCGCTCCTTCACCGGCCCCGACCACCGCTGGATCCTGCCGTACTCGCTGTTCATCGCCCCGGCTCTGCTGCTGGTCTCCGACGTCCTCGGCCGCATCGTGGCCAGGCCCGGCGAGATCCAGGTCGGCATCGTCACCGCGGTGCTCGGTGCGCCGGTGCTCATCGTGCTGGTCCGGCGCGGAAGGCAGGCGGGGCTCTAGTGAGACCGACCTCCGACCCGCAGACGTCCGTGCCGCCCGGACCGCGGACCCCCGAAGCGCCGACCCCCGAACCACCAACCGGCCGCGCCGTTGCGGACAGCGCCGTTTGGGACACCGCCGCTTCGGACCGTGCGATCCGGACGACGGTGCCTGCCGACACCCTGCGCGCGATACGGGCCGCGCGGCACCGGCCGAGGGCGCGTACCAGCGCCGTCGCACTCGTCCTCGTGCTGTGCGCCGTCGCTCTGTTGTGCGCCTCGCTGTGCGTCGGCAGCTACTCCGTCCCGCTGTCCGACGTGCTGCGCTCGCTGGCCGGGCGGGGCGACGCGGCCACCGACTTCATCGTGTTGAAGGTGCGGCTGCCGCGGGCCGTCACCGCGGTCGCGGCGGGCGCCGCGTTCGGCCTGTCGGGCGCGGTGTTCCAGACGCTGATCCGCAACCCGCTGGCCAGCCCCGACGTCATCGGGATCACCTCCGGGGCGAGCGCGGCGGCCGTGGTGGCGATCGTCGTGTTCGGACTCGGCGGCGCGACGGTGTCGGGACTCGCCGTGGCGGGCGCGCTGGCCACCGCGCTGGCGATCTACCTGCTGGCCTGGCGGCGCGGGGTGACCGGCTACCGGCTCGTACTGGTCGGCATCGGTGTGGCCGCGGGGCTCTCCAGCATCGTGTCCTTCCTGCTGACCAGGGCCGACATCTACACCGCGCAGCAGGCACTGCTCTGGCTCACCGGCAGCCTCAACGGCGCGGACTGGCCGCTCGCCCGCGCCCTGTTGCTGTGCCTGCTGCCGCTGCTGCCCGCGGTCTGTCTGGCGGTGCGTTCGCTGCCGGTGCTCGGGCTCGGCGACGACAGCGCGACCGGCCTCGGGGTACGCGTCGAGCGCAGCCGCCTGGTGCTGATCGGCCTCGCGGTCTGTCTGGCCGCGGTCGCCACGGCGGCGACCGGGCCGGTCGCCTTCGTCGCCTTTCTCTCCGGTCCCGTCGCCCGCCGTCTGGTGCACGGCCGGGGTCCCGCGCTGACACTGTCCGCGCTGACCGGCGCGGTCATCATGCTCGGCTGCGACTTCGCCGGGCAGCACCTGCTGGGCCCGACCGAATTCCCGGTCGGTGTGATCACCGGGGTGCTCGGCGCCCCGGGTCTGCTGTGGCTGCTGGCCCGGGCCAACCGGGTCGGGCAGGGAGGATGAGGACACCGCGATGACGGACACGACAGAGCAGGGCGCGCCCGCGCGGCCGGCCGCCGCGACGGACGGCGTATCCGGCGCGGCGGAGGCATACGGCAGCGGGGGCGACACGTACGGGAAGCGGGAGGCCGACGCGCGGGCCGAGACGTACGGAAAGGGCGCGGTGGACGCGCCCAGCACGCTCGCCGCCCGTGACCTGCGGCTCGGCTACGACCAGCGGCCCGTGGTCACCGGCATCACCGCCGACATCCCCGCCGGGCGGGTGACGATGATCGTCGGCCCCAACGCCTGCGGCAAGTCCACCCTGCTGCGCGGCCTCGCCCGGCTGCTCGCTCCGACCTCGGGCGAGGTCCTGCTCGACGGACAGGACATCCACCGCCTGCCCACCCGTCAGGTCGCCGCCCGGCTCGGCATCCTTCCGCAGACCCCGGTCGCGCCGGACGGCATCCGCGTCATCGACCTGGTCGGGCGCGGACGCTACCCGCACCAGGGCTGGTTCCGGCGCTGGACGGCCACCGACGACGAGGCCGTCGCCGAGGCCCTGACCGCCACCGACACCCTCGACCTGGCCGAGCGCTCGGTGGACGAACTGTCCGGCGGCCAGCGGCAGCGCGTGTGGATCGCCGTCGCCCTCGCCCAGCGCACGGGCGTCCTGCTCCTCGACGAGCCGACCACGTATCTCGACCTCCCCCACCAGGTCGAGGTCCTCGACCTGGTCACCGACCTCAACCGGCAGCGCGGCGCCACCGTCGTCACGGTCCTCCACGACCTCAACCTCGCCTGCCGGTACGGCGATCACCTCATCGCGATGAAGGACGGCCGGATCGCCGCCGAGGGCCCGCCCTCGGAGGTCGTCACCGAGGAAACCGTCCGCGACATCTTCGGCATGGAGTGCCGCATCGTCACCGACGAGGTCTCGCGGACGCCGCTGATCCTCCCGATCGGCCGCCACCGCGTACACCGGCCGACCGCGACCGACTGACCTCGACCGGCTTGACGTACGCGGGCCGGAGCTTCTGGCGGGACAGGCCCTAGCGGCGGGGCGCGGCGGTCGGCGTACGGGCGGGCGCCACGGGGATGACCGGCGGTACGGGTGACAGCCGTGCCGCGGGCGGGAGCGGCGCGTGCTGCGGGGACGCCCGGAACGCCTGGATCGCGAAGGCGGCGAAGCGCCGGGAGGCCGCGACGCGGGCCGCGGGTGACGGCGCGTGGATGCCGCTGTTGGCCATGAGGACGAGGATCAGGTCGTCCAGCACGAAGTCGGGGCGCAGGCGGCCGGTGGACTTGGCGCGGGCGGCCAATTCCGCGACCGCCTTCAGCGCGTACTCGCGGCCCGCGTCGAAGTCGACGGCGTGCGGGAACGTCGACATGAAGGCCGCGGTGAAGCCGCGGTCGCGGGCGTGCAGCTCGCAGATCCTCTCGATCACCAGGCAGAGGCCGCGCCAGGGATCCGGGTCGGCGAGCCCTTCGTCCACGATGTCGTGGCAGGCCCGCAACTGACCGGTGAACGCCTCGGTGACCAGCGTCTCCTTGGTCGGGAAGCGGCGGTAGAGGGTGGCGGGGCCGACTCCGGCGCGCCGGGCGATCTCCCGCATCGGCACGTTCAGCCCCTCGGTCGCGAACACCTCGCGAGCCGCTTCGAGGATGCGCTCGCGGTTGTCGAGGGCGTCGGAGCGCAGGGTGTGAGGCAATTCGTCGGTCACGCTCTCACTTTAGCCAAACGGACGGCGGCGTCCGTTACCGTCCGAAGCACCAGGTCCGCGGGCCGCCGGGTTCCGGACGGGCGCGGACCACGAGGGCCGGGAACGGCCGTGGACCAGCGCAGGGAGCAGACGGTGAAGGCAGTCGCGATCGAGACGTTCGGCGGCCCCGAGGGCATGGCGGTCGTCGACCTCCCCGCCCCGGCGCCCGCCGCCGGGCAGGTGCTCATCGGCGTCGAGGCGAGCGGTGTCGGCGGCGTGGACGCCGTGATCCGCAGGGGCACGCTGGCCTCGTACGGCTTCAAGGAGGGGCACATCCTCGGCAGCGAGGCGGCCGGTACGGTGACCGCGGTCGGCGACGGCGTCGACACGTCGTGGATCGGGCGGCGCGTGTGGGCGTTCACCGGGCTCAGCGGCGGTTACGCCGAGCAGGCGGCCGTCCCGGTCGAGGCGGTCCTCGCGCTGCCCGACGGGCTGTCGGCGGTGGACGCGGTGACGCTCGGCAACTCGGGCGCGGTGGCCCATTTCGCGCTGGCCCACGCCCGCTTCGCCCCCGGCGAGTCGGTGCTGGTGCGCGGCGCGGCGGGCAGCATCGGGATCATGACGGTCCATCTGGCGTCCCGCGCGGGCGCCGCCGCGGTGGCGGTCACGACATCGTCGGCCGAGCGGGGCGAGCGGCTGCGCGCACTCGGCGCGACGCGTGTGCTGGACCGCTCGGGCGACACCATGGGCAGCGGTTCCGGTGCCGACGACACTTCCGACGACGCTCCCGGGGGATACGACGTCATCATCGACATCGTCGCGGGCGCGGACCTGCCGTCCTTCTTCGGCCGGCTCCGGCCGAACGGCCGCATGGTGACCGTGGGCGTGGTCGGCGGGCCGCCGCCCGCCGACTTCGGCATGGCGATGATCGCGGCCTTCCAGAAGTCCCTGTCGTTCGCCACCTTCAGCACCGACACCGTGGCCGCGGCGGATCTGACCGCCGTGCGTACCACGCAGTTCGCCGCCGCGAGCCGCGGTGAGCTGCCTCTCGCGGTGCACGAGGTGCTGCCGCTGGAGCAGGCCGCGCTGGCGCACCGGAAGATGGACGCGGGCGAGGTGTTCGGCCGGATCGTCCTGACGCCGTAACCCGAACCGCCATCCAGAGCTGGGCAGTCGCTCGCGGCGCGGGCTCCACAGGCCGCCCGTCCCGTTACGCGCTCATCGGTTGATGCGCTGATCCGCCCAACCGGGCGTGGGAGAGCCGGTTCCGCGCCGCCGCCGTGGCCAGTGGCAGGATCTCCTCATGCAGCATATTTCGTTCGCTCTGCCGCTTTTCGATCCCGGTGCGGGCCAAGGGGCCAGGCAGTTCGCCGAGTTGGGCCTCGCCCTGCTGCTGTCCACCCTGATCGGCGCCGAGCGCGCCACGCAGCAGAAGAGCGCGGGACTGCGCACCCACACCCTCGTCGGTGTCGGCAGCGCGCTGTTCATGGAGGTGTCCCAGCACGGGTTCAACGCCGTGCTGGGCATGCAGGCCGTCTCCTTCGACCCGTCGCGGGTGGCCGCCCAGATCGTCTCGGGCATCGGCTTCATCGGCGGCGGCCTGATCTTCGTACGGCGCGACGCCGTCCGCGGCCTCACCACCGCGGCGACGGTCTGGCTCACCTGCGCGGTCGGCATGGCCTGCGGCGGCGGTCTCCCGCTGCTGGCCATAGGAGTCACCCTCGCGCACTTCCTGGTCGTCCAGGGCTACCCGTGGCTCACCCGCCGGGTCCCGGTCCTCGCCACCCCCGAGCGCACCCGCATCCACCTCGCGTACCGGATCGGCACCGGCGTCCTCACCCGCGTCCTCGAATACACCGCCACCCAGGGCTTCCGCGTCGTCCAGGTCCGCGTCGACCGCGCCGCCCAGCACCCCGACGACGAGAACTGGCACCCCACCGAGGGCGGCACCGCCCTGGTCGCGGTCGACGTCGAGGGCACCGGCAGCCCCGAGCACCTGGTCGCGGGCCTGTCCGAGTTCGAGGAGCTGCTGAGCGTCTCGTCGGTCGCCGACGAATCCGACGACTGACCGGGGACGCGCCCTCGTCCCTGCCCCGACAGCGCGGCGCCCGGCGCCGCGTGGACGGTGCCGCCGCGCCGAGTCCCCGAGCTGAGCCATGGGCCCACGTCACTGGCCCGCGCCACTGACCTCGCCCCTGACCTCGCCCCTGACCTGCGTCGTTGACAATAGGCAGGCAGATACCTGCATAATGGAGAGGTGAGCCCAGAACCGAGCGAGATGGACCCGGTCTTCAAAGCACTGGCCGACCCGACCAGGCGACTCCTGCTGGACCGGCTGCGGGAACAGAACGGTCAGACGCTGCGTGAGCTGTGCGAGCGTCTCGGCATGGCCCGCCAGTCGGTGACGCAGCATCTCGACCTGCTCGGGCAGGCCAATCTCGTGACCGTGGTGCGCCGTGGGCGGGAGCGGCTGCATTACCTGAATCCGGCACCCATCCACGACATCGAGGAACGCTGGATCTCGGGGTTCGACAAGCCCCGGCTGCGGGCCCTGAGCGCCATCAAGAACCTGGCAGAGGAGAACGCCATGACCGACGAATCCGTATCCGTACCGACCTATGTCTACGTCACCTACATCCGGGCGACGCCCGAGCAGGTGTGGCGTGCCCTCACCGACGCCGATCTGACCGCGCGGTACTGGGGACACGCCAACGTCTCGGACTGGCGGCCGGGCTCGGCCTGGGAGCACCGCCGCGCCGACGGCTCGGGCGCCGTGGACGCCGTCGGCCAGGTGCGGGAGGCCGAGCCGCCCACGCGCCTGGTCCTCACCTTCGAGGACTCCGTCGGCAAGGAGCCGCCGCGCGAGCCGTCGGAGGTCACCTTCCTCGTCGAGCCGCACCAGGACATCGTGCGGCTGACCGTGACCCACGAGAAGCTGCCCAATACGGACATGTTCAACGGCATCTCGCGGGGCTGGCCCGCCGTGCTGGCCAACCTCAAGTCGCTGCTCGAAACCGGTGAGGTGCTGCCGCAGGCGCCCTGGGAGATGTCCCCCACCGCCCGCGCCTGAGCACACCGGGCGCGGGGCACCGACCACCGGGCCGAGGGCACCGGCGGGAAAGGGCCGGTCGCGAGGGCGGCGCGGGACCGGTCAGGAATGGAGAAGCGAATCCCGGCGCCCGCCCGTAGCGTGAATCGCATGGACGCCGAGCCCCCGAACGTCTGGGGAACTCGGCACGGAAACACCGGGTCCATGCGGCCCGCGACCACAGGAGCGATCATGACCGGCACCACCACCCAGGGCATCAAGACCGTGCTGCACCCCGTGTCCGAACTGCCGAAGGCGAAGGCGGTGTACGCGGCGCTGCTCGGCATCGAGCCGCAGACCGACGAGTCGTACTACGTGGGCTTCGAGACCGGGGACCAGCACATCGGGCTGGTGCCGGGCGGCGGCCCGCAGGGTCTGACGTCCCCGGTGGTGTACTGGGAGGTGTCGGACATCGAGGCGAAGCTGGCCGAGCTGACCGCCGCGGGCGCCACCGTGAAGGACGCGGCGTCGGACGTGGGCGGCGGCCGGCTGGTGGCCACCGTCACCGACCCCGACGGCAATGTCCTCGGTATCCTCCAGGACCGATGACCGCCGACCCGCGCGAGTCCGGCCACGCGCCGGGTGACGACGCCCGCCGGTCGACCTGACGTCATGGAGAGACGATGAGCACGGCGAAGAAGACGGCCAGGCCGACAGCCGCGGCAACCACCAAGACCGCCAGGACCGCCAAAACCGCCAAGCCTGCCAGGACCGCCGCACCCGCCGGCGCGGACGAGGCCGCCGAAAGCGCCGGGACGACCCGGCCGTCCGCGGTGCGTCCGGCCGACAGCCACGACCTGATCCGTGTGCACGGCGCGCGGGTGAACAATCTGAAAGACATCAGCATCGAGATCCCCAAGCGCCGTCTGACGGTGTTCACGGGGGTCTCCGGTTCCGGCAAGAGCTCGCTGGTGTTCAGCACGATCGCCGCCGAGTCGCAGCGGCTGATCAATGAGACCTACAGCGCCTTCGTGCAGGGCTTCATGCCGACCACGGCACGGCCCGACGTCGACGTGCTGGACGGGCTGACCACGGTGATCACCGTCGACCAGCAGCGGATGGGCGCCGCCCCGCGGTCGACGGTCGGCACCGCCACCGACGCGAACGCGATGCTGCGGATCCTCTTCAGCCGCCTCGGCAAGCCCCACATCGGCCCGCCCGGCGCGTACGCGTTCAACGTCCCCTCGGTCAGCGCGAGCGGCGCGATCACCGTGGAGCGCGGCTCGAAGACGGCGGTGAAGGCGACCTTCCACCGGACCGGCGGCATGTGCACGCGCTGCGAGGGCCGGGGCACGGTCTCCGACATCGACCTCGCACAGCTCTACGACGACACGAAGTCGCTCTCCGAAGGCGCCATCACCATCCCCGGCTACGGCTCGGACGGCTGGAACATGCGGCTGTACAAGGAGTCCGGCTTCGTCGACCCGGACAAGCCGATCCGCAAGTACACCAAGAGGGAGCTGCACGACTTCCTGCACCGCGAGCCGACGCGGATGAAGATCGCGGGCATCAACATGACGTACGAGGGGCTGATCCTCCGGATCCAGAAGTCGATGCTCTCCAAGGACAAGGAGGCGATGCAGCCGCACATCCGGGCGTTCGTGGAGCGGGCGGTCGCCTTCGCCACCTGCCCCGAGTGCGACGGCACCCGGCTCAGCGAGGGCGCCAGGTCCTCGAAGATCAAGCGGATCAGCATCGCCGACGCCTGCGCGATGCAGATCAGTGACCTGGCCGAGTGGGTCCGCGAGCTGAAGGAGCCCTCGGTCGCCCCGCTGCTGACCGCGCTGCTTCAGACCCTCGACTCGTTCGTGGAGATCGGCCTCGGCTATCTCGCGCTCGACCGGCCCGCGGGCACGCTGTCCGGCGGCGAGGCGCAGCGCGTGAAGATGATCCGGCACCTCGGGTCGGCGCTCACCGACATCACGTACGTCTTCGACGAGCCGACCGCCGGTCTGCACCCGCACGACATCCAGCGGATGAACGACCTGCTGCTGCGGCTGCGGGACAAGGGCAACACGGTGCTCGTCGTGGAGCACAAGCCGGAGACGATCGCCATCGCCGACCATGTGGTCGACCTGGGGCCCGGCGCCGGTACGGCGGGCGGCGCGGTCTGCTTCGAGGGCGGCCTCGACGGGCTGCGGACCAGCGGCACCCTCACCGGGCGGCACTTCGACGACCGGTCCTCGCTCAAGAAGACGGTCCGCGAACCGGTCGGCGTGCTGGAGATCCGCGGCGCGACCACGAACAATCTGCGCGGTGTCGACGTCGATGTCCCCCTCGGCGTGCTGGTCGTCGTGACCGGTGTCGCGGGCTCCGGCAAGAGCTCGCTCATCCACGGCTCGCTGGTCAAGGGCGCGCAGGTCAAGGGCGCCGACAGCACGGCGGTGGTGTCGATCGACCAGGGCGCGATCCGCGGCTCGCGGCGGTCCAACCCGGCCACGTACACCGGGCTGCTCGACCCGATCCGCAAGGCGTTCGCGAAGGCCAACGGGGTGAAGCCCGCGCTGTTCAGCGCCAACTCCGAGGGCGCGTGCCCGACGTGCAACGGCGCGGGCGTCGTCTACACCGACCTGGGGATGATGGCCGGGGTCGCGACCACGTGCGAGGAGTGCGAGGGGAAGCGGTTCGAGGCGTCGGTGCTCGACTACCGCTTCGGCGGGCGCGACATCAGCGAGGTGCTGGCGATGTCGGTGGCCGAGGCCGAGGAGTTCTTCGGCGGCGGCGAGGCGCACACCCCCGCGGCGCACGCCGTCCTGCGGCGCCTGGCCGATGTGGGCCTGGGCTATCTGGGCATCGGCCAGCCGCTCACCACTCTGTCCGGTGGCGAGCGGCAGCGGCTGAAGCTGGCCACGCACATGTCGGACAAGGGCGGTGTGTATGTGCTGGACGAGCCGACCACCGGCCTGCACCTCGCCGATGTGGAGCAACTGCTGGGCCTGCTGGACCGGTTGGTCGACTCCGGCAAGTCCGTCGTCGTCATCGAGCACCATCAGGCGGTGATGGCGCACGCCGACTGGATCATCGACCTGGGCCCCGGCGCGGGTCACCACGGCGGCCGGGTCGTCTTCGAGGGCACCCCCGCCGACCTGGTCGCGGACGCCTCGACCCTCACCGGGGAACACCTCGCGGCGTACGTCGGCGCCTGACGTACCCGTCGCGGGCGCCCGACCTTGCGGTGCGCTCACGCCAACGGCGGCCAGGCGCACCGCGGCTGGCCGAGGGCATGCTCAACACCCGCGATCGAGGCCCGACTCAGCGCCCTTCGCCGGGGAGCCGGGCTCGACACCCTGGACCCGAGCCCGGCACAACACCCTTGCCCGCAGCGCGGCTCAGCGCCCTTCGCCGGAGAAGGTCTCGCCGAGGATGTCGAAGGCCGAGCCCAGCAGGGCCGGCAGATCCGCGTCCTCGTCCTTGAGCCACTGCTCGTAGGCCGACAGCGAGGCGGCCAGCGCCGCCCAGGCGATCACCTGCGGCCGCATGTCGTCCTCGTCCACCCCGAGCCTGCGGGCGGCGTACTCGGCGATGGCCTGCCGCCAGGTGGCGTACCGCAGCGTGGAGTGCGCGACCAGCGTCGGCACGTTCAGCAGCAGGGACATCCGCAGCCGGTGGTCCTGGACGACGCTGGCCGGGAAGCGGTTGAACTCCACGATGGCGCCGCGCAGCGCCTCGGCCAGCGCCATGTCCGGCGGGGTGCGCTGGAGGTAGCGGCGCATCCGTTCCACCAGGGCGTCGAAGTCACCCCAGGGCACGTCGTTCTTGGACGGGAAGTAGCGGAAGAACGTCCGGCGGCCGATGCCGCAGGCGGCGGCGATGTCGTCCACCGTCGTCTCGGCGAAGCCGCGCTCGGCGAACAGCTCCAGCGCCACATGGCTCAGCTCGTCCACCGTCGTGGAGGGCTGACGCCCCATGCGAGTGCTGGTCGACGGCGGTTTCGGAGCGTCGGCTGGGGACCTCACGGATTTTCCTTCTTCCATTTGGCACCGGGTGCCATTAGTCTGAACATTATTGAAGGCACGGCGGACGACAACAACCCCGCCTGCGACCATCGCCCGACTGAGGAGCCATGGTATGGAAGAGCTTCAGCTCAAGGAGCCCGGCGAGCCGCGTGCCGCCGACGAGGATGTCACCGCGGATTCCGTGATCGAGGCCGACGACCTGGTCGAAGAGGTCTCGATCGACGGCATGTGCGGCGTCTACTGAGCCGCCCCGCCATGAGCGGCACGGACCGTCCGGTGAACGCCCCGGACTCGGCGCCCGGCATGGATCTCGACCGCCCCTGGGATCTGCACCCGCAGGTCTCGGTCCGGCCGGAACCGTTCGGCGCCCTGCTGTACCACTTCGGAACGCGCAAACTCTCGTTCCTCAAGGACCGGCGACTGCTGTCGGTCGTCCAGTCCCTCAAGGACTCCCCCACGGCACGGGCCGCCTGCTCGGCGGCCGGGGTCACCGAAGCCGACGTGCCGCGGTACGGCCGCGCCCTCGCGACCCTCGCCAGGTCGTCGATGGTGGTGGAAAGGACCCCGTGAGCCCCATGACCACGACGACCACGGATGCCCCCGCCCGCGCTCCCGGCGCCGAACGGCTGGTGGACCTGTTCGAGTACGGACTCGACGCGCCCATCTGTCTGACCTGGGAGCTGACCTACGCCTGCAATCTGTCCTGCACGCACTGCCTGTCCAGCTCCGGCCGCCGCGATCCGCGCGAACTCACCACGGCCGAGGCCGAGGCGGTGATCGACGAGCTGGAACGCATGCAGGTCTTCTACGTCAACATCGGCGGCGGCGAGCCCACGGTCCGCCCCGACTTCTGGGAGTTGGTCGACTACGCCACCGCCCACCACGTGGGCGTGAAGTTCTCCACCAACGGCGTCCGGATCACCCCGGAGGTCGCGGCCCGGCTGGCCGAGAACTCCTACGTCGACGTGCAGATCTCCCTCGACGGCGCGACCGCCGAGGTCAACGACGCGGTCCGCGGCCCCGGTTCGTACGACACCGCGCTGCGCGCCATGGCGAATCTGTCCGCCGCCGGGATGAAGAACTTCAAGCTGTCCGTGGTGTGCACCCGGCACAACATCCCCCAGATGGACGAGTTCAAGGCCATCGCCGACCGGTACGGGGCCCAGCTCCGGCTGACCCGGCTGCGCCCGTCCGGGCGCGGCGCCGACGTCTGGGACGAGCTGCACCCGACGCGTGACCAGCAGCGCGAGCTGTACGACTGGCTGGTGGCGCACGGCGACAGCGTGCTGACCGGTGACTCCTTCTTCCACCTGTCCGCCTACGGGCAGGCGCTGCCCGGCCTGAATCTGTGCGGCGCCGGACGCGTGGTGTGCCTGATCGACCCGGTCGGGGACGTCTACGCCTGCCCGTTCGCGATCCACGAGGAGTTCCTGGCCGGGAACATCCGCCAGCCCGGCGGCTTCACCGAGGTATGGCGCGAGTCCGAGCTGTTCCGCGGCCTGCGCGAGCCCCAGTCGGGCGGCGCCTGCGCCTCCTGCCAGTTCTTCGACACCTGCAAGGGCGGGTGCATGGCGGCCAAGTTCTTCACCGGCCTGCCGCTGGACGGGCCGGACCCGGAGTGCGTGCAGGGCTACGGCGAGGAACTGCTCGCGAACCGTACGCAGCACACACCCGTCCCGAAGTCGTCCGTCGACCACTCACACCGTACTTCCCCCGCACCGCGCCGGGGACCGGTCCCGCTGACCCTCACCCGTCGTGAGGATCTGGACCGGCCGCCCGTCAGCGACTGCGCGGAGGATCCGCTCGCCGGTTTCCGTCCGGTCTGAGCACTCCGGGACCGCCCCACCGGCCCGGCCGCCGGTTCCGGTCACGGAGCCCGGCCACCGTATCGATTCCGCACACCTCGGGGACATGACTCACAGTAATCAATCCGTAACGAAAGGTGCACGCAATGGGGCGTGTAGAAGGAAAGGTCGCATTCATCACCGGAGCCGCGCGCGGTCAGGGCCGCAGCCACGCGGTGCGGCTGGCGCAGGAGGGCGCGGACATCATCGCGGTGGACATCTGCGAGGACGTGCCGAGCGCCGGTTACCCGGGCGCCACCGACGAGGACCTGGCCGAGACCGTACGGCAGGTGGAGAAGCTGGACCGCCGGATCGTGGCCACGAAGGCGGACGTCCGTGACTTCGGGGCGCTGAAGGCCGCCGTGGACGACGGTGTGGCGCAGCTCGGACGGCTCGACATCGTCGCGGCGAACGCCGGGATCGGCGTCATACCCGACACCCTCGACGTACTGGACGCCCAGCGCTGGCGCGATGTCATCGACATCAATCTGACGGGCGTGTGGAAGACCGCGAAGGCGGCGATCCCGCACCTCAAGGCGGGCGGGCACGGCGGCTCGATCATCCTGACCAGCTCGGAGGCGGGCCTGCGCGCGTATCCGCACGCGGGTCACTACGTGGCCGCCAAGCACGGCGTCGTCGGCCTGATGCGCACGCTCGCGCTGGAGCTGGCCCCGGACAGCATCCGGGTCAACAGCATCCATCCGACCCAGGTCGACACGGCCATGATCCAGAACGAGATGACCTACAAGCTGTTCCGTCCCGACCTGGAGCACCCGACCGCGGAGGACTTCGCCGAGGTCTCGCGGTCGGTCATCGCGCTGCCCATCCCGTGGGTGGAGCCGGTGGACATCTCCAACGCCCTGCTGTGGCTGGCCTCGGACGAGGGCCGGTACGTCACCGGCGTCACGCTGCCCGTCGACGGCGGCAACTTCCTCAAGTAGGGCCGCGAGCCAGGCGGTTCGCGGCAGAACGCGACACGGCTCACGGGGATCAGCGGGGGTTCACGGGGGTTCGCAGAACGACAGCGTCATCGAAAGAGAAAGAGGTGAACACGCAATGGGGCGTGTAGAGGGAAAGGTCGCACTCGTCACCGGGGCCGCCCGTGGTCAGGGCCGCAGCCACGCGATACGCCTGGCGCAGGAGGGCGCGGACATCATCGCCGTCGACGTCGTGTCGCAGATCGACTCGGTGCCGTACCCGATGGCGACGCCCGACGACCTCGCGGAGACCGTACGCGAGGTGGAGAAGCTGGACCGGCGGATCGTCGCCGCACAGGCGGACGTCCGTGACTTCGAGGCGCTGAAGGCAGCCGTGGACACCGGGGTCGCGCAGCTCGGACGGCTCGACATCGTCTCGGCCAACGCGGGCATCTTCAGCTTCGGCACCATGTCGGAGCTGGACGAGCAGGTGTTCCAGGACATGATCGACGTCAATCTAACCGGTGTGTGGCACACCGCGAAGGCGGCGATCCCGCACATCAAGGCGGGTGGCAACGGCGGTTCGATCGTGCTGACCAGCTCGACGGCCGGGCTGATGGCGATGGAGAACATCGGGCACTACGTCGCCGCCAAGCACGGTGTCGTCGGCCTGATGCGCACGCTGGCGCTGGAGTTGGCCCCGGACAGCATCCGGGTCAACAGCGTGCACCCCACGTCGGTCGACACCCCGATGATCCAGAATTCGGCGACGTACGAGCTGTTCGCGTCCGACCTGCCGGTGGCCGAGCGGACCAAGGATAATCTCGGCCCGCGCTTCGGCTCGATGAACGCGCTGCCGATCCCGTGGGTCGAGCCGGTCGACATCTCCAACGCGGTGCTGTGGCTGGCCTCGGACGAGGCGCGGTACGTCACCGGCGTCACCCTGCCGATCGACGCGGGCCAGACGGCCAAGTAGCGGGTCTGTCAGCCACGTCGAGCGTAGGGAGCGCGAACGATGACCACACTGCGGACGGTACGGGACGCCGGGACCGGCTCCGGCGTCGCGGCGGCCGGGGAGCGGATCGCCTCGCGCATCGTCGGCCGCGAGCGCGAGCTGGAACTCGCGCTCGCGACCGTCGGCGCCGGGCGGGATCTCGTCCTGGAGGGCCCGCCCGGCACCAGCAAGACCACCATGCTCAAGGCGATCACCGAGGAGTGGGGCATCCCGCTGGTGTTCGTGGAGGGCAACGCCGATCTGACCCCGGCCAAGCTGGTCGGGCACCACAATCCCGCGCGGGTGCTGCGGGAGGACTACAGCGCCGACAACTTCGTGGCGGGGCCGCTGGTCCAGGCGATGCGCACCGGCGGGTTCCTCTACATCGAGGAGTTCAACCGCGCCCCCGAGGACACCCTCAACACCCTGCTGTCGGCGATGGCCGACCGCGCGGTCGAGGTGCCCAGGGTCGGCCTGGTCACCGCCGAGCCGTCGTTCCGGGTCATCGCCTCGATGAACCCCAGTGACGACATCGGCACCACCCGGCTGTCGGCGGGCGTCAGCGACCGGCTCAACCGGATCGTGGTCGGCTACCAGGACGCCGCCGCGGAGGAGGACATCGTCAGGCTGCGCGCCGCGCTCTCCGGTCCGCTCGCGGACCGGATCGTGCCCGACGCCGTCGCGGTGACCCGGGCCACCCGCGCGCACCCGGATCTGCGTCAGGGCAGCAGCGTGCGGGGCGCGATCGACTGCGCGCTGGTCGCCGACGGCCTGATGACGATGCGCGGCCTGGGCGGACCGGACGACGACCGCTACCCGGAGAGCTTCTACGACGCGATGACGGTCTCGCTGTCCGGCCGGATCCGGCTGGACGACGCTGCGGAGACCACCGCGGAACGCGTCCTGCGGGAGATCTGGGAGGACCGCTTCGTGCTGGATCCGGCGCGGGCGGAGCCCGGATGAAGAGCGGTGGAGGCCGACTCGCCCGTACGGCGGCGCGAACCGGCGTCCACGGACCGGTCGCGGCGACCGCTGCGCCGTATCCCCAAGACACTCGACGAGGAGCCGAAGGTGTTCGAAGCGGTGGCGGGCACGGGAGGCACGGTGCTGCGCGCCCGCTCGCGCGGCGCCGGTCCCGCGCGCCCGCGGCCGACCCGCTCGGCGGCCGACTTCACCGAGGAGCGGGGGGAGTTGCTCAGCGGCTCGGACGACACCGAGCCGGTGGACCCCGCGGTGCGGGCGCGGGCCCGCGAGATCGCCGCGCGGCTGTCCCTGCCGAAGCCGAAGCGGGCGCGCGGCGGACGGCCGGCCGCTTCGGGGCGGCTGGCCAGCCTCCCGTACCGGCAGCGGGGCAGCGACATCGACCTGGATCCGACGCTGGAGCGGCTGGCGGAGCGGCCGGTCCCCGACGACGAGGACGTCTTCGTCTTCGAGCGGGTCCGCGCGCCCCGCTCCGTCGTGCTCGCGGTGGACCTGTCGGGGTCGATGAAGGGCGAGCGGGTACGTACCGCGGCGGCGACCGTGGGCGCGCTCGCGGCCGAGCTGGAGTCCGAGGCGCTGGCCGTCGTCGCCTTCTGGTCGGACGCGGCGGTGCTGCTCGAACTGGGCGACCCGGTCAGGCCGATGGAGCTGCTGGACGCGATGCTGCGCATCCCGGCCAGGGGCCTGACCAATGTGGCCTTCCCGCTGGAACTCGCCGCCGCCCGGCTGGCGTCGGTGCCGCGGCGCGGCGCGCGGGTGCTGCTGCTGTCGGACTGCGTCCACAACGCGGGGCCGGACCCGCGCCCGGCGGCGGCCCGGCTGCCGCGGCTGGACGTGCTGCTCGACACGAGCGGTGAGAAGGACGTCGAATTGGGCGCGGAACTGGCCAGGGCCGGGCACGGCACCTTTCACCGCATCCGCACCCACCACGACATCGCACCGGCTCTCAGGGAGGTCTTCCGCACATGAACGGCGCGTGGAGGCACGTTCGCCCGGGGCACGTGAGGAGCGGCTGACCCGCGCCTCAGCGGCGCACGGGCGGCACCTGACGCTCACGGACATGGACCGGCCCCGAAGGACCGGCTCCGAGACGAAGAGGAACACGCAATGAGCAGGAATCCCTGGTTCGAGACCGTCGCCGAGGCGCAGCGCCGGGCAAAGAAGCAACTACCGAGTTCGGTCTACGGAGCCCTGGTCGCGGGCTCGGAGCGCGGCCGGACCATCGATGACAACATCGAGGCGTTCGCCGAACTGGGCTTCGCGCCGCGGGTGGTGGGCCATCACGCCGAGCGCGACTTGTCGACGACGGTGCTGGGGATCCCGACGTCGATGCCCGTGGTGATCTCGCCGACCGGTGTGCAGGCCGTGCACCCGGACGGCGAGGTGGCCGTCGCGCGGGCCGCCGCGAACCGGGGCGTGATCATGGGGCTCAGCTCCTTCGCCAGCAAGCCGGTCGAGGAGGTCGCCGAGGCGAACGAGAACACCTTCTTCCAGATGTACTGGACCGGCACCCGCGAGTCGATGGTGCAGCGGATGGACCGGGCCAGGGCCGCCGGGGCCAAGGCGCTGATCTCCACGCTCGACTGGTCCTTCTCCAACGGGCGCGACTGGGGCAGTCCTTCGATCCCGGAGAAGCTGGACTTCAAGACGATGCTGAAGTTCGCGCCGAACGTGGCGCCGCACCCGGCCTGGCTGATGCGGTTCCTCAAATCCCGTCGGCTCCCCGACCTCACCGCGCCCAACCTCCGCCCGCCGGGCGGCGCGGCGCCCACCTTCTTCGGCGCCTACTACGAGTGGATGCAGACGGCGCCGCCCACCTGGGACGACGTGAAGTGGCTGCGCGAGGAGTGGGGCGGCCCGTTCCTGCTCAAGGGCGTGACGCGGGTGGACGACGCCAAGCGCGCGGTCGACGCCGGGGTCAGCGGGATCTCGGTGTCCAACCACGGCGGCAACAACCTGGACACGACACCGGGCACGATACGGATGCTGCCGTCGATCGCCGAGGCGGTGGGCGACCAGATCGAGGTCGTCCTCGACGGCGGCATCCGGCGCGGCGGCGACGTCGCCAAGGCGCTGGCGCTCGGCGCCCGCGCGGTGCTGATCGGCCGCGCCTACCTGTGGGGGCTCGCGGCCAACGGCCAGGCCGGGGTGGAGAACGTCCTGGACATCATGCGCGGCGGCCTGGACTCCGCGGTGCTGGGCCTGGGCCACTCCTCGGTGCACGAGCTGTCCCCCGACGACCTGGTGATCCCCGACGGCTTCACCAGGACACTCGGCGGCGGGCTCGTCGGCCGCGCGGACCGCGCGGGCGCCGCGGAGGCCGCGCCGCGCTCCAAGGACCCGATCCGCTGACATGCCGTCGACACCCGCGAACCGCGCGGGCCCCGGGAGCACGGCAGGACCCGCGGCCCCTTCCGACCTGGCGCACGCCGTCTGGCCGACGGTCCCGTTCGCGCCTCTGGTCCTGGTGCCGCTGGGCTCGACCGAGCAGCACGGGCCCCATCTGCCGCTGGGCACAGACGCCGCCATCGCGCGGGCGGTCGCCGAGCGGGTGGCGGCCGGGGCCCCGCCCGAGTGGCACACCCTGGTCGCGCCGACCATGGCCTACGGTTCGAGCGGCGAGCACGCGGGCTTCGCGGGCACCGTCTCGATCGGCCGCGAGGCCCTGAAGGCGGTCCTCGTGGAGTCCGTGCGGTCACTGGCGATGTGGGCCGGGCGGATCGTCTTCGTCAACGGGCACGGCGGCAATGTCGCCACGCTCGCCGAGGCGGTCGTCCTGCTGCGCGCCGAGGGCCACCACGTCGCGTGGGTGCCGTGCGTGGCGCCCGACGCGGATCCGCACGCCGGACGGTGGGAGACCTCGGTCATGCTCCACCTGGCGCCCGGGGACGTGCGGACCGCGCAGGCCGTCGCCGGGGACACCCGGCCGCTCGCGGACCTCATGCCCGACCTGGTCGCGGGCGGTGTGCTGGCGGTCTCGCCGTCCGGGGTCCTCGGCGACCCGGCGGGGGCGTCCGCCGAAGAAGGAGAGAAGGCGATGACGTACATGGTCACCACGGCCACCCGGCTGATCGCCGAAGGGTCCGCGGACACCCGCGGCCGGCTGGTCGACGCCGAACCGGCGGACGGGACGGTGACCGAATGACCGCGGAACCGGCGGGGAGCGCGCCCGAGGGCGACGGTGGTACGGGTGCGCCGGACGGCAAGCGCGGCGGCGGCGCTCGGGACGGCAGGAGCGGTACGGGCGCGCCCGGCGGGAGGGCGCGGCTGCCCGGCGGCTTCATGGTCGCGCTCAACCGCCACACCCGCGTCATCGACGGCGGCCGTGCCCTGCTCGGCGGCTTCCCGACCCGGCTCGTCCGGCTGACCCCCCGCGCCCGCCCGCTGCTGGCCGACGACCGTACGGTGCGCGTCCGGGACGCGGCGAGCGGCGTCCTCGCCGACCGGCTGCTCGACAACGGCATGGCGTACCCGGTCGTCCGCGACCTGCCGCAGAATCCCGACCCGCGGCACACCTTCGTCGTGCCCGTCCACGAGCGGGCCGCGCAACTCGACCGGCTGCTCACCAGCATCGGCCCCGGCCAGCGCGTCGTCGTCGTGGACGACGGATCGCGGCACGCCGACGACATCGAGGACACCGCCGCCAAGCACGGCGCCCAACTGGTCGTGCTGGAGCGGAACATGGGCCCGGCCGCGGCCCGCAACGCGGGGCTGCGGCTGGTCCGCACCCCCTATGTGGTCTTCGTGGACTCCGACATCGTGCTGCCCCCGGAGACCGTCCCCGTCCTGCTCCGGCACTTCACCGACCCCAAGGTCGGCATGGCCGTGCCGCGCATCACCGGGCTGCCGACCGCCGCGGCCACCGGCTGGATCGGCCGGTACGAGGCCGCCAGGTCCTCGCTCGACCTCGGCCGGGACCCGGCGGCCGTCCGCCCGGGGACCCCCGTCTCCTGGGCCTCCACCGCGTGCAGCGTGGCGCGGGTGGACGCGATGGCGGACGGTTTCGACGCGGCCATGCGGGTCGGCGAGGACGTCGACCTGTGCTGGCGGCTGATCGAGGACGGCTGGCGCGTACGGTACGAGCCGTCGGTCCGCGCCGAGCACGAGCACCGCGTGCGGTTCACGGACTGGATGCTGCGCAAGGCGGCGTACGGCACGGGCGCGCATCCGCTGGCCGAGCGCCACCCCGAACTCATCGCCCCCGCCGTCCTCGCCCCTTGGGCGGGCGCGCTGTCCCTCGCGCTGCTGGCCCAGCGCCGCTGGTCGCTGCCGGTGGCGGGCGCCGTCTGCGGGGTCACGACCGTACGGATCGCCCGCAAACTCAAGGGCGCCGACCACCCGGTACGGCTGGCCACCCGGCTCACCGCCAACGGCGCGGTCAGCGCCCTGTCCCAGACCGGCGCCCTGCTCACCCGCCACTGGTGGCCGCTGGCCGCCGTCGGCTGCGCGGTCTCCCCCCGGATCCGGCGCGCGGTCGCCGTCGCGTCGGTCGCCGACGTCGCCCTCGAATACCGTCCGGGCGAGGTCGGCCTCGACCCCCTGCGCTACGCCGTCGCCCGCCGCCTGGACGACCTCGCCTACGGCACGGGCGTCTGGCTCTCCGCGCTCAAGGGCCGCTCGACGGCGGCGCTGCGCCCGCGCCTGGGGTCCGGCAAGGGTGCCTCGGGCTGACGCTCACGCGCGGTCGTGGCGGATCGCGTCCGCGACGACCTCGCCGATCAGGACGGCGGTCGCCGCGGGACCGCGCAGGGGAGCGGCCGGAAGGATCGAGGTGTCCGCGACCCGCAGCCCCCGCACCCCGTGGACCCTGCCGTACTGGTCGACCACGGCGTGCCGGTCGTCGGCCGGACCCATGGGTGCGCTCGCGCAGGCGTGCACCGAGGTGCCGATACGGGCCCGGATCCACGCGTCGAGCAGGCCGTCGTCTGCCAGCGTCTCGTGGCCGGGCCCCGCCGTCGAGTCCGGCGCGACGACGGTACGGAAGGCGGGTGCGGCGATCAGTGCCGCGGTCGTCCGGACGCCCTCGCGCAGCCGCCGCCGGTCGTCGGGCGTCCGCAGATAGCCGTAGTCGACGGTCGGCGGCACCGCGGGGTCGGCGGAGACGATCCGCAGGCGTCCGCGCGGTCGCGGGGCCTGCGCGGAGACGAGGAAGGGCAGCGGCGCGCCGGGCAGCGACGTGCGGGCGCGGATCAGGGCCGTCATCGGCGTGAGCGACTGGAGGATTTCCAGGTCGCCCGCCGCGGGGCCGCCGCTCGACACCAGGTGGAGGGCGCCGCCGAGCCAACCGCCGTCGGCGGCGGGCACGTCGCGTACCGGGGTCCACTCCACGACGATCTGCGGGTGGTCGCTGAACGACCCGCCGACGCCGGGGGCGTCCCGCAGCACGGGGATGCCGAGGCGTTCGAGGTCCGCGCGCGGGCCGATGCCGGACAGCGCCAGCAGGTGCGGTGACCCGAAAGCGCCCGCGCACAGCACGACTTCACCCGCCGTGACGGTCTCCCGTACGCCGTCGCGTTCGGTCTCCACGCCGACCGCGCGGCCGTGCTCCACCAGGACTCGGCGGACGGTGCGGTCGCCGAGGACGGTGAGGTTGGGGCGCGCGAGCGCGTCCTGGAGGTAGCCGACGGCGGTGTTGGCGCGTACGCCGTCGACCGCGTTCGACGGCACCGGGCCGAAGCCGGGCGCGCCCTGGTCGTTCTTGTCCGGCTCGGCCGGGAACCCCGACTCGCGGGCCGCCGCGCCGAACGCCGCGGCGGCGGGGTGGTCGAGCGCGGTCCGCCGCACCCGGACCGGGCCGTCCGCGCCGTGGACGGCGGACGCGCCGTAGTCCAGGTCCGTCTCCATCCGGCGCAGGAACGGCAGCATCCGGTCGAAGGACCAGGCGTCGTTGCCCGCCGCCGCCCACCGGTCGAGGTCGTCCCGCCGGGCCCGTACGAAATACCCGCCGTTGACAGTGGTCGAGCCGCCCAGGATCCTGCCGCGGCCGATCGTGTGGGGACGCTCGGGTGTCAGACGCGCCGGATACAGCCACAGCGGCGCCCCCCGCGCCCACGCCCCCGGTACGAGCCGCGCGTCCAGCAACTCCGGCGCGAAGGTTCTCGGCGCGGGCCCCGCCTCGATCAGCGCCACCGTCCGCCCCGCGTCCTCGCTCAGCCGCGCGGCCAACGGCCCCCCGCTCCCGCCTCCCCCGACCACCACGACATCGGCCCGCGCCACCCCGCTCGTCGGACCCACGCCCCGCCCCTTTCCCACCGGTTCACAGCCACCCTAGGCGAGCCCCCCTCCCGTTCCCGGTCGGCGCTCCCGCCGGGCCCGGTCAGGCGGACGGGCTCCGCGCCGGGGTCTCGCCGAGGGCCGGACCTTCAGCGGTGGGGAGCGGGCGCAGGCCGGGGGCCAGGGCGAGGGTGACGGCTACGGAGGCGGTCGCCATCACGGTCATGGCGGTGGCGGGTGAGGTGCGCTGGGCGACAGCTCCCGCCAGGGTGGCGCCGACGCCCTGGAGTGTGAGCGTGCCGGAGGAGTGGAGGCCGAGGGCGTGGCCGCTGAGGGCGTCGGGGGTGAGGGACATGAGCCGTTCCTGGAGGAGGAGGCTCGCGGAGTAGCCGACGGAGGCGAGGACGACGGCGGTCACGGCGAGCGGCAGGGCGGGGTGGAGGGCGAAGGCGAGGTAGGGGGCGGCGAGCAGCAGCCGCAGCGGCGCGCCGAGGCGTTCGCGCCAACGGCGGGGCAGGAAGCGGCCGGTGACGGTGTCGCCCGCGAGCATCCCGAGGGCCGCGCTGGCGAAGAGGAGCCCGGCGTGCCGGGGCGCGTAGGGGACGTGGGATTCGCAGCCGACGATGAGCCCGTTGGGCACCCACAGGGCGAGGTAGACGTAGCGGCGGGGCACGGACGACCAGAGCAGGCCGTTGGTGCGCCAGGTGTCGGCGACCGAGGGGCGTCCCGCGGTACGCGGCGGGCGACCGCTCAGGCCGAGCCGGGCAACGGCCGCGGCGGCCAGGTAGAGCGCGGCGCCGGCCAGCAGGGTGCCGCGCGGGGACAGCACGGTGACCAGGACCCCGCCGACGGCGAAGCCGCAGATCTGCGTGGCGCCGACCGACATGTTGAGCACGGACCTGCCGAGCAGATAGCCGTCGCGCTCAAGGATCTCGTTGAGCAGCCCGTAGCGCACTCCCCCGCCCAGTGAGGCGATCAGCCCCTCGCCGAGGAGTACGGCGAAGGCCGCCCACACGGGCAGTCCCGGCACGGCCTGGGCGGCGGTGCACAGGCCGAAGAGCAGGGCGAGCCCGGCCGTCGCGGCGCGCGGCGGCAGCCGGTCGGCGGCCGACAGCAGTGTGGTCGCGCCGACGACCTGGACCAGCGCCGGGCCGAACATCGCCAGGGCGGACAGCAGCGGCGAGCCGGTCGCCGTGTAGATCAGCGTGCCCAGCGCGAGACCGCTCACCGTGGACGCGGCCGTCGACAGCGAGCCGGTCGCGAACAGCGGCGTGAACTCCGGGGCGCGGAAGAGTTCTCGGTAGGTGCGCATGGACGGGGAGTCTCCGCGGCCCGGCCGGCCCGGCGTTAGAGTTTCGCGGGGAGGCGAAACGATGGGCTGGTGGCTGGTCAACGCGGACACCCTCGCGGGAGGCCGTTTCGTCGTCTCCCCGCTGGCCGAGACCGTCGCGAGCCTGCTCGACCTGGCGGGCGGCACGGCCGCGCACCCCGGCGAGAGCGCGTGGCTGCGCGCCCACCGGTCCGCGTACCGGCGCCGCCTGGCCGAGGACCCGGTCGCCGCGCTGATCGTCGGGGCCGGATTCCGGCCGACCTGGATCGCGGACTTCCTCATCCCCCCGCCGCAGGCCGAGGGCGAGCCGTCGATCGAGGCGGAGCTGGACCGTATCCGTACGACCCCGGCCGACGTCGCCCGCGCCGACCTGGCGATATCGCTGGGCGGACCGCTGCCCGCCTGGCTGCCCGAGGCCGAAGTGCCCCGGCGGGCCGCGGATGTGATGCGGTGGGTGTGGACGGAGACGGTCCTGCCGTACTGGCCACGGCGGCGCCGCGTTCTCGAGGCCGACATCGTGGCGCGCACCCGGCAGTTGAGCCAGGGCGGCTGGACGGCGGCGCTGGACGACATGCGGCCGGGGATGCGCTGGCTGGGCGAGGGACGGCTCCAGATCAACGCGTACGACAATCCGCCGCGCGAGATCTCCGGGGCGCGGCTGCTGTTCGTGCCGGTCACCCCGCGCCGGAGCTGGGTCTCCTGGGACCGGCCGCACCGCTACGCCGTGATCTACCCGTGCGCGGGCGTACTGGCCGAGCCGGACCGGCCCTCGGCGCCGGACGCCCTGCGCGCGCTGCTCGGGCCGGGGCGCGCGGCCGTCCTCGTCCTCCTGGACTCCCCCAAGAGCACCACCCAACTGGTCGCGCTCACCGGCCAGGGACTCGGCTCCGTCGGCCGCCATCTGAAGGTGCTCTTCGACGCCGGTCTGATCCGGCGCCGTCGCGCCGGGCGGTCGGTGCTCTACTACCGGACGGACGCCGGGGAGGTGCTGGTGCGCGCCCAGCGGCACGAGTGAGCCGTCGTCGCGAAACGGGCGGGGCGCTCAGGAACGCGTGGCCGTCGTGTCGATCTGTTCCTCGGCCGGGCCGGGGGACGCGGCGGCGGCCGGGAGCGCGGCGCGGCGGCGCGCGTACGGGCCGATGGCCCCGGTGAGTTTGCGGGCGATGGGCTCGGTCCAGCGGGCGGTGAGCGGGCCGAGGACGACCAAAATCAGCACATACGCGGTGGCCAGCGGCCCGATCCGGGGCTCGACACCGACCGCGAGTCCCGCGATGACGATGGAGAACTCGCCGCGCGCGACCAGCGTGCCGCCCGCCCGCCACCGTCCGGCGGGCCGGATTCCGGCCCTGCGCGCCGCGTACCAGCCGGTGGCGACCTTGGTGAGGGTCGTGACGACCGCCAGGATCAGCGCGGGGACCAGGACCGGCGGGATGTCGGCGGGGATGGTGCTCAGGCCGAAGAAGACGAAGAAGACCGCCGCGAACAGGTCCCGCAGCGGAGTCAGCAGACTTCTCGCCCCCTCGGCGACCTCACCCGACAGCGCGATGCCGACCAGGAACGCGCCCACAGCGGCGGAGACCTGGAGCTGTTGCGCGACACCGGCCACCAGCAGCGTCAGGCCGAGCACGACCAGCAGCAGCATCTCGGGATTGTCGGAGGAGACGGCGCGGCTGATCAGCCGCCCGTGGCGCAGCGCCACGTACAGGACGATCCCGACCGTGCCGAGCGAGATCAGCAGAGTGAGGGTGCCGCCCGCGAGACTCACGCCCGCCAGCAGGGCGCTGAGAATCGGCAGATAGACCGCCATCGAGAGGTCTTCGAGGACCAGCACACCCAGAATGAGCGGGGTCTCACGGTTGCCGAGACGGCCGAGGTCCCCGAGGACCTTGGCGATCACACCCGACGAGGAGATCCACGTCACGCCCGCCAGCGCGACGGCCGCGACCGGACCCCAGCCCAGCAGCAGCGCGGCCACCGCGCCGGGTACGGCGTTGAGCGCGAAGTCCACCGCGCCCGAGGGGTACTGCGTTTTCAGATTCGTGACGAGTTCCGAAGCGCTGTACTCCAGGCCGAGCAGCAGAAGCAGCAGGACGACGCCGATCTCGGCGCCGGTGGCCACGAAGTCCTCACTGGCGTGCAGCGGGATGAGCCCGCCTTTGCCGAAGGCCAGCCCCGCGAGCAGATAGAGGGGGATCGGCGAGAAGCCGACGCGTCCCGCGAGGCGGCCGAGGATGCCCAGGGCGAGAATGATCGCCCCGAGCTCGATGAGCATGTCGGTCGTGTCGTGCACAGGCTCTTATCCCCCTGTGATCAGTTCCGCGACGGCGTCCACACCTTCGCGGGTGCCGACGACGACAAGGATGTCGCCGACCGCGAAGCGGAAGTCGGGAGTGGGCGACGGCACGGCGGCCGTGCGGCGGAGCACGGCGACGATCGAGGCGCCGGTACGGGTACGGGCCTGCGTGTCGCCGAGCGTGCGGCCCGCGTACGGCGACCGTTTGCTCACCGTGATGTGCTCGGTGACCAGGTCGATCTCGAAGTGCTGGCGCAGGTGCGCGACCGGGTCGGGCGGGAGCAGTTCGGCGAGCGCGCTCACTTCGTGCGGCTCCAGGACCACGGCGTCCTTGCAGGCGTCGTCGTCCTCCGGGTCGTGGAACGCCAGGGTGCGCCGCCCGTCGTGGTGCACGACCACCGACAGGTGCCGACCGGCGTCGGTGGACACGTCGTAGCGGATGCCCACCCCCGGGAGCGGGGTCTTGCGCGCGTGGACGGTGTGCTGCATTGCGTGCTCCAAGGGGGACGGGACGTGTCGTGTGAACGGCGTCCGGGCCGACCGGTGTGGGTCGGGCGGTCGGGCGGCGCGGCGCGTTCGCCGGGTCGGCGGCGACCGCGGCTCCTACCAGGGTCGCGGGCGGACCGACCGAGCCATAGTAAAGGAATGGCAAATGGATTGCGGGGGCGGGATCGGGCACCCCTCGCCGGCCCCCGGCGGGGCGCCCGCGCGGCGGGCCGACGCGCGGGGAAAAGCGGTTGACGGGAGCCGCCGCCGCGCGGTCGTATGACGCCCCATGACCACCCCGCCCATGCACCCTGACCTGCACCCCATCGACGCCGACCTCGTACGGCGGCTGGTGGCCGAACAGTTCCCCCGGTGGGCGGGGCTCGACGTGCGGCGGTTCCCGTCCGGCGGCACGGTCAACGCGATGTACCGGCTCGGCGACGACATGGTGGTCCGTCTGCCGCTCGTGGCGGGCGGGGCCGGGGACGTCGCGCTGGAGCAGGAGTGGCTGCCGCGGCTCGCGCCCCTGCTGCCCGCGGCCGTTCCCGAAGTCCTCGGCGCCGGGGAGCCCACGCGGGGGTATCCGTGGCCGTGGTCGGTGTACCGGTGGCTGGACGGCGAGCCGCCGGAGGCGGCGGCGCTGAGCGAACCCGTACGCCTGGCGGAGGACATCGCCGGATTCGTGCGGGCGATGCGGGACGTCACGCTGCCGGACCCGCCGCCCGCCTATCGCGGCGAACCGCTCGCCCACCACGACGCGTCGACCCGGTCGGCGATCGCGCGACTGCGCGGGATTCCGCAGGAGGGCGTCGACTGCGACGGCCTGACCGCCGTGTGGGAGGACGCCCTGCGCGCGCCCGACTGGGACGGGCCGCCGGTGTGGGTGCACTCCGATCTGATGCCGGGCAATCTGCTGGTGTCGGGGGGCCGGCTGACCGCGGTGATCGACTTCGGGTGCGCGGGCGTGGGCGATCCGGCCTGTGACCTGTTCCCCGCGTGGAATCTGCTGCCGCCCGACGCGCGGGAGGTCCTGCGCGGCGCGCTCGGCGTCGACGACGCGACGTGGAGGCGCGGGCGGGGCCGGGCGCTCTCCCAGGCGGTGAACGCGCTGCCGTACTACCGCGAGACGAATCCGACGATGGCGCGGAACGCCCGGCATGTGATCCGCGCGGTGCTCGCCCAGGACTGAGCCCCCGGGCCGCTGGGCGCCTGGGCACCCGGCGGCCGAAAGGGCCCCGCACACAGCGACGTCCGGGGCGGCTTCTGCGAGCCGCCCCGGACGTGTGGCCGGGATGTGCGTCAGACGCGGTCAGGCGTCCAACACGCGGTGCCCCGGAGGCACCGTTCTCAGACCAGGTCGAACCGGTCGAGGTCCATGACCTTGGCCCACGCCGCGACGAAGTCGTTGACGAACTTCTCCTTCGCGTCGTCGCTCGCGTAGACCTCCGCCAGGGCGCGCAGCTCGGAGTTCGAGCCGAAGACCAGGTCGGCGCGGGTGCCGGTCCACTTGACCGCGCCGGAGGCGTCGCGGCCCTCGAAGGTGTTCGCGTCCTCGGACGTCGCGCTCCACGTCGTGCCCAGGTCGAGCAGGTTGACGTAGAAGTCGTTGGTCAGCGTGCCGGGGGTCTCGGTGAGGGCGCCGAGGGCGGACTGCTGGTAGTTGGCGCCCAGGACGCGCAGGCCGCCGACGAGGACGGTCAGCTCGGGGGCGCTCAGGTTCAGCAGGTTCGCCTTGTCGATCAGCAGGTACTCGGCGGGCAGCCGGTTGGCCTTGCCGAGGTAGTTGCGGAATCCGTCGGCGGTCGGCTCCAGGGCGCTGAACGACTCGACGTCGGTCTGCTCCTGGGTCGCGTCCACGCGGCCCTGCGTGAACGGCACCTGAATGTCGAACCCGGCCGCCTTGGCGGCCTGCTCGACGCCGACGCCACCGGCCAGCACGATCAGGTCGGCGAAGGAGATCCCCTTACCGCCGCTCTGGGCGGCGTTGAAGGACTCCTGGACACCTTCCAGGGTGCGCAGCACGGTCGCCAACTGGTCGGGCTCGTTGACCTCCCAGCCGATCTGCGGCTGGAGACGGACGCGCGCGCCGTTGGCGCCGCCGCGCTTGTCGCTGCCGCGGAAGGACGAGGCCGAGGCCCACGCGGTGGAGACGAGCTGGGCCACCGACAGCCCGGAGCCGAGGATCTGGCTCTTGAGGGCGGCGATGTCGGAGGCGTCGAGCGCCTCGTGGGTGGCGGCGGGCAGCGGGTCCTGCCACAGCAGCACCTCGGAGGGGACCTCGGGGCCGAGGTAGCGCACGACCGGGCCCATGTCGCGGTGCGTCAGCTTGTACCAGGCGCGGGCGAAGGCGTCCGCGAACTCGGCGGGGTTCTCGAAGAAGCGCCGCGAGATCTGCTCGTACGCCGGGTCGACCCGCAGCGCGAGGTCGGTGGTGAGCATCGTCGGGGCGTGGCTCTTGGACGCGTCGTGCGCGTCCGGTACGGTGCCGGCGCCCGCGCCCTCCTTCGGCCGCCACTGGTTGGCGCCCGCGGGGCTCTGGAACAGCTCCCACTCGTAGCCGAAGAGGATCTCGAAGAAGCTGTTGTCCCAGGCGGTCGGGGTGTTGGTCCAGATGCCCTCGAGACCGCTGGTGATCGCGTCGCCGCCCTTGCCGGTGCCGTAGCTGTTCTTCCAGCCGAGGCCCTGCTGCTCGACGGAGGCGGCCTCGGGGTCGTCGCCGACGCTGTCGGCCGGTCCCGCGCCGTGGGTCTTGCCGAAGGTGTGGCCGCCCGCGATCAGCGCGACGGTCTCCTCGTCGTTCATCGCCATCCGGCGGAAGGTCTCACGGATGTCGCGGGCCGCGGCCAGCGGGTCGGGCGTTCCGTTGGGGCCCTCGGGGTTGACGTAGATCAGGCCCATCTGGACGGCGCCGAGCGGGTTCTCCAGCTCGCGGTCGCCCGTGTAGCGCTCGTCGCCGAGCCAGGTGGTCTCGGGGCCCCAGTAGACGTCCTCGTCGGGCTCCCAGACGTCCGCGCGACCGCCGCCGAAGCCGAAGGTCTCGAAGCCCATCTGCTCCAGCGCGACATTGCCGGTGAGGATCATCAGGTCGGCCCAGGACAGGCTCTGGCCGTACTTCTTCTTGACCGGCCACAGCAGACGGCGGGCCTTGTCCAGGTTGGCGTTGTCCGGCCAACTGTTGAGCGGGGCGAAGCGCTGCTGGCCCGCGCCGCCGCCGCCGCGGCCGTCGCTGATGCGGTACGTGCCCGCGCTGTGCCACGCCATACGGATCATGAAGGGGCCGTAGTTGCCGAAGTCGGCGGGCCACCAGTCCTGGGAGCTGGTCAGCACCTGCGCGATGTCCTGCTTGACCGCCGCGAGGTCGAGGGTCTTGAACGCCTCGGCGTAGTCGAAGTCCTCGCCGAGCGGGTTGGCCACGGCGGGGTTCTTGGCAAGGATCTTCAAATTGAGCCGCTCGGGCCACCACTGGCGGTTTCCGCCGCCCTGAGTCGGGTGCGGCGCGCGTCCGTGCGCGACCGGGCAGCCACCCCCGCCCTCCGCCTTCGCGTCAGTGACGATTGCATCATGGTTCTCAGACATGGGAATCCTTCCGGACCAGGCGGATCACGGTGCTCAGGAACTGCGGGGAAATGGAACAGTCGGGGCGCTCGGCCCCGGGAGACGACCGCGGTTCGTCGGGCGACAAGTCGAACGACGAGCCAGGGTCATCGGACACGGTCGGGCGGGCGGTGGCCGTGACGCGGGCGGTCCCCACCCTCAGGCCGACGCCGCGCGACTTCACGGCGGTGGTCCCGTCACGTCTCCGTCTCCTGCCCTACTGGGGGCTTCCTGTCCCTTGGTTATCGCCGGAACCGATCCTACGATGGACTGTGTCCAAGTCAAGAAGCGGGCCAAGCTCATATCCCATCAGACTCCGGACGCCCATGAGTAAACTTCGGGCATCCCGCCGAACCTGAATAGGTGAACCGACATGAGTGACCTGCTGGAGCGGCTGCGCGGACGCGGCTGGCGGATGACCTCCCAGCGCCGCGTCGTCGCCGAGGTTCTCGACGGCGACCACGTCCACCTGACGGCCGACGAGGTGCACGCCCGCGCGGCCGGGCGGCTGCCGGAGATCTCGCGGGCCACCGTCTACAACACCCTGGGCGAGATGGTCGCGCTCGGCGAGGTCATCGAGGTCTCCACCGACGGCCGCGCCAAGCGGTACGACCCGAACGCGCACCACGCCCACCAGCACCTGGTGTGCTCGCGCTGCGGCACGATCCGGGACGTCCACCCGACCGGCGACCCGCTGGCCGACCTGCCGCCCGAGGAGCGCTTCGGTTTCAGCGTCTCGGCGTTCGAGGTCACCTACCGGGGCGTGTGCCCGTCCTGCGCGTGAGAACCGCCCCTCAGCGCGGACGCCGGTAGCCGTCAGTCCTCGGCGGCGGGCAGCGCCGTCGCGACCACCCGGCGGATGGCGGGCAGGTCGACGCTCGCGGCGAGCGCGTCGTCCTCCGGCATGCCGGTGGTCGCGTCCTCGACGTTGAGCAGGGTGCGGAAGACGCGCGGCAGCACGGTGCGGCCGAGCAGGTCCTCGGCGAGGGCGGCGCCGTCCTCGGGCCCCATGCCGTAGCGCTCGACGAGATACGCGGCCAGCCGTTCGTGGGTGGCGGCGAACATGGCGTCGAAGTACGCGCGCGAACTGGCGGGCAGCCACGCGGCGGCGGCGATGCTCAGCCGGCAGGTGCGCACCTGCGACTCCCACGTCATGAGCTGGAGGAACCGCCCGCAGAACAGGGTGACGGCCTCCGCGGGGTCCGCGGAGTACGCGTCGGGTGTCCGCAGCCTGCCGAGGTAGAGCTCGCGGACGAGGCCGAGGACGGCGAGGAACAGCTTCTCCTTGTTCTCGAAGTGTGCGTACAGCGACCGCTTGGACGTCCCGGCGCGGGCGGCGACGGCGTCCATCGAGGCGCGCTCGTACCCGGCCTCGAGAAACACGTCCTTGGCCATGAACAGGATGTGGCGCCGCAACTCCTCGCCCCGTCGCTGCTCCCCGCGCTGTCGCGGCCCGCCTTCTTCGGTCATCGGCTTGCATCCTCAAAAGTAAACGGTACGGTAGAGTTTACTTGTTCGAGCGACCTTTTCCCATGCCGCTGGAGTGAACTCATGATCGTCATCACCGCACCTACCGGAAATATCGGACACCAGGTGGTCGACCGCGTTCTCGCCGCCGACGAGCCGGTCCGCGTCGTCGTCCGCGACCCCGCCCGGCTGAGCGCCGGCGTCCGCGAGCGCGCGGAGGTGGTCCAGGGCTCGCACGGCGACCCCGAGGCCGTGGCCCGCGCCCTCGACGGCGCCGACGCGCTGTTCTGGCTGCCGCCGCCCAACCCCCACGCGGCCACCCTAGACGAGGTGTACTCCGACTTCGCCCGGCCCGCCGTCGAGGCGATCCGCGCCTACGGCGTCAAGCACGTCGTCAGCGTCAGCTCCCTGGGCCGCGGCACCGCCTACGCGGACCGGGCCGGGCATGTGACCGCCACGCTGGCCCTGGACGACCGGCTCGCGGAGACCGGCGCGGCCTTCCGGTCCCTGAATCTGCCCAGCTTCATGGACAATCTGCTCCGCCAGGCCCAAGTGATCAAGGAGCAGGGCGTGTTCTTCAACGCGCTCTCCCCCGACCGCGCGATGCCCACGGTGGCCACCCGCGACATCGCCGCCGTCGCCGCCCGCCTGCTGCTCGACCCCTCGTGGAGCGGCCGGGAGGACGTACCGCTGCTCGGCCCCGAGGACCTGTCGCAGAATGACACGGCCGCCGTGATCGCCGACGTCCTCGGCTTCCCGGTCCGCTACCAGCAGGTCCCGGCGGGGCCGTTCAAGGAGCGGTTCCTCGGCGCGGGCATGTCCGAGGCCATCGCCCAGGGCATGCTGGACATGGCGATCGCCAAGGACGGCGGCCTCGACAACGGGATCACCCGCACCCCGCAGCACGCCGTCGACACCCCCACCACGCTCCGGCAGTGGTGCGAGGACGTCCTCAGGCCCGCGGTCGAGGCCGCCTGACCGACGAGGGTCTCAGGCCGCGTACTGGTGGGAGGAGTACGTGAGATAGCCCGCGTCGCCGCCCTGGTAGTACGTGGCCTCGTCGACGGGGGCCAGCGGCAGGCCGACGCGCAGCCGCTCGACCAGGTCGGGGTTGGCGATGAAGCCGCGGCCGAAGCTGATCAGGTCGGCGCCCAGCGCGAGCCAGTGGTCGGCGTCATCCCGGCCCGTCTGCTTGGGGCCCATCGGCAGCACGGGGTTCATGATGAGGGTGCCGGGCCACGCCCGGCGCAGAGCGGTCAGCACCTCCTCGTCGGCGGTCGCCTCCAGGTGGACGTACGCCGGTGAGAGCGCCGCCAGTTCGGTGAGCAGCGCCGCGTACAGCTCCGGTACGTCGTCCTCCCGGACACCCCAGAAGGTGGCACCCGGCGAGAGCCGGATGCCGGTGCGGTCCGCGCCGACGGCCTCGACGGTGGCGGCGACCGCCTCGACGGCGAAGCGGATCCGGTTCACGACCGAGCCGCCGTACCCGTCGGTGCGCAGGTTGGCGTTGGACGAGAGGAACTGCGAGATCAGATAGCCGTTGGCGCCGTGCAGTTCCACCCCGTCGAACCCGGCGTCGACCGCGCGGCGGGCGGCGTCGCCGTACGACCGCGCGTGCTCGGGGATCTCGGCGGTCTCCAGGGCGCGGGGCGTCGGGGCGGGCTGCGGGCCGGTCGGGGTGAACACCTCTCCCACGGCGGCGACGGCCGAGGGCCCGACCGGCAGCGTCCCGATGGTGTCGGGGTGCGAGACCCGGCCGCCGTGCATGAGCTGGGCGAAGATCCGGCCGCCGCTGGCGTGCACGGCGTCGGTCACCGGGCGCCACGCGGCGGTCTGCTCGTCGGTGTGCAGCCCCGGCGTGCCCGGGTTGGACTGCCCGCTCGCGCTCGGCTGCACGCCCTCGCTGACGATCAGCCCGGCGGTCGCCCGCTGGGCGTAATAGGCCGCCATCGACGGTGTCGCCAGCCCGCCCGCCGCGGCCCTGACCCGGGTCATCGGGGCCATGACCAGCCGGTTGGGCAGGGTCAGACCGCCGAGCCGGTAGCTGGTGAAGAGGTTCGTCACGTCGGGCTCCTTCATGCGTAGCGCGTCACTTCCGTATCGCCCGGTCTCCCGGACGCGACTGCTACGCTAAAACCTGACATTGACGTCAGAGGCAAGCTCTGTGACGCAGACCATAGCCCGCCCGGGAGCCACCGCCCGGGCGGTGGGAACAGCCGGGAGGACATCGTGCGGATCGGGGAACTCGCGGCGCGGGCCGGGGTCAGCGTGCGGTCCGTGCGCTACTACGAGGAGCAGGGGCTGCTCACCAGCGTGCGCAGCGGCAGCGGGCAGCGGCACTACACGGACGAGGAGGTCGAGCGCGTCGCCTTCATCCAGCGCCTCTACGCGGCGGGCCTGTCCAGCCGCACCATCGCCGAACTGCTCCCCTGCGTCGACTCCCCCAGCGAGGAGAACTCCGACGCCGCCCTCGACCGGATGGCCCTTGAGCGCGACCGCCTCTCGGCCCATATCGACGACCTCGTCCGCACCCGCGACACCCTCGACGCCCTGATGGTCACGGCGCGGACCCACCGTGACCAGGTCCTCGCGGGGACGGCCACCCCCATGGAGGCGGCCAGGTCCTGCGTGGGGCACGCAGCAGGCTGACGGCCTCCGCGGGGGTCGCGACGACGGGGACGGACTCCGGCGGGGGCGGGCGGCGGACGATCAGGACGGGGATACCCGCCTCACGGGCCGCCGTGAGTTTGGGGGCGGTCGCGGAGCCGCCGCTGTCCTTGGTGACCAGGACGTCGATCCGGTGCTCACGCAGCAGCGCCCGTTCGGACTCCACCGTGAACGGGCCGCGGGCCAGCAGGACATGGACGTGCGGGGGAAGCGGCGGGTCCGGTGGGTCGACCGAGCGTGCCAGCAGGAACGAGGCGGGCGCCGCGGCGAAGGCCGCGAGGTCGCCGCGCCCCGTGGTCAGGAAGGGACGGCTCCCGAGGCCCGGCAGCAGGGCCGCCGCGTCCGCGACGGAGTCGGCCCAGTGCCAGCGGTCGCCGGGACCGGCCGCCCAGCCCGGCCGGCGCAGCACGAGCAGCGGCAGGCGTACGGCGCGGGCCGCCTCGGCCGCGTGGGCGCTGATGACGGCGGCGAAGGGATGCGTGGCGTCGACCACCGCGTCCACCCGTTCCTCGCGCAGCCAGCGGGCCAGCCCGTCCGCGCCCCCGAAGCCGCCGATCCTGACCCGGCCGTCCGGCAGCAGGGGCTCCGCGACCCGCCCGGCCAGCGAACTCGTCGTCACCAACCCCGGATCGGCCGCGAGCAGCTCCGCGAGCCGCCGGGCCTCCCCCGTACCGCCGAGGATCAGCACATGCCTCGACTCCGCGCCGGGCGAGGTCACTTGGGGACGCCGCGCCGCAGCAGATAGGTGTCCATGATCCAGCCCTTGCGCGCCCTGGCCCGCGCCCGTACGTCGCTGATCCGTTGCGCGAGGGCGTCGTCCAGCGGTCCGGACAGCAGGATCTCGTCGGGCGTGCCGAGATACGCGCCCCAGTAGATCTCCAGCCCCTGGCCGGTGAAACGTCCGAAGGTCTGGTGGGCGTCCAGCATCACCACCACGTCGTCCACCCCGTCCGGCAACCCGCCGTCGGCGAGCCTGCGCCCGGTGGTGATCTGCACCGGCCGCCCGACCTGGTTGAGGCCCGTGCGGTGCTTGGCGGCCAGCGACGAGACGCTGCTGACGCCGGGCACGACCGTCCACTCGAACGCGGCGCTCCCCCGGCCGTGCACCTCTTCGAGGATGCCCAACGTGCTGTCGTACAGGGCCGGATCGCCCCAGACGAGGAACGCCCCGCAGCCGTCGTCCGGCAGTTCCCCGGCGATCAGCCGCTCGTAGATGTCGGCGCGCCGCCGTCGCCAGTCGTCAACCGCGTTCGCGTAGCCGGGAGTTGTCCGCTCCCGGTCGCGCTCCGGGTCGCGCGCGACGACCACGCGGTGCGGCCGTACGGCGTGCCGCCGCAGGATCTCCTCGCGCAGCGCGACCAGATCGGCCTTCTCCTCGCCCTTGTCGAGCAGGAAGAACACCTCGGTGCGGCCGATCGCCCGCACGGCCTGGAGGGTGAGCTGGTCCGGGTCGCCCGCCCCGATACCGATGACGAAGATCTGTTTCACGGTCCGGAGTCTCGCACAGCGGTCAGGGGCGTATGTCACAACGTCGCAGGCCCGATTGACGTGCCTGTTCGACAGCCCCTACGCTCAATTACGTGATGGCGTGAGGAAGCTGGTGAAAATCCAGCACGGTCGCGCCACTGTGTAGCCGGTCATCGAGGAGGTGGCCGGTGAGTCAGATACTCCGCCGTCACAACGCCCCATTCGATCGAGGGACGCCGAATCCCTGAAGGAGGCCCACCCGTGAGCTCTGTGTCCGCTCCCACCACCACCGCCACACCGGTTGTCCTGCCGGTCTCGAAGGCCGTGATGTGGCTGGTAGGCACCGCGATCCTGGCTTTCGCCGTCTACTACTTCATCGGTGTCGACCAGGGCGCGGTCAGCGTCTTCGGCAAGGACACCCACATCCACGAGTTCGTCCACGACGCCCGGCACTTCCTCGGTTTCCCCTGCCACTGAGTTCGCGCCGACGGAGCCGACAGAACAGACGGACAATTCGACATGGAAAAGAAACTCATCCTGCGCGGCATAGTCGTCGGCGCAGTCGCAGGGCTGCTCGCATTCCTCTTCGCGCGGATCTTCGCGGAGCCGGACATCAGTAAAGCGATCGACTACGAGAGCGGCAGGGACGACGCGCAGGCCGCGCTCGACAAAGCCGCCGGGCTGCCGATGGAGCACGCGGGACACGAGCTGTTCAGCCGCACCGTCCAGGCGGACGTGGGCATCGGCGTCGGCATGATCTTCTTCGGCATGGCCATGGGCGCGCTCTTCGCGGTCGCCTACGCGGTCTGCCTGGGACGCGTCGGCAATCTGCGGGCGCGCAATCTCGCGCTGCTGGTCGCGGGCGGCGGATTCCTCGGCATCTACCTGGTGCCGTTCCTCAAGTACCCGGCGAATCCGCCCGCCATCGGGCACGAGGACACCATCAAGGACCGCACCGGGCTCTATCTGGTGATGGTCGTGTGTTCGCTGGCCTTTCTGGTCGGCGCGGCACTGCTCGGCAGAAGGCTCCAGGCCCGGTTCGGGAACTGGAACGCGACCCTGCTCGCCGGTGCCGCCTTCGTCGTCGCGATCGGCGTGGTGATGGCGCTGCTGCCGCAACTGGGCCACCTGGCGTACAACAAGGAGAATTTCGGCAACCACGCGACGGAGACGCCGCTGCCGCTCACCGACGACAAGGGCCGGATCGTCTATCCGGGATTCCCCGCCGATGTGCTGTTCTCCTTCCGCTTGTACTCGGTGGCCGCGCAGCTCCTGCTGTGGACGGTGATCGGGCTGGCCTTCGGCCCCCTGGCCGAGCGGGTGCTCGCCTCGCGCACCGCCCCCGCCGCGCAGACCGGCAGGACGGACCCGGTCAGCGCGTGAACCGATGAACGACGACGCGCCGCCGCCGTCCGAGCCGCCCGCCGAGGCGTCCCGGACGGCGGATCTCGCGGCCCTCGGCCCGTTCTTCGCCGCCGAGGGGCACCGCGCCGGTTCCGATACCGGCGCTGCCTGGCGGTCGATGGCCGAGCTGGCCGACGGCGGACCCGCGCTCGGCGACCGGGTGGCGGGCGTCAGGCGGTATCTCGCGGCGGCGGGCGGCCGGGAGGCGGAGGCCGTGGAACCGCGGGTCGCCGCGTCCGTGGCCCACCTCGGGCTGGTCGCCCGGGTGCTGTCGCCGACGCTGGCCCTCGCGGTCCTGCGCGGCGAGGTCGCGCCGGGCCTGCGGCTCGCCGATCTGCGCTGGCAGCCGGTCCTGGGCGGCCCCTTCCCGCTGTCGCTGCCGCACACGCCTCAGGACACCGGCCAGGACACGGCTCCCGGCGCGCCCGCGGGAGGGGAGGCCCTGGCCGCCGCCCTCGCCCGCCATCTGCTCGACGGGCCGGTGCGCGAACTGGCCGACGCCTTCGCGCCCTTCAAGGTGTCCCCGCACATCCTGTGGGGCAACAGCGCCTCCGCGCTGAACGGCGCCGCCGGGATGCTCGCCGCGGCGCGCCCCGCCGACGCCGGGCGCGTACGGTCGCTGGCCGCCCTGCTGCTGGACCGGCCGCCGCTGCGCGGTACGAGCACGGGGGCGCGTACGGGCGCACCGGGCGCGCCTTTCCGCCGGCGCAGTTGCTGCCTGATCTACCGGGCCGCGCCGGGGGGCGCGGGCGGGCTCTGCGGCGACTGCGTCCTCGCGCCGGTGGTACCGGCACCCCGCTGAGCTTGGGGCAGGCCAGGGTGGGCATCCTTATTGCCAGTACCTTGCAACAAGGACAGAGGTGCGTCTAGCTTGGCTTCGCCCGCTTCGACAAAGGACTGATGAAATGACCACCGCCACGTCTCCGGACGCACCGGCACCACCAGGGTCCCGCTGGCGCCGCATCGCCGGCTCGATGACCCGCGCCGAGTGGACGAGGGTCGGCGGCATGTTCGCCTTCATCCTCGCCCTGCACATCATCGGCTGGTTCACGCTGGTGGCGATCGTGGCCCCCGAGCACTACAGCCTCGGCACCAAGTCCTTCGGCATCGGCATCGGCGTCACCGCGTACACCCTCGGCATGCGGCACGCGTTCGACGCCGACCACATCGCGGCGATCGACAACACCACCCGCAAGCTGATGGGCGAGGGCAAGCGGCCCCTGTCGGTGGGCTTCTGGTTCTCGCTGGGCCACTCCAGCATCGTCTTCGGCCTGGCCTTCCTGCTCTCGCTCGGCATCAAGGCGCTCGCCAATCCCGTCGAGGACGACAACTCCCAGCTCCACAACGTCACCGGCTGGATCGGCACCACCGTCTCCGGCACCTTCCTGTACGTCATCGCCTTCATCAACCTGGTGATCCTGGCCGGGATCTGGAAGGTCTTCCGGCAGATGCGCGAGGGCCACTTCGACGAGGCGGCGCTGGAGGAGCAGCTCAACAACCGCGGTTTCATGAACCGGTTGCTGGGCCGGGTCATGAAGTCGATCACCAAGCCGTGGCAGATGTACCCGCTGGGCCTGCTCTTCGGCCTCGGCTTCGACACCGCCACCGAGATCGCGCTGCTGGTGCTCGCGGGCTCCGGCGCGGCGTCCGGGCTGCCCTGGTACGCGATCCTCTGCCTGCCGGTGCTCTTCGCCGCGGGCATGTCGCTGCTGGACACCATCGACGGCTCGTTCATGAACTTCGCCTACGAGTGGGCGTTCTCCAAGCCGGTCCGCAAGGTCTACTACAACCTCACCATCACCGGCCTGTCCGTCGCCGTCGCCCTCATCATCGGCACCGTCGAACTCCTCGGCCTGGTCGCGGACAAGGCGGGATTCCACGGCGCCTTCTGGGACTGGGTCGGCGGGATCGACCTCAACATCGTCGGCTACGTCATCGTGGGCCTGTTCTTCGCCACCTGGGCCGTCGCCTTCGCCGTCTGGCGGTTCGGCAACATCGAGGAGAAGTGGTCGGCGGGCCTGCGCACCGCCGACCAGCAGGCCGACTGACCGGCGGCCCGCCCACGGCCCACGACGCGTCCGGGGCGGGCCCTAACCGCCCGCCCCGAGCGGCGGGCGGGTGCCGACGACGACGGTCGCGTACAGCTCGTCCGAGTCGGTGACGTGCGCGCGGAGCCCGGCGGCGGTGAAGAGGCCGACCGCCCGCCGGGCCTGCCGCTCGCTCGACTCGACCAGCAGGGAACCGCCGGGGGCGAGCCAGTCGGTGGCCCGCGCGGCGACACGCCGCATGACGTCGAGGCCGTCGGCGCCTCCGTCGAGCGCCATCAGGGCCTCGTGGTCGCGGGCCTCGGGCGGCAGCAGGCCGACCTCGTCGCTCGGTACGTAGGGGACGTTGGCGGCCAGCAGCCCGACCCGTCCGCGCAGGTCGGCCGGGAGCGGCGCGAAGAGGTCACCCTCGTACACCCGCCCGCAGACGCGGGCCACATTGCGGCGGGCGCAGCGCACCGCGGCCGGGTCGAGGTCGGCGGCGTGCAGTTCGACGCCGCCGCCGAGCGCGGTGGCCAGGGCGACGCCGACGGCCCCCGAGCCGCAGCACAGGTCCACGACGACGGCGCCGGGCGCGGCGAGCCCGGCCGCGACCTGGACGAGGAATTCGGTACGGCGGCGCGGTACGAAGACGCCGGGGTCCACGGCGAACCGCTGTCCGGCGAACTCGGCCCAGCCGAGGACGTGTTCGAGCGGGAGACCGTCCGCGCGGCGCGCGACCATCGCGGTGAGTTCTTCGGGGGTCCCGGCCGCCGCGATGAGCAGCCGCGCCTCGTCCTCGGCGAAGACGCAGCCCGCAGCCCTGAGCGCGGCGACGACGGTGGATTCGGGCGACGGTGCGGTGAAGTCCGACATGTAAAGCCTTTCGGGAAGCCCACGGGCACTCCCCCGGCCTCACCTACGCCGGAGAGACCGCTCGGCCGTACGGCGGGAGCACCCGGCCTGCGATACCGGTAATCGGTCCCACCTCCTCGGCTGATCTCGGCTGATCTCCACTGCTGTGGCGGGTCCTGGCCCGCCGCTGACGGCATCGACCCTACCCCACGGCGCGCCGCGCCCGTCGCCCCGAACCCGCGCCCTCGGACGGCGGCGCGCTGAACCGCAATGTAACGGTTAAGCATCAGCGCTGAATCAGTCCCTTTACCGGCCCACAACCCAATGCAATAGTGCGGTCGTTCCGCCACTGAATCGCTTAAGTACCGCGCTGTGGAGACGGAGATGGTGCATGAAGGGCAAGGCACTCGCCGGGTCGCTGCTGGCGACCATGGCGCTGCTCGCCGCGGGTTGCGGTGGCGGGGGCTCGACGTCCAAGGGCGGTACCGCCACCGTGCCCGCCGACCCGTCGGCGGTGTCGGGTGACATCAAGGTCCTCACCCAGCGGACCGACCTCGTGCAGGACGGCACGATGAAGAAGTACGCCGCCGAGTTCAGCAAGCTCTATCCGAAGGTGCGGGTGACCTTCGAGGGGATCACGGACTACGAGGGCGAGGTGAAGATCCGGATGAACACCTCGAACTACGGCGATGTGCTGATGATCCCGGCGGCCATCAAGACCGACGACTACCCGAAGTTCTTCGCCTCGCTGGGCAGCGCCGAGGAGTTGGGAAAGAAGTACACCTTCACCGGCAAGGCCACGGTCGGCGGCAAGGTCTACGGCATCGCGAACTTCGCGAACGCGGCGGGCTTCGTCTACAACAAGGCCGTCTGGCGGCAGGCCGGGGTCACCGACTGGCCGACCACTCCCGACGCCTTCCTCGCCGACCTCAAGGCCGTCAAGGCCAAGACCTCCGCGACGCCGTACTACACCAACTACAAGGACGGCTGGCCGCTGACCGCCTGGACCTCGGTGCAGGGCGCGGCCACCTGCGACGCCAAGGCGGCCGACGAGCCCGCCACCGACCCGGACCCCTGGCGCGCGGGCACCGACCTGAACGTCGGCGACACGCTGCTCTACACCATCGTGCACGACAAGCTCTCCGAGCAGGACCCGACCACCACCAACTGGGAGAACAGCAAGAATCTGCTGGCCACCGGCAAGATCGCCACCATGTGGCTGGGCTCGTGGTCCATCGTGCAGATGCAGGACGCGGCGAAGAAGGCCGGGCGCGACCCGTCCGAGATCGGCTACATGCCCTTCCCCTCCCAGAAGAACGGCACCTTCTGCACCCCGGTGGCGCCCGACTACCAGGAGGCGGTGAACGTCCACTCCAAGAACAAGGCGGCGGCCCGCGCCTGGATCGACTGGTTCACCGACAAGTCCGGCTACGTGCAGACCAATCAGGCCGTCCCCACGCTCAAGGGCGGACCGCTGCCGTCGGCCCTCAAGCCGTTCCAGGACGCCGGTGTGCGGTTCGTGGAGATGTCGCAGGCGCAGAGCGCCAAGGTCACCAGGATCGACAACCAGTCCGAGATCGGCATGACCGACAAGCCCGAGTACCGCCAGCACCTGATCGACGTGGCGCGCGGCGCCGCGGGTGGTGATCTCCCCGGCATCTTCGCCGGCCTCGCCAAGAAGTGGGCGAACGCGCAGAAGACCGCCGCCCTGTGACGCGCGCCCGGGTCTGGCGGACCGTGACGCCGTGGCTGTACCTGGCGGTGCCGCTCGCTCTGCTGATCACGTTCACCTACCTGCCGGTCGGCACCATGATCAGGGACAGCTTCACCGACTGGGACGGGGTCAGCCCCGACCGGAACTACGTCGGGGCCAAGAACTACGTGGAGCTGTTCACCAGGCCCGAGCTGTTCCAGGTCTTCTTCGTCAGCGTCTACTACCTGGTGGCGTCGGTGGCGCAGATCGCGCTGGCGCTGTACTTCGCGACCGTGCTCAGCTTCGACTTGCGGTTCCGGAATCTCTTCAAGGGCCTGCTGTTCTTCCCCTACCTGCTCAACGGGGTCGCGATCGGCTTCGTCTTCCTGTACTTCTTCCAGCCGCACGGCACCCTCGACACCGTGCTGAGCGCCTTCGGGGTGCACGGGCACCACTTCTGGCTGGGCAGCGGGCGGACGGCGAACACCTCGCTGTCCGCGGTGTCGGTGTGGCGCTTCATGGGCCTGAACTTCGTGCTGTTCCTCGGCGCGATCCAGTCGATCCCCGGTGAGCTGTACGAGGCGTCGGAGCTGGACGGCGCCAACCGCTGGCAGCAGTTCCTGCACATCATCGCGCCGGGCATCAAACCGGTGCTGAGTCTGAGCGCGATCCTGGCGATCTCCGGCTCGCTGTCGGCGTTCGAGATCCCGTACATCATGACCGGCGGCGCGGCGGGCACTCAGACCTTCGTGATCCAGACGGTGAAGCTGGCCTTCGAGTTCAACAAGATGGGGCTGGCCTCGGCGGCGGCCGTCGCCCTGCTGGTGATCATCTTGCTGGTGACCTGGTTGCAGCGCGTCGTGGTGCCCGACGAGAGGAACGATCTCGTATGACCTCGCTGCTCGTCCGCGACACGGCGCAGGCCCCGCCGCCGGAGACCGTCGACCGGCCCGCGCGCACCCGCAGGGTGCTGGTCAGGGCGCTGGTGTACCTCTCGCTCGTGCTGGCCTCCGCGGTGGTGCTGCTGCCGCTGGTCGCGGTGTTCCTGACCTCGCTCAAGACGTCGCAGGAGATGACGGCGGACGGCGGGGCGCTGTCCCTGCCGCACAACTGGCTGAACTACCACAATTATGTGACGGCCTTCCGGGCCGGGAAGATGCTGCGCGCGTTCGGGAACACCGCGTTCATCCTGGTCTTCTCGATCGCGGGCACGGTGCTGATCGGCTCGATGGCGGCGTACGCGATCGACCGGTTCCACTTCCGGCTGCGGCGGCTGGTGATCGCGCTGTTCCTGATCGGCTCGCTGGTGCCGAGCGTGACGACACAGGTGGCGACCTTCAAGATCGTGAACAACTTCGGCATGTACGACAGCCGTTGGGCACCGATCGTGCTGTACATGGGCACGGACATCGTGTCGATCTACATCTTCCTCCAGTTCATCCGGAGCATTCCGGTCTCGCTGGACGAGGCGGCCAGGATCGACGGCGCGAACACCTTCACGATCTACTGGCGGATCATCCTGCCGCTGCTCAAACCGGCCATCGCCACGGTGGTGATCATCAAGGGGATCACGGTCTACAACGACTTCTACATCCCCTTCCTGTACATGCCGTCGGAGAGTCTGGGGACCATCTCGACGTCGCTGTTCCGCTTCAAGGGGCCCTACGGCGCGCATTGGGAGGACATCTCGGCGGGCGCGATCCTGGTGATCGTGCCGACGCTGGTGATCTTCCTGTTCCTCCAGCGGTTCATCTACAACGGATTCACCAGAGGCGCGACGAAGTAGGGACGCACCGGGAGCGAAGCGGACCGGCGCTCGCCGGTCAGGTCGTACGGGCGGGCGGGGCGGTGCTCTCGCGCGGGGTCAGTACCGGGGTGGCCACCGGTCCCGTCGCGGGTGTGCCGCCCTTCAGCACGGTCAGCAGCCGCCGGGCCACCTCGGCGCCGAAGCCGAAGACGTCATGGCTCATCGCCGACAGCTTCGGCAGGGTGAGCTGGCACAGCTGCGAGTCGTCCCAGGCGAGCAGCGAGACGTCACGGGGGACGGCAAGGCCCATCTCGGCGGCCACCGACAGACCGGCGACGGCCATCAGGTCGTTGTCGTGGAGGATCGCGGTGGGGCGGCGTCCCGGCTCCCCGGCCGGAGGGCTCACCGCTCGTCGCCCGGATCCGTGCGCTGGACCGCGGAGTTGACGCAGTACAGCGCCGCGGCGGCGGCTCCGGGCTCCGGCCGGTCCCAGCCGCGTACGGTGATCGTGACGCGCTCGCCGGGCAGCAGGGTGACCAGGCCCCGGTCGGCGTGGGCCGCGGGGTCGAGCCGGTCGGCCTGGAGCAGCAGGTCGCGCAGGAGCGTCCGGGCGGTGACGGTCACTTCGGTGGCGCCGCCGTCGGAGGTGGCCAGCTCCAGGTCCCAGCGGGGCGCGGGGTAGGCGAAGTCCTTGTCCCTGGCCGGGAACCACAGGGCGCGGACGTCCTCGCCGCCGCCGGGTCCTTCGGCCTCGACGGTCAGCAGTTCCTTGGTGCTGTCGCCCGGCGGTACGAGGTCGCGCGGTACGGCGATCTCGGCGACCGTGCGGGCCGTCGCGGTGAACGGCAGCCGGGCTTCGGCGAGTACGGCGCCGTCCACCGCGACCCTGCGCAGGACCGCCGTGCCCGACCAGTCCCGCGCGCTCTGGTTGACCAGGGCCGCGACCAGGCCGTCGGCGCGCTCCTGGACGGTGAGCAGCCGGTCCGCGTAGAGCCGCTTCAGCTCGTGGTAGAGCGGCTTCTCGCGCTCGTCGCCGTCGATCGCGGCCCACGAGGTCACCGGCCAGCAGTCGTTGAGCTGCCAGACGACGGTGCCCGCGCAGGCCGGCCAGTGCGAGCGCCAGTGCTCGATGCCGCACGCGATGGCGCGGACCTGGTTGACCTGCGTCAGGTAGTGCCAGGTGTCGAAGTCGGCGGGGGCCGGGAAGTGGTGGGCCAGGCCGCGGTCCAGCTTGCCGTTGCCGTCGGCGGCCTTCTGGTGGTGCAGCATGCCGGGCGAGTCCGGGGTGAGCGGGTCGTCGGTCAGCGCCCGGCGCAGCGTGGCGTACGCGGGCGGCGCCTGCCAGCCGAATTCGGCGACGAAGCGCGGCACGTCCTCCAGGTAGCCGGTCCAGTCCTGGCGGTTCCACACCTCCCAGGAGTGGGCGGTGCCGTGCGCCGGGTCGTTGGGGTGGTGGTTCCACGAGCCGGACCAGGGGCTGCCCGCCCAGTAGGGCCGGGTCGGGTCGGTCTCGGCGACCACGCGGGGCAGCAGGCCCAGGTAGTAGCCCTCGCCCCAGGACGCGCCCGCCAGATCCTGCTCCCAGTCCCAGTCGCGGAAGCCCCACAGATTCTCGTTGTTGCCGTTCCACAGCACGAGGCTGGCGTGCGGGGCGAGCCGGGCCACGTTCTCCCGCGCCTCGGCCTCCACCTCCGAACGCAGCGGCTGCTCCTCGGAGTAGGCGGCGCAGGCGAACAGGAAGTCCTGCCAGACCAGCAGCCCGGCCTCGTCGCAGGCGTCGTAGAAGTCGTCGCTCTCGTAGATCCCGCCGCCCCAGACGCGGATCAGGTCGACGCCCGCGTCCTTGGCCTGCTGGAGCCTGCGGCGGTAGCGGTCGGGGGTGATCCGGGTCGGGAAGACGTCGTCCGGGATCCAGTTGACCCCGCGGGCGAATATCGGCTCGCCGTTGACCAGCAGGGTGAAGGGGGTGCCCTTCTCGTCGGGGGCGGTGTCGAGGGTGACGGTGCGGAAGCCGATACGGCGGTGCCAGTGGTCGAGCGCCACGCCGTCTTCGCCGTCGGTGCCCTCGGTCCCGGCGTCGACGAGGGTGACCTCGCAGTCGTACAGCGGCTGGGCGCCGTAGCCGTGCGGCCACCACAGCTCGGGGCCGGGCACCTCGGCGGTGACGGTGCACCGGTCGGCGCCCGCGGGCACGTCGGCCTCGACCCGCGTCTCCCCCACCCGCAGGCGGACGGTCAGCGGGCGGTTCAGGCCGGACGCGGTGCGCTCGATCTCCAGCCGGGCCTCGACCCGTCCGGTGCCGTCGGCCACCGTGACCAGCGGGGTGACGCCCGACAGCCGCGCGGTCGACCAGTGTTCGAGCCGCGCGGGCTTCCAGATCCCGGCGGTGACCAGCGTCGGACCCCAGTCCCAGCCGAAGGAGCAGGCCATCTTGCGGATGTACTGGAAGGGCTCGGGGTACGAGTTGGGCCGGTCGCCGACCAGCGCGCGGACCCGTTCCGCCTCGGTGTAGGCGGAGGTGAAGGCGACGGTCAGCGCGGTCTCGGCCGCCGGTCCGTACCGCTCGGTGACGTCGTAGCGGTAACCGCGGTGCATGTTGCGCGTGGCGCCGAGGACGGTGTCACTGAGGCGGATCTCGGCCACCGTGTCCAGGCCGTCGAAGACCAGGTCGGTGCGCTCGTGCCCGGTGGCACGCGGCGGCAGCGCCGTCTCGTACGTCCAGTCCGCGCGTCCCACCCACGCCGCCGCGGTCTCGTTCCGATCCAGGAACGGGTCCTTCAGCAGCCCGGCGGCCATCAGGTCGGTGTGCACGCAGCCGGGTACCTGGGCGGGTACGGTGCCGGACCCGAGCGCGGGCGCGGCGTCCGCTCCGGCTCCGGCTCGGGCTGCCGACCCGGACTCGGGAAGGCGCAGCCTCCAGCCGTCGGCGATCGGCGTGACGTCCTTCATCCCTGCTCCTTGCCTGCTGTTGCCTTGCCGCCGGCCGGTTGTCGGCCCCGGTGGCCCGCGGCGCCCAACCTAGCGACCCCGCCGACCGGCTGTCCATTAAACGGTAAAGCACCGCAAGTGCTGATGGGAAGCGGGGTGTTCCCTTGATGTCAGGGGCTTTGCTGAACCGATACAGGGCCGTCCCGGAGCCGGCCCGGAGCCGGCCCGGAGCCTGTCCGGGGCCGGTGCGGGACCCGGCGGACCGTGGCGGTGAAAAAACCTCCGCCGGAGGCGATGAGTTTCGGACGCCGCGCCGGTCAACCCCGCACAAGCCGTATCCGACGCTCGGGAGTGATCCGCATGGCCACGTCCATCACCACCGTCACCGACTACCTCGCCGCCCTGGAGGAGCCGCTGCGCGAAGTCGGCACGAAGGCGCGGGAGATCATCGAGGCCGCGCTGCCGGACGCGCCCGGCGCCATGTGGCACGGCCACCCGGTGTGGAGCCTGGGCGGAGCGCCGGGCGTCGCACCGGTCTGCCTGCTCAAGGCGTACGGCTCCTATGTGACCTTCGGGCTCTGGCAGGGCCAGCAGGTCCAGGACGCCAGCGGGCGGCTGGAGCCGGGCGCGCGGGCCATGGCCTCGGTCAAGCTGCGCGCTCTGGACGACGTGGACGCCGAACTGTTCACGCGGTGGCTCACCCAGGCCCGCGCGCTGGCCGCGGCGGAGTCGGCCTGAACGCGGGAGGCCGCGGCACGCGGCGAGGCCGCACCGCGCGAGGAGGCGGCGGTCAGCGCGGGCCGCGCCGGCCGCGCACGGCCAGGGCCACGCAGCCGACCGTCGCCGCCAGGGCCAGCGCGGCGGGCAGCCGTGCCCAGTCGGTACCGGCCACCGGCACCGTCGCGCAGACGAAGGTCAGGGCGACGGCCGCCGCCGCGGTCAGGGCGGGGGCCGGGCCGCGGGCGGCGCGCGGCGCGGTCGCGCCCCGCGTCCAGTCGTCGGTGATCAGCAGATACGCCAGGAAGAGGCCCACGACGCAGGCGGCCAGCCAGGTCGGCGGTTCGGTGACCGCCGCGGCCACCACCGACCCCACGGCGAGGACGGTGGAGCGGCGGCGGGCGGCGATCTTCGCCCAGCGCATCGAATTGCGCACCGGCCGCTCGTCCACCATCGGCGCCGCCCACCAAGCGACCCCGGCCACCACGAGCAGCGCCACCTGTGCGCCGAGCGAGTGGCGTACGGCCTCCGGCGCGTCGCACGCCGCGAGCGCGAGCGCCACGGCCAGGCAGCGGGCGGGCAGTTGGGCGGGGAGCCGGATACGGCGGGCCGCCCGGGCGGGGGTCGAAGGTGCAGAAGGGGCCGAAGGCGCGTCGGCCGAGGGCGTCGGGGCCGCGGGCGTCAGGGCGGGAGCCGAAGGTGCCGCGGGCGTCAGGGCGGGAGCCGAAGGTGCCGCGGGCGTCAGGGGCGAGGGTGCCGGGGCCGCGCCCGGCCGCTCCGCCGTACCGCTCATCGCCTGCCTCCGTGGATACGTGTGCGCACCAGCGGCGCCAGGGCCAGATCGAGGGTCTCGCCGCGCTCATGGGTGACCACCGCGATGCCGCGCTCCTTCAGCGCGAAGCGCGTCGCGTCCCGCTCGGACCGCCACAGCCGCAGGCCCAGCTCCGCGTTGACGTCGCCGGGTTCGATGTACGGGTCCGCGGTGGCGATCTCGATCACCACCAGGGCGAGGGCCCGCGCGGCCACGCGATGCAGCACGTCGAGGATCCGCTGGTCGGCCAGCGGCGTGAAGACGTACACGATCGCGCCTTCGGGCAGCGCGGGCGGCGGGAGGTTGCTCACGCCCTCGGTGCGGTAGGAGATGTCCTTGCGGACTTCGAGGACGCTCTCGACGATCCGGTAGAAGTAGCCGTCCCCGCTGCCCGGCTGGAGCCAGCGGGTCGTGCCGCCCACCGAGACGACGCCGACCCGGTCGTGGGTGCGCAGATAGGCGCGGACCAGTCCGGCCGCCGCGCGGAAGGTCTCGTCCAGCGAGGACGTGCCGGTGACCGGGTCGAGGACGTCGCCGAGTCCGTCGAGCATGACGACGGTGTCGGCGGCGCGCTCCGCGGCGAACTGCTGGAGTTGCAGGGAGCCGCGGCGGGTCGTGGCGGGCCAGTTGATCCGCCGCTGCCGCTCGCCGCGGATGTACGGGTGCACGCCGGTGACCTCGACGCCCTCACCGCGCTGCGCCGCGGTGTGCTCGCCGAGCCGCTGCGGGAGGCGGACCGGGATGGGCGTCATCCCGGCGCGGGACGGCACGGGGAACACCCGCACCTCGCCGAGGTCCGCGCGGACCGTGCGGCGGGCGGTGCCGCCCGCGTCGTAGAGGTCGAGATCGACGGTACCGAGCGTCCAGCGGCCCCAGCGCTCGGCGGTCAGCCGCAGTTCCACGCGCGAGCTGCCCACGGTGAGGTGGTCGAGCCGTACACCGGGCCCCAGCGTGACGCCCGGGTCGAGCCGCCCGCGGTCGCCGTCGTACGCGACGGTGATCCTGGCGGTGACGGTCTCGTCCTCGAACAGCCGCCGCGGTTCGACGTCGACCGTGACGTCCATCCGCGCCGTGCGCGTGCCGTACGGGAGTGAGAGCGCGAGCAGCACCAGCGGGCCGGCGGCCAGCGCGAGCAGCCACGGCCGTCCGGTGAGCAGGGCGGCGGCGACGGCGACCGCGGTCACCGTGCCGTACCGCAGGGCGCGTTCGCCCGCGCGCCAGCCGGTCGGCGGCGGCGGCGGTGGCTCCGCGGGCACGGCCCGCCGCTCGCCGGGCGGAGGCTGGGCACCGCCGAGCGCGCGGGCGACGGCCGCGTGGGGGTCGGTCATGACGCGACGGCGTCACGGGCCGCCAGCGGCAGGGTCTGCGGGGCGGGTACGGACTGCACGATCTCCCGGATCACGTCGTCGGCGTTGATCTGCCGGACCCACAGCTCGGGGCGGAGCGTGACGCGGTGGGCGAGCGCCGGGACCGCCACCCACTTCACGTCCTCGGGGGTGACGTAGTCCCGGCCGTCGAGCACGGCGCGGGCGCGGGCGAGTTGGACCAGCGCGAGGCCGCCGCGCGGTGACGCGCCGACCTGGATGTGCGCGTGGTCGCGGGTCGCGCCGACCAGCGCCACGATGTACTCCAGCAGGTCGTCCTCGACCTCGACCCGCTCCACCGCCGCGCGCATCGCGAGCACTTCCGACGGCCCGCTGAGGGTGCGCAGCTTCGCCTCGGGCGCGGCCCTGTCGATCCTGGACCGCAGCATGTCGGTCTCCTGCGGCGCCGACAGATAGCCCATCCGCACCCGCAGCAGGAACCGGTCGAGCTGCGCCTCGGGGAGCGTGTACGTGCCCTCGTACTCGATGGGGTTGGCGGTCGCGATCACCACGAACGGGTCGGGCAGTTCGCGGGTGCTGCCGTCGATCGACACCTGCGACTCGGCCATCGCCTCCAGCAGGGCGGCCTGGGTCTTGGGCGGGGTGCGGTTGATCTCGTCGGCGAGCAGCAGGTGCGTGAAGACGGGGCCGGGCCTGAAGACCATCTCGCCGCTGTGCTGGTCGTAGAAGGGCGCGCCGGTGACGTCGGAGGGCAGCAGGTCGGGGGTGAACTGGATGCGGCGGAATTCCAGTCCGAGGGTGGTGGCGAAGGATCTGGCCAGCAGCGTCTTGCCGAGTCCCGGCAGGTCCTCGATGAGGACGTGGCCGCCCGCGAGCACGCCGAGCATGACCAGCTCCAGCGGTTCCGGCTTGCCGACCACGGCGGTGCGGATCTCGGCGAGCACCTCGGCGGCCCTCTCACCCGCCCGCCGGGGGCTCAGGGCGTCGGCGTCGTGGTCGGATATGCGCTCGGAGCTGGTCACTGCGGTCCTCACCTTGCCTGGTCGTGGAGCGTCGTGAAACGGGGTACGGGGGCGGGGCGGCGCACGGCGGACGCGCGGAATGCGGGCGCGGTCACAGCGTCTCCAGCCGGTCGAGCAGCGCCCGCAGTACGGCTTCGGGAATCGCCGGCTGCGGCGGGCCGGTCGTCGGGTCGATCCACGGCCACAGGTCGGGACCGACGATCGCGCGGGCCCGGTCGGGGCTCTTGCGCAGCAGCACCCCGTGCCGCTCGGCGAGCCGGGCCGCGAAGAGCCGCTGCAACTGCGGGCGGAGCGTGGAGTGGAAGTGCAGGGCGCCTTCGGGGCCGAGCGCCTTGCGGACGACCCGCGGCCATTCGCCGAGCGCCGGGGCGCGACCGCCGAGCAGCCGTACGGACTTGCGGTATCCGCTGTCCTGCGCGCCCGCGCCGCCGACATACCGGGCGATACCCAGCGCGACGACGGTGATCAGGGCGAGGCCGGTGGCCGCGGCGACGAGGCCGTCGGTGAGCGCGAGCAGCACTTCGGCGGCGACGACGAGGCAGCCGAGCAGGGCCAGCGAGTGGCGTACGGAGCCGGGCGGGCCCGCCGCCCGCCGGAGGCGTTCTTTCACTGTGCGGCCTCCGCGGCTGCTTCGGTGGTCCGCTCCCCGGGACCGCCGCCGTCGCCCGACGCGGCCTCGTCCGGGGCGAGTTGGGCGGCGATCTCGGTGAGTGCCCGCGCGGCGCGGTCCCGGTGGCCGTCGTCCATGGGGTGGGTGGAGTAGCGCGCCTCACGGAAGAGCGCGGTGAGCGCCGCCGCGCTCGGGCCCGCCAACCGGCCTGCCGTGACGGCCCGTTCGAGCAGGTCCTGCGGGCTGTCGGAGGCGCGGCGGGCGATGCCGGAGGCGGCGAGGGACCGTTCCATGGCGGCGTAGCAGGCGATGACGGCGGCGCGCGCGTCGGCGTCGTCCCGCAGCGCCCGGCGCCCGGACTCCACGGCCTCGGCGAGCAGTTCGTCCTCGTCGTCGGCCTGGTCGTACCCGGGGCCGTCCTGCCGCTCCGCCTCGCCCGACCGCAGATAGCGCCAGAGCAGCACGGCGGCGAGGACGACGGCCAGCACCAGCAGTCCGATGCCGATGCCGATCAGGACGTGCGTCAGCCAGGAGGGGAAGCCGTGGTTGTCCTGGTGCCTCTTGAGCGGACGCGGCGGTGTGGGGGCGCTGGGGGTCGGCGCGGTGGCGGCTCGCCATTTGCGGTCCTTGCCGCCGCCCGAGGTACGGCCGGACGCGTGGAACCGGTGCATGACGAAGATCAGCAGTGGGACGACGAAGGCGGCGCCCAGCAGTGCGGCGCGGACCACGTCCACGAGCCGCTGCCGCAGCGGGTCGGACTCCGCGTCGTCACCGACCTGGAGCACGTAGCGGTTGTGGAGCATCAGCGCGCCGATGAACCACGCGAGGCCGAGCGCCACCACGAACACATTGCCGCCGAGCGGTCCACCGCCCTTGCCGAACGCCTTGCCCTCGGGCCGCAGCACCAGGGCGCTGAGCGCCAGACCCCCGATCACCAGGACGCCGAGCGCCGCCCGTGCCCCGGCGCTCGTCCGCGGCCCTCCCCCGTTCCCCGCCCGTCCCACCGCCACCTCCCCTTGTCGCGGAAGGCAGCTTCGCACACGAGTCCAGGGCTGTCAGCAGGCCCCCCGCCGGGGCGGAGGCGCTGACGGGGGGGCGGGAGCGGGCCGGGGCGTCCTTCAGTAGCGCTGGGCCTGGGCCACGCGCGGGAAGAGCGTCTTGTCGGCGTCCTTCGTGCTGAAGGCGACCGGCTGGGCGTGTTTGCCGGGCTCGACGTCGCGGGCGCCGACGACCGTGGAGTCCACGACGGCTCCGTCGGAGTCGGCGAATTCGACCTTGACGGCGAAGGACGCCTTCGTGTCGGTGGTGTTGGTGATGCTGACCAGGACGGCGTTGAGGCCGCCGGTCCTGGCCTTGGGGAAGCCGGTGAGCTGGACGTCCTTGACGGCGTTGCCCTGCCCGTCGACCTTGGCCAGCTCCGACTTCGCCTCGGCCGCGGCGCTGCCCGCGCCCGCTTCCACCGACGCCTCGAAGCTGGAGGCGGCGGCCTTCGCGGAGGACTGCGCGGCGGAGGCGGTCTGCTGGGCGGCGGAGGCGAGGGAGTCCAGCGGGGAGGGCAGGGTGCCGGAGAAGTTCCCGGTGCTGGGCGGCCCGCCGGGCGTCGTCGCTCCGGTCGAGCTGTTGCCGGAGGAGTTGTCGCAGGCCGACACCAGCGCCAGGCCGCCGGCCGCCATGGCCACCAGCGCCGCCGCGGTCAGTGAGCGCAGGCGGCGCGAGCGGGCCGTACGAGCCCGTCCGTCACCGGTTTCTCCTGCGCGGGTCCCCTCGGTACGACGTCGGCTCACGGGCTTCCCCTCCGGTTTCTGCGCTGGTCACCGGTCGGGCACACGCTCCGGCCGCCCCTCCACCGTGCGGGGTGCCCCGGCGGCGCGCAGCGTGCGCGGTGCCGTACGGGTGACGCGCCGGGCCCGGCGGTCGGGTGTCCGCACCGGCCCTGCGAGGGGGTGCCCGCCGCGGGCCTGCGCGTTTGCGGGGTCGGCGGGACGGGCCGAGCATGAGGCCATGACCGATCCGGTGGCGTTCGACGTGGTCAGCGAGGGCTTGGCCGAGGTGCACCGGCGGCTGCTGCCGCTGCGGGACGGCGAGGTGGCGTCGTACATCCCGCAGCTCGCGCTGGCCGACCCGGACGACTTCGGCATCGCGCTGGTGAGCATGGGCGGCCACCGTTACGAGGCGGGCAGGTCACGTACCGAGTTCACCGTGCAGTCGGTGTCCAAGCCGTTCGTGCACGCGCTGGCCCTGTCCGAGCTGGGCCTCGACGAGATGACCCGCTGGGTGGGCAACGAGCCGAGCGGCGACGCCTTCAACGCGATCAGCCTGGAGCACGGCACCGGCCGCCCCGCCAACCCCATGATCAACGCGGGGGCCATCGCGACGACCAATCTCGTACCGGCCGCCTCGCCGGGCGAACGGTCCGCGCGCATCCTCGACGCGCTGAGCGCCTTCGCCGGGCGGCGGCTCACCGTGGACGAGGACGTCTACCGCTCGGAGGCGGCCACCGGCGACCGCAACCGGGCGCTGGCGTATCTCATGCACGCGGCCGGTTCGCTGCGCACCGACCCGGTGGAGGCGGCCGAGGTGTACTTCCGGCAGTGCTCGGTGCTGGTGAACACCGTCGATCTGGCCGTGATGGCGGGGACGCTCGCCAACGGCGGGGTCAATCCGGTGACGCGCGAGCGGGTGGTGGCCGAGCAGGTGGCCGTCGAGGTGCTGTCGGTGATGGCGACCTGCGGGATGTACGACGCGGCCGGTGACTGGCTGGTGCGGGTGGGGCTGCCCGCCAAGAGCGGGGTGTCCGGCGGCCTCGCGGCGGCCAGCCCGGCCCGATTCGGCATCGCCTGCTACAGCCCGCCGCTGGACCGTACCGGCAGTACGATCCGCGGGGTGGTCGCGCTGCGGGAGCTGTCGCGGCGGTTCGGCATGCATCTGATGCACCACCCGGTGCCGGGCGCGGACACCGTGACGCGGGTCGGCACGGGCGGCAGCGGCGGTACGGGGACCCGGGTCTCCTCCGGGCGGGAGCGGGTGACGGCCGACCGCGACCTGCTGGACCGGGACGGCGACCGGGTGGTGCTGGTGGCCGCGCGCGGCGAGGTGGACTTCCCCGCGGCGGAGCGGCTGCTGCACGCGCTGGCGAGCGCCGTGCCGCTGGTGCCCGGCTGGGTGGTGGTCGACATGGAGCGCGTGACGCACGTCAATCCGGTGGCCGGGCTGATGCTCGGCAACGCCTTCGAGCGGATCTCGGCGGCGGGGCACCAGGTCGCCCTGGTCGGCGCGCCGGACCAGCACTGGGGCGGTGTCGCGGTACGGCACGACAGCGTGGAGGACGCGCTGGCGTGGGCGGAGGACGCACTGCTGTACGAGCTGCGGCCACTGCCCCAGTGAGATATCCATAAAGAGACAAAGGGATTTCATGTCCGGGGGGACTTCGCCGGAAGGGCCTGCCATGCACTCGCCTCTCAGCCCCGCCACCCTCGCCGACCTGCGCCGTCCGCGCCACTACCCCGCCGTCTCCGTGCTGATGCCGACGCACCGCCGGGAGCCGGACAACGCGCAGGACGCCGTACGCCTGCGCAATCTCATCGCACGGGCCAAGGACGAGGTGGAGTCCGACCCCGAGGTGTCCAGGGCCGACCGGATCGATGTGGTCGAGCAGCTGGACAAGGCGCTGTCCGAGGTGGACCTGGTGCACGCCGAGGACGGTCTGGCGATCTTCGCGGCGCCCGGTGAGCACCAGGTGTGGTCGCTGGACCGCTCGGTCCCGGAGCGGGTGCTGCTCGCGCAGACCTTCCTGACCCGAAATCTCATCGCCGCGCAGGCGGCCGACCAGCCGTACTGGGTGCTTGCGGTCTCCGCCGACCACGCCACCATGTGGGGCGGCGGCCGGGAGCGGCTGACCGAGCACACCGCGAGCGGTTTCCCGAAGACCCGGTCGCTGCCCGACACCGACATCGAGCGCGAGGAGCGCATCGGGGACCGGCCCAGCACCTTCAACGACGAGGAGACCCGCCGCTATCTGCGCGAGGTCGCCGACGCCGTCGGTACGGTGCTCACGGCCGAGCCGCGGCCCCTCTACGTCGTCGCGGAGGCCGAGGCCCTCGCCGTCCTGGACGAGGTCAGCCCCGATGCCAAGGAGGCCGTCCGGGTCCTCCAGGGCGGTCTGTCCAAGGGCCCCGCCGAAGCCGTCCGGCAGGCCGTGCTGCCCGCCGTCCGCGAGCGCGCCGACCAGGACGTCTCCGATGTCCTCGCGGAACTCGACGCCGCCCGTGGCCGCCGTACCTTCGCCGCGGGCGTGGACGAGGTCTGGCAGTCCGTCGTCGAGGGCCGCGCCGCAGTCGTCGTCATCGAGGACGACTACCGCACCACCGTCCGCGACGACGCCGACCACCTCGTCCCCGCCACGCCCGAAACCCCGGGCGCCCGTGAGGACATCGTCGACGAGATCGCCGAACAGGCCCTCGACACCGGCGCCCGCGTGCACTTCGTCCCCGACGCGATGCTCAACGGCTCCCACCACATCGCGGCCGTGCTGCGCTACTGACGGCCCGCACGGCCTTTCTCCGCCTCGGGCCTCGCCTCATACGCGGTCTCTTGCCCGGCCTGTTGCGCGGCGGGCCCCGCCTCTTGCCCGCTCCCCCAGCTCCGGCAGCCGCCGCGCGTCGTGGTGCGGGAACCGCACGGCGGCGCCGCGCTCGCGCGCCTTGGCCTCCGCGGCGCGCAGCGCGGTGTCCGCCAAGTCGGCGTCACCGTGTGCGTGCGGCCCGCCCCTACGAGCGCCTCCGTCAGAAGTCGATTTCCACGTAGTCGATGTCGGTGAACTCGACCAGCAGCCCGTCCGCGCGGCGGCCGCTGTCCTTGAAGTAGACCTCCTGGAGGCCCTCGGCGGCGATGGCCTGGAGCTGCTGTTCGGTGGCGCCGGAGGACTGGGCTTCGAAGAGCCGGGCGGCGTAGGCGGGCGGGAGGTGCTGGGTGATCCGGCGCATGCGGCCGTCGTCGGTGGAGCCGGGGGCGGCGGTGAAGCCGAAGCGGGCGCGGGTCTCGATGACGAGGCCGTCGGAGGTGGCGGCGCGGCGCTGGGCGCGCTGTTTGACACGGGGCTGCCAGTCCTGCCGGACGGCGGCGGCGAGGCGGTCGGCGAGTTCGCGCCGCGGCCGCTTGAGCGTGCCCTTCAGGTAGCGCTCGACGGTGCGCTGGGTGACGCCGAGGCGCTGGGCGACGGCGCGGGTGGAGCCCTTGGCGCATTTGACCAGGAAGCGCATCTGGGCCTGCGCGGACTTGGGGATCGGCCGGGTCTGGGTGTTGGCCGTCGCCTTGTCGAGACTGTCGCCGATGATGCCCACGCTGTGGTCCTACTCTCCGTCGACGGCGGCGTCGGTGCCCTTGATGTGCCGGGCCGGGTTGTGGCCCTGGTCGAGGAGCTCGACCGCCCACATCAGGTCCTGGGTGCCTTCGTGCTTGACCATGCCGGGACTGACGCCGAGCCGGAATCCGCCGGGCAGCGGCTTGCCCTCCGGCGCGCGCGGCAGGAAGTCCAGCGGCGAGGGGCCGTCCGAGGCGTAGACGGCGCAGTCGGACAGCACGGCGAGCGGGTAGAGCCCGACGGCGGCGAACTTCCGCATTTTGCGGTGCATGTTGACCCGCGCGGAGGAGATCACGGCCGCGCGGATGTCGGGCCGCCAGGTGGGGCGGTCCAACGCGGACCACCGCTCCCCCGGCCGGTAGCCCGCGCCCTGCGGGCGCTCGCGGAGCTTGCCGATGCCGCCCTTGACGGTCGCCTTGACGGCGGACAGCACGGCGGCCAGGCCCGGATCGGTGTCCTTGTGGACGGCCATCGCGGCCAGGAAGTCCGCCTCGTCCATCCCCGCGGTGACGCCGAGCTGCCCCATCGTGGCGAGGTAGGCGTCCCGCAGCCGGGTGTACCAGGCGTCCAGATACGCGCCGGTCTCCGGCCGTACGTACGCCTCGACGGGCTTGACGTCGTGGCCGAGTTCGACGGCGTAGGCGACGGTCGGGGTGGCGTACCAAGCGGGTCCCTCGGGGCGGGTGCCCTGGGGGGTGAAGGGGCTCGGCAGCCGGGGGTCGAGTTCGATGCCGGAGAGGTCGACGAGCCAGCAGCCGGGCAGCGCCTTGTCGAAGCCGGGGGCGGTGCGGTGGACGGGGGCGCCGAGGCCGACGGTGAGGCGGTTCGCGGCGGCGGCGAAGGCCATGTTGACGTCGATGCCGACCGCGTACGGCCTGGCGCACTCGTCGTCACCGAGGAGCTGCGGGTCGCGGATCCAGTCGTACGCCTCCTCGTCCAGCACCTGGTCCGGTGTGCGCCGGTGGCCGCGCGGATGGAGCCGGGCCGCCACGGGGTGCTCGTCGGGGGCCTCGGGCGGCGCGGGGTCGACGGCGGCGCCGAGCGCGCCGGCCACCTGCCCCGACACCCACGCGCCGCTCGCCTCGTCCCGTACGGCCCTGGTCGGCGGGCGCAGGCTCGTCATCAGTTCGAGGCCGCAGACGGCGGTCGAGCCGCGCGGGGTGATCACACGGGTGGCGTACGTGCCGAGGACGCGGGCCACTTCGGCGGGCGGCGCCTGGTCCACGTTCCCCCACGACCGGCTGTCCAGCGCGCCCCAGGGCAGGATCGCGAGCTGTACGCACTGGCGCTGTCCGGCCTGCGCGGGCCGGTAGACGCGTGCCCAGGGGCCGAAGCCGCGCCGGGTGAGCTGCCAGCCCGCGCGGGCGACGCGGCGTACGGCCTCGTGGTCCTCGGGCAGCCGCAGCCCGCGCCGGTCGGCCAGTTCCGCGGGGAGGCCGAAGCGGGTGGTGGCGGACTCGGTGAGGACGACCAGCGGGTCGGCGTCCTTGCCCGAGCGGTGCAGCCGGGCCGCGCCGAGGCGTGCGTCGGTGAGGGCCCACTGCACGAGCGACGGAATGTCGTCCGCCGGGCATTCCAGGACGAGGCCGCCGACGCAGTACGCGCTGCCGTCGCCGTCCACGACGGCCAGCGGTCCGTTGGCGAACCGCGGATCGGCACCGGGCTCGGGGGCACGGCCGGAGGCGGGGGCCTGGGGGCGGCGGGCGGGGGCGGGGCGGCGCGGCGGCGGGGCGGGCTGGCGCGCGGGGGCGGCTGCTGCCTGGGATGCGGGGGCAACGGGGGCCGGGAACCGTCGAGTTGGCGGCGCCACCACGGCGACCGGCGCGGGCTCCGGTACGGGCACAGGTACGGGCACAGGTTGCGGGGCCGGCTCAGGAGCCGTGGCGACCGGCGGCGCCGGATGCAGCGCAGCGAGACCGTCCAGCAGCCGTACGTACGCCGCCCGCTTCGGCGACCTCGGCTCGGCGCGGCCGGACTCCCACGCGGTGACCGTCTCGCGCCGCACCTTGAGCGTCTTCGCGATCTGGTCCTGGCTGATCCCGGCCGCCTCACGCAGCCGCTTGCGCTCGGAGGGTTCCGGCAGCGAGTCCTGCGCGGCCACTTGTTCGAGCAGCGCGTCGACCGAAGCGAACAGCTCGCCCTGCTCATTCGACAACCGGACCACCTCCGGCCGTTACCCTAGCCAAACACACACCCGAACACACGCCGGACACACAGTGTCCGGCGATCATGCCGACGCGGCGACCGGCTACGGCTGCCGCGTCACCCCGCTCACCGTGAGCCGTACCGGCAGCGCGCCGCTGCCGATCAGAGCGGCCAGGTCCTCCGCGCGCTGCCGGTCCAAGTCGCCGAAGATCTGCGCCGCGCCGTCGGTGATGGCCTGCTGGACGGCCGGTGCGGACAGCAGGTCGTCGTCGAGCAGGATCGCGAACTGATTGGCGGGCGGCGTCTCCTGGGCCAGCGCCGCGGTGACCGTGCCGAATGTCTTCGCGCCCCGCTCGGTGAAGTTCAGATTCACCATCCACTGGCCGGAGTTCGGCTCGTACGCGGACTTGGCGCTCTTGACGTCCTCGCCGTCGAGCGCGACCGGGCCGAGCAGGTACTTCTGGCCGGTCTTGGCGTCGCAGGCCGGGGTCGGCTCCTCGGGCCTGGACAGCGGGGGCGTGCCGGTGACCGGGCAGGTGAGGGCGTCGAAGCGCTGCCGAATCTCGGCGGACCCCTCCGCGTGATCGCCCTTGACCGCCCGGAAGGCCAGCTCGGCGGTCGCCGCCAACTGCCGCAGCCGGTCGCCGCTGTCGCCGGGCGCGTCGGCGGTGATGACGTTGCCGCGCTGTTCGATACGGGTGCCGGTCAGTCCGAAGGCGGCGGCGCGTTCCTTGAGCCGACGCACCGTCTCCTGGAGTTGGTCCGCGCTCATCGCCGAGGCGGCGGTGTACGTGGCGACGGTGCGGCCCGAGGCGGTCGACTCCGACGGCTTCACACCGCTGTCGGGGTCGACCGCGTCGGGATCGACGGCGCCGGGGCCGGAAGGGCCGGAACGGGCGGCGCCGGGCGAGCCGGGGGACGGCGAGCCCGACGAGCAGGCGGCGAGAGCCGGGCCGAGCGTGATCAGGACGACGGTGAGGGCGACCGTGGACACGGTACGGTGAGGACGCATCCGCCCAGTCTGACGTGTGATCAGCCGCTACGACAGTACGGGCGCGGTCGGCGCCGGCCCCGTCGACGGCCGCCGTACCCACAGCAGGAGGACGACGGAGACGACGGCGGCGAAGGCGCACCAGGTGGAGACGAATTCGGTCCGCCACACCGCCGCGCAGACCGCGGCCCCCACCCCGGTGAGGACGCCGAGCAGCCGCAGCATCCGGTCCGCGCTGAGCAGCAGGGAGCCGACGGTGGCCACCAGATATCCGGCGATGACCAGCGGTACGGCGGGCACGTCCACCGCGTAGCCGACGGTGTGGCCGCGGATGTCGGCGACGGGCGCCCGGTCGATCAGGCAGGCGACGAGCACGACGGCGGTGGCGAGTCCGGCCAGCACCGGTACGGCCAGCCGCAGCCGCCCGCCCGGCGGCGCGGCGGTCAGCACGGCGAGCGGCACATAGGCGGCCAGCAGCGGCAGCGCGATGATCGCCCACGCGAGGGTGGCGGGCCCGGTGCCGCCGCCGCGGTGCCAGACCGCGGCCTCGATGAGCTGATGGGCGCCGAGCACCAGCGGCAGCGCCGCCAGCGGCAGGTCCCGGGCCCGGCGTACGCGCGCGACGCAGGTCACGCCCAGGGCGCAGATCACCGAGCCCGCCGCCAGATCGGCCGTGGCGCTCCAGCACATGAGGTCCCCTCGCGTCGTGCGGTCCGATGATCCGTTGTACGTCCCCGTCACGCTACGACGCCTGCCCTCTTCCGGCCGCGGGACCCCGCCGCGCGGCCGGGGGAAATCACCTCCGGCGGGAATCGCGGGTGAGACGACGAAAAACGGCCCCACGCGCCGAAGCGCGTGGGGCCGTTGACGGTGCTCAGTGCTCAGAGCTCAGAGCTCAGAGCTCAGAGCTCAGAGCGTCGGACGCTCAGGTACTCCTACGGGACCGCCCGCGCTCAACTCGCGAGCAGATCCCGGGTCCCGGCGGTCCAGGCGCGCGGGCCGGTGAAGCCGTGCGCGCGCCAGCGGGCGGCGCCCCGGCGGCGGGCGGCCGTCGCGTGGTCGGCGTCGGCCGCCGCGCGAACGGTGGCGGCGCGGGCGAGCAGCACGGCGGTGACCGCGGCGATCTCCTCGGGTGTCGCGGTGCCGCGCTCGACACGTACCAGCGTCGTCGGCGCCGGAGCCGCCTCGGGTGCGGCGAGCGGCACCACGGCGGGCGCGGCGTTGATCGTCTCCAGCGCGGGCGGTCCCGGCTGCGCCGGGATGGTCAGCGTGCCGACCCGCACCAGGTGCGGTGCGGCGGGGGTGGGAGCGGTGATGGCGGCGGGCATGGGGGTGTCCCCTTCGGTCTCGGAACTGCCGGACGGAATGCACGAGTTGCGGGCGGCTGCGCTGACGCACCGTCAAGGGCTGTGCGGAGTACGGCGGGCTACTGCGGCGGGTTGCCGTGCTTGCGGCGCGGCAGGTCCGCGTCCTTCGTCCGCAGCATGGACAGCGACCGGATCAGCACCGACCGCGTGTCGCGCGGGTCGATGACGTCGTCCACCAGGCCGCGTTCGGCCGCGTAGTAGGGATGCACGAGTTCCCTGCGGTACTCCTCGATCTTCTGGATCCGCATCGCCTCGGGGTCTTCGGCGGCGGCGATCTCGCGGCGGAAGACGACGTTGGCCGCGCCCTCCGCGCCCATGACGGCGATCTCGTTGCTGGGCCAGGCCAGCGCGATGTCGGCGCCGATCGACTGCGAGTCCATGACGATGTACGCGCCGCCGTACGCCTTGCGCAGCACCACCGAGATCCGCGGCACCGACGCGTTGCAGTAGGCGTACAGCAGTTTGGCGCCGCGCCGGATGATGCCGTCGTGTTCCTGGTCGACGCCGGGCAGGAAGCCGGGGACGTCGACCAGGGTGACGATCGGGATGTTGAAGGCGTCGCAGAACTGCACGAAGCGCGCGGCCTTCTCCGACGCCTTGATGTCCAGCACCCCGGCCATCGCCGACGGCTGGTTGGCGACGATGCCGACGGTCTGCCCGTCGAGCCGGGCCAGCGCGCAGACGATGTTGGGCGCCCAGGCGGCGTGCACCTCCATCGAGTCGCCGTCGTCGACCAGTTCCTCGATGACGTCCCTGATGTCGTAGCTGCGGTTGCCGTCGGTCGGCACGATCTCCAGCAGCGCGTCGCCCGGCCGGTCCACCGGGTCCTGTCCGGGGCTGGCCGGGGGCAGTTCGCGGTTGTTGGACGGCAGCAGCGACAGCAGGTAGCGGACCTCGGCGAGGCAGGTGTGCACGTCGTCGTAGGCGAAGTGGGCGACGCCGGAGACGCTGGCGTGCACGTCGGCGCCGCCGAGCGCGTCCTGGGTCACCTCCTCGCCGGTGACGGCCTGCACGACGTCGGGCCCGGTGATGAACATCTGCGAGATGCCGCGGACGGCGAAGATGAAGTCGGTCAGGGCCGGGGAGTACGCGGCGCCCCCGGCGCAGGGGCCGAGCATCACGCTGATCTGCGGGATCACGCCCGACGCCTTGGTGTTGCGCTGGAAGATGCCGCCGTAACCGGCGAGCGCGGAGACGCCTTCCTGAATACGGGCGCCCGCGCCGTCGTTGAGCGAGACCAGCGGGGCGCCGGCCGCGATGGCCATGTCCATGATCTTGTGGATCTTCTCGGCGTGCGCCTCGCCGAGCGCGCCGCCGAACATCCGGAAGTCGTGGGCGTAGACGAAGACCGTCCGGCCCTCGACCGTGCCCCAGCCGGTGACCACGCCGTCGGTGTGCGGGCGCTTGCCCTCAAGGCCGAAGCCGCTGGCCCGGTGCCGCCGCAGCGCCTCGACCTCGGTGAAGCTGCCCTTGTCCAGGAGCAGGTCGATCCGCTCCCTCGCGGTCAGCTTGCCCTTGGCGTGCTGGCGTTCTGTCGCCGTGGGGTCGGGGCCCTGCCGGGCCAGCTCCTTGAGGTCGCTCAGTTCCTGCAACCGGTCGGGGACCTCGGCGGGAGACTCCGCGTTGGGCATGGCGCTCCACCCTCCCTTGCTCGGGTTCATGTCGATCACTCCTGTGGCCGCCGGACGGCGGCCTGCGGCACGCGGTGCATCCGCGTGCGTGAATCGGCGATCAGCTCCGTGGCGTCCTCGGCGTGGAGGCAGTCGGCGGTCAGTATGCGGACGACGGTGCGGTAGTGGTGCGGGGTGCGGACGGCCGCCGCGGTGGCGTGGCCCGGCGGTCCCGGCACATCGGTGACGGACCATCCGGACGGGCGGTGCGGGCCGCCGCGCCGGCCCGCCGCGGTCCCGAGGTAATCGGCGGCCAGGTCGCGGCGCAGACCGGTGCCGAGGCCCTTGAGATACGCCTCCTTGCGGGTCCACAGCCGGGCGAAGGCCGCGGGCCTCCTGCGGCCGGGCACAGCGGCCAACTCCGCCTGTTCCGCGGGGTGCAGGTCGGGCAGGCACAGCCGTACGGCGTTGGCCGGCGGCACCCGCTGCACGTCCACGCCGACGGTGGCGCCCGCGAAGGCGACGACCGCGACCTGGTGGCTGTGGGACAGCGAGAAGTGCGGCCAGTCGGGTACGGGACCGCGCGGGCGGTCGAGCAGCACCGGGCGGCCGTGCGGGCCGCCGCAGCAGGGGCAGCGGTCCCGGCCGAGCCGCAGCGCCCGCGGCGGGAGGCCGGTGTAGGCCGACAGCAGGCGGCGCAGGGCGACGTGGGCGGAGAGGTAGCGCACCCGGTCGCCCGTACGCAGCAGGCCCGCGGCGCGCTCGCGTTCGTCGTCGTCCAGTTCCCCGACCGGCAGCGGCGCCGGGTCGGTGTGCGTCCAGGGCCGGGGCAGCACCCAGATGTGCAGGTCGCCCGGCGCGACGGTCAGAGCCGGTGCGGTGGCGGCCCCCGTACGGTCCACCGCGCCGCTCACCGCGCGGTGCGCGCCGCTGCGGTGAGCCGCGGCCTCTCCGCCGGGGTGTCGAAGACGGCCGCGGCGACGGCGCCGACCGGGGCCGTCTGCGGGACGCTCTGCGGTACGGGGGTCACCAGCCCGGCCAGCAGCGCCGCCACCTCGGTGACCGAGTCGTCCCGCAGCAGGTCCGCGGCGGGGACGTCGACGCCCAGCGCCGAGACGAGCCTGCGGCGCAGCGCCAGCGCGGTGATCGAGTCGACGCCCTGGCTGCGCAGCGACCGGTCGGTGCTGATCCGGTGGGCCGGGGGCACATGAAGATACGGCTCCAACTGACGGCAGATGTAACGCTCGATGATCCTGGTCCGCACGTCGATGCCCGCGGCACGCAGGACGTGCGGGTCGGGAAGCCCCCTCAGGTGCAGGGGGACCGTCTGTTCCATCACGGCATACCGCCTTCCATCGGTAGTGCACGGACCGGCGCCGCCGTTGCGCTGTGGCGCGGCGGTTCACCGGCAGGTTCGAGAACGTGCCGCGCGGACGGCTCCGCGGGGCACGGGTCGCTCCGCGCGGTGGCGGAGCATCGGCCCGCGGCGGTCGTCCGGGACCGGGCCCGCGGCCCTCGTGGGGACGGGCGCGGTACGGACGGGGCGCGTACGGGCGGGGGTGCGGGGGCCTCGGGGCACCGTCCGCGCGCCGACGTCACGCGCCGGTCGTCGGGACGGCCGGGGACTCGGGCGAGCGGCTGCCGGTCTCCCGCGCGCGCCCGGCCTCCCGATCACCGTCGCCCTCGCGCTCCGCCCGGTCGCCGTCGTCCGCCCGGTCCCCGCCGTCCGCCCGGTCGCCGTCGTCCGCCCGGTCGCCGTCGTCCCCTCGGCCCGGACGGGGCCGGTCAAGCAGCATGGCGACCGCCGCCGCGGCCAGCGAGACGATGCCACCCGCGTAGAGTCCGGATCTGGCGCCCCAGTGCTCGGTGAGCCAGCCGACCGCCAGCGCGCCCAGCGGGGTGGTCCCCTGGAGGATGAGCGCGTAGATGGCCAGCACCCGCCCGCTGAACGCCGGGTCGGCGCCGAGCTGGATGCGGTGGTTGGCCGCCTGGGCGAAGTAGAGCGTGGTGAAGCCGGTGACCGCGAGCAGCAGCAGCTCGCTCAGGTAGTTCGGCGCCCAGCCCGCCGCGGTCTCGGCCGCGCCGAAGGCCAGCGCGGAGCCGGTCACCAGCCGTCCGCTCGGCCGGGTCGTACGCGAGGTGGTGACCAGCGCCGCCAGCAGCGATCCGGCCGCCAGCGCCGTGGTGAGCAGTCCGAAGGAGGCCGCGGAGGTGTGGAAGACCGTCTTGGCCACCAGCGGCAGCGTGAGCTGGAAGTTGAACCCGGCCAGGCCGATGACGGCAACCAGGGCGAGCGGCAGCAGCAGGTCGGGGCGGCTCGCGGTGTAGCGCAGGCCGTCGATCACGCGGGCGCGGGCTGCGCCCGGCGGCCCGCGGTGCAGTTCGGCGGGCCGCATCATCCGCAGCGCGACGACCGTGGCCAGATAGCTGACGGCGTTGAGCAGGACGACGGGTCCGGTGCCGAGCCAGCCGACGAGCAGGCCGCCGAACGCGGGCCCCGCCACCCGTGCGACGTTGAAGTACGCCGCGCTCAACGCCGAGGCGTTGGGCAGCAGTTCGGGGCCGACCATCTCGCGCACGAACGACATGCGGGTGGGGATCTCCACGGCGCTCGCGGTGCCGAGGCCGAGGGCGAACAGATACAGATGCCACAGCCGCAGCGTGCCGGTGAGCATCAGGGGCGCGAGCAGGGCGGCGAGCACACCGCAGACCAGGTTGGCGGCGACGAGCAGCGCGCGCTTGTCGTGGCGGTCGGCGAGCCGCCCGCCGTACAGCGCGAGGAGCAGGACCGGGGTGAACTGAAGGGCCGTCACCAGGCCGAGCGCGGTGGGTGAGTTGTCGGTGAGCGAGAGGACCGCCCAGTCCTGCGCGACCACCATCATCCAGGTGCCGGCCGCCGAGACGACCTGGCCGAGCGCGAAGAGCCGGAAGTTGCGCACGGCCAGCGACCGGAAGGGCCCGCCCGCGGACCGCCGTGCCCCGCCCTTCGGTTGGCGGAGGGCGCCGGCCCTCGAACGGTCGGCGCCCTCCGGTCGGAGGCTGGAACTCACGCGCCCGTCTCGGGCGCGCCGAACCACCGCTGGAGCGCCTCGGCCAGGCCGTCCTCACCGCCCGTCGAGACCCAGGCGACATGTCCGTCGGGCCGGAGCAGGACCGCGGTGGCCCCCGCCAACTCCCGTGCGGACAGCCCCTCGGGCTCGGCGACCGTGCCGCTGACGGTCAGGACGCGGCTCTTCCAGGGCGCGGCGACCGCGCGCACGGCCGCCGCGTCGGCGAGGTCGACGAGCACGCCCTGCGCGGTGTGCAGCAGTTCCGTGGTGTCGGTGCCGCCGCCGTCGGTGTCGACCTTCAGCGGGGTCAACCGGCGTCCGGTCAGCGGGTGGTCGTCGTCCTTCGCGCCGAAGTCGTAGCGGATGTCGAGACCGCTGACGGTGCCCGCGAGGTGCCGCTTGACCTCGTCGTACTCGATCAGCTCGGCGAACATCTCGCGGATCGGGTCCATTTCGGGACCGCCGACGTAGACCATGCCCTGGGTGGCGGTGTTCATCATCAGCCGCTCACCGACCCGGTGCCGCTCGGCGTGGTACGTGTCGAGCAGACCCTCGGGCGCCCAGCCGGTGACGACCGCGGCCAGCTTCCAGCCGAGGTTGGCCGCGTCCTGCACGCCGGTGCTCAGGCCCTGGCCGCCCGCGGGCAGGTGGATGTGGGCGGCGTCGCCCGCCAACAGCACGCGCCCGCGCCGGTATTCGGTGACCAGCCGGTTGGCGTCGGTGAACGAGCCGACCCAGTCGGCGGTACCGGCGCTGATGTCCTCGCCCGTGATCCGCTGCCAGGCCCCTGCCACTTCGGCGAAGGTCGGCTCCTCGGTGCGGTCCGGCGGCGGGGTGCCGTTCTCGACCACGATGACCCGGTCGACGTTCTCGCCCAGCGGCGCGGCCATGATCATGCCGCCGGGCAGCCGCTCGCCGAGGAATCGCGGGCGCAGCCCGCAGCCGACCACGTCGGCGAGGTACATGCCGCGGGTCGGGTCGGTGCCGGGGAAGTCGAAGCCGACGGCCTTGCGGACCGCGCTCTTTCCGCCGTCGCAGCCGACCAGGTACGAGGCGCGCAGGTGGCGTACGCCGTCCGCGGTCCCCGCGGTGAGGGTCACCGCCCCTTCCCCGTCGGCGACTTCGAGGAATTCCCAGCCGCGGCGGATGTCGGCGCCCAGGCCCACGGCCCACGCCTCCAGCACGGACTCGGTGAGCGACTGAGGGATGCCGCGGGCGCCGAAGTGCGCGCCCTCCAGCACCGTGTAGTCGAAGACCAGGCCGCCGAAGTGGCCGACCGGGGAGATCTCCAGGGTGCCGTCGGGGCCGCCGAAGGCGGGCAGCAGCCCGCGCTGGTCGAACACCTCCATGGCGCGGGCGGTGAAGCCCAGGCCGCGCGACTGCCCGGTGGGTTCGTCCAGGCGTTCCACGACGATCACCCGGGCGCCGCCCAGCAGCAGTTCACCGGCGAGCATCAGCCCGGTGGGCCCCGCCCCCACGATGATCACATCGGTGTCCAGGGCAGCGGCTCCGCCCGCGTCCGTGCTGTCCCTCTCGTGCACCTTCTCGTCCACCTTCTCGTCCACGTCTGACTCCTGTCTGAAAGGAAGTTGCCTCCGGCGAACGGGGCCACGGGCAGGGACGCGCCGCCGGACGGCCCGTCAGGAGGCGTCCGGCGGCGCTGTCGCGGGTGCGGTACGTCTGCGATGCGTACGGCGGGGTGCCCTGCGTACGGCGGCGCTCGACGACCTGGGTACGGCGGGGGCTCAGCGCGCGAAGAGCTGCGCGATGTGCGCGGGCGCGTCCGTACCGGCCCATTCGACGGCGCTCTGGATCACCGCCGGCGTGGCCTCGAAGCACCTGTTGTCGGGCGAGCCCAACTCGAAGGGGGCGGGGAGGAATTCGGACGTCCGCAGCCGCTCGAAGAGCTGGGCCGCGCCGGCCTTGGCCTCCAGCGTGCCCGCCTCGACCTGCTGGCAGATGGAGCGGGTGAAGCCGAGCAGCTCCGATATGTCCTGGCCGACCGGGGCCGGGAGTCCGGGCACATCGCGCTTCTCCAGGTCGCGGAAGACCTGCTCGTCGCGCTCGGGGTCGGCCATGAAGGTGCGGTACGCCCGGTCGATGGTGACCGTCGGCAGGATGCTGGTCGACTCCCACACCCGGATGACCGCGTTCCACAGGTCGTAATCGCGGAAGCCGACGAAGGAGCAGTAGACGAGGTCGTCGTGGATGTCGAACAGGCCCTGCTGGAGGCTGTCGACATACGCGAAGCGCTCGACGGACCAGTCGCCGTCCTTGGACGCCTCGATCAGTCGCCAGGCGAGGGCGTTGACGACCTCGAGGGTGTTGGTCAGGCCGCGCGAGTACAGCGCGTCGATGAATCCGGCGGCGTGCGCGGTCAGACAGTAGCGCTCGCCGACGGTCTGCGTCGCGGAGTACTGGAGCCGGCCGGTGGCCACCCACGGGCGTACGGCGGTGGCGTCGGTGAACTGCTCGGCGATCTCGGGGTACCGCTCCAGGAACTGGTCGAACTGCTCCTGCGCGGAGACGTCGGGCTCGGCGGGGAATTTGCGCTCGTCCAGTTGCAGGCCCACGCTGCACAGCGGGTTGAGGGCGCCGTCGTGGTTGTCGAACGGGATCACCCAGAGCCAGCCGCCGTCGAAGACGTGGTGCAGGGTGCCGTTGTGCCAGGGGCTGGGCTGCTTGTGCGAGCGGGCCGCCTTCGCGTCGTCGAAGGGTGTGACGCCGACCATGTGCGTGAACAGCGAGCGCGAGTGCGCCCTGGCGCGGGTCGGGGTCTCGCGCAGCCCGAACTTCTCCGCGACCGGCGACCGGAAGCCGCTGCCGTCGATGAGGTAACTGGCGTGGAATTCCTCGCCCTTGTCGGACCTCAGCAGCACCCCGTGCTCGGGGAACACCTCGATGTCGGCGATCTTCGTGGCGACCTTGGGCACCGCGCCGTACTTCACGGCGAGGTTGAACAGATAGGCGTCCACGTCCTGCCGGAACAGGTGCGTCTCGGTGCGCTGCCACTCGGGCACCACGAGCTGGTTGATCTGCTCGGGGTCCTGCGGCTGCCCTTCGACGTGGTAGACGAAGCCGAAGTTCTGCTTGCGCCCACACGACGGGGCGATCTTCTCCTGGATGCCCTTGAAGCTGGCCAGCGGCTCGATCTCGGGCACCTGGTAGCGCTCGGCGATGATCCGGGTCATCGACGAGGTGTACGGGATGGTGGACTCCCCCACCGCGAAGCGCGGGTGCACGCCCGCGTCGATGAGCAGGACCTTCACCCCGTTGCGGGCCAGCACCGAGCCCAGCAGACCGCCGGCCATTCCCGCGCCGAGGATCGCCACATCGAACTTCTCATTGGACTGGGCCTGTTGGGCGGTTGTGTTCATGCTGCTTCGTCCCTCCCGGGTAGGAATGTGTCGGGGCACGCGAAAACGTCCCCGGCTCCCGGTGCGGGAGAGGGGACGTCACGGGGTCGGTGCGGTGCTGCTGCTCGCCGCGCTGTCGCGGGGCGGTGCGGTCAGTCCAGGGTGCGCAGCACGACGGCGGAGTTGAAGCCGCCGTGGCCGCGGGCCACCACCAGCGTGGTGCGCAGTTCCGCGGTGCGCGGCGACAGGACCAGATTGAGGTCGTAGCCGGGGGACGGCAGATCGTCCGCGGTCGGCGGGATCAGGCCCTCCTCCATGGCGAGCAGGGCTGCCGCCAGGTCCAGCGGCGCGGCCGTGCCCGGGTAGCGGCGCCCGGTCATGGTGCGGGGCGCGGTGACGGGTACCGCGTGCACGCCGAACACCGCGGTGACGGCGGCCGATTCGGCCGCGTCGAGGCCGGGGACGAACACCGCGTCCACCTCTCCGGGGACGGCTCCCGCGTCGCACAGGGCCAGTTCCACCGCGCGCCGCAGGCCCGGTTCGCGTCCGCCGCTCGGGTCGGGGTCGAAGGTCGCGCCGTATCCGGCGACCTCGCCGTAGATCTTGGCGCCGCGGGCCAGGGCCGCGTGCGCGGTCTCCAGTACCAACAGCGCTCCGCCGCCGGGCCGGGCGGCGGGCGGCGGGGTGTGCGCGCTCCAGGTGGCGGGGCAGACCGGCGCGTCCACACCGCCGGAGACGATGAGCCGACCGCCCTGCCGGATCTGCCGCCGGGCGTGCGCCACGGCGTCCAGGCCCTTCATGCCGTCCCTGATCGAGATCTGGCCGCTGCTGACGGCGTAGAACCAGGCGAAGGAGCGGTACGCGCCGCTCTGCCGCCCGGCCTGGCCGCGCGGTCCGCCGGTGCCGGTGCCGGCCCGGAAGCGGGCGCCGAAGCCGGGCCCGCGGCCCTCGCCGTACCGCCCGCCGGGAGCCGCGGCGGCGGCAGCCGCGGCGGTGACGGCCGTCACCGCGTCGGGGCCGAAGTCGGGCAGGTCCTGCGGGCGGATGCCCGCGTCGGCCAGCGCCCAGTCCGCTGCGGCCAGCGCGAGCCGGGCCATCCGGTCGGCCTGCGGCGCGGGCCTGCCCCACAGTTGGTCGCCCGGAGCGGGGTCGAGGAGGGCGGCGGTCTGCCAGGCGGGTTCGCCCGCCGTACGGGCCTCGCCGTGCCGTCCGGCGCCGTGCCCGCTCCCGCACGCCTGCGCCCAGTAGTCGCGGGCGCCCAGTCCCGCGGGCGAGACGATGCCCAGACCTGTCACCACCACAGCGCCGGTCACGGCACCCTCCGCAGCAGCTCGGCCGCGCCGGGCACCCGCCCGGTGCGGCGGGCGGGCGGGGCCGGTCGGGCCCGCTCCACGATCGCCGTGCTGTCCATGGCCACGCCTTTCCGCAGTGCCCGAGCATGGACACCGCGCCCGAGCATGGACACCGCGCCCGGTCGCGCGGTGCCCGCCGATTCCGGCCGTTCAGGCGCCCGGTCGTCGGTGCCCGGGTCCGGTCAGACCTTGAACAGCTCCTTCTTCGCGTAACCGCGCTGCCAGATCAGCTTGTTGACGACGCGCAGCGGCGGCGGGAAGGACCCGAGGAACCGCTTCTGGTCGTCCGGCGTCGCGTCGTCGATGACCCAGGGGATGTAGACGCTGACGCCGCTGATGCCGAGGTTCTTGGCGTTGGCGAGCCCGAAGGTCCGCCATTCGGCGGGCGACAGCACGTCCTGGATCAGCGGCAGCGCGGCCTCCTCCTCGTGCGTGAAGTGGCCGTCCATCACCTGGTAAAGGTCCTCGATCAGCGCGGCCAGGTCGCCCCCGCCGCCCTTGATCGCGGTGTCCACCGCCTCGATGCGCGGGCCCAGCTCGGCGTGCTCCTCTTCCATTTCCTTCATCAGCCGCTGATCGTCGGGACGGTCGGCGATCTTGGCCTCCACCTGCGGCCACAGCGCCCGGTCCTCGACCGAGTGGTGGTTGTGGAGCTGGTGATTGAAGTTGTCCCACCCCGCGCGCACCTGCGGCGCCGTCGCCTGACCGGCGGCCACCGCGGTCGCCAGCCGGCGCAGGTCGCGTCGGAACGCCTTGTGCGTCGCATACATGACGGTGAAATCGATGTCCACGTTCGGGTCTTTCGACTCGGCCACGACGGCCCACCACTTTCTTCGTACGAATGTCGTTATCGGCCCCCCGGGGATCGGGGTGACCGCTCGGAGCCTCGACGGTCCGGAGGCTCCCCTCCGGGCCCGGCGTCCGGGCCACCGCCAGACCGTGTCCGGCCCCGCGGATAAAGAGCTTCGGGCCACCGTCGATGTGACATCGTGGCACCGTGTGATCATTCCAGCACTCATGGAGATCGGTGGGGCGCGCCGGAATATCGCAGGTGAAAGAGACGCGCGTCACATTTCGCGGCGCGAGTGTCACGCTTTCGGGTCCGCGGTACCTCATAGGTGAAACGCATCACGGGAGGCTCACATCGTGTCCGACACTCCGGCTCAGCTCCCCTCGGCTGCTGGTGACCGCGCGACCGAGGTGTTCGTCGGCCATCGGGAACTCCTGTTCTCGGTGGTCTACAACCTGCTCGGCAGTGTCTCCGACACCGAGGACGTCCTCCAGGAGACCTGGCTGGCCTGGGCCCGCCGGGTCCGCCAGCCGGACGCCGAGGAGATCGACAACCCGCGCGCGTACCTGGTGCGGATCGCGGTCAACCAGGCGCTCGCCCGGCAGGCCACGATCAGCCGTCGCCGCGAGACGTACATCGGCCCCTGGCTGCCCGAGCCGCTGCTGACCCGTACGCCCGACGCCCTCGACAGCCCGCAGGGCGCGCAGGCCGTGGACGCCGCGGAGTCCGCGCTGCGCACCGAGTCGGTGTCCATGGCGCTGCTCGTGGTGCTGGAGACGCTGACGCCGCTGGAGCGGGCGGTCTTCGTCCTGCACGAGGTGTTCGGCTACGCGCACACGGAGATCGCCGAGATCCTGGGACGCAGCCCGTCCGCGATCCGGCAGCTCGCGCACCGGGCGCGCGAGCACGTCCAGGCCAGGCGGCCCCGGTACCAGGCCGATCCGCACCTCCAGCAGCAGGTCACCGAGCGGTTCGTGGCCGCCGCGCTCGGCGGTGATATCGCCGAGCTGATGAGCCTGCTCGCGCCGGACGTGACGATGTGGACCGACGGCGGCGGCAAGGTCCGCTCCGCGCTCCGGCCGGTCAACGGCCGGGACAAGGTCGCCCGCTTCCTCAACGGCTACGCCACCAGCCGGCTGCCCGAGTCGCTGGACATCCGCTACCAGCAGGTCAACGGCGACCCGTCGGCCGTCGTCTTCTCCGGCGACTCGCCGTACGCGGTCATGGTCATGGACCTCAACCCGAGCAACGACCAGATCACCGACATCTACCTGGTCACCAACCCCGACAAGCTCTCCCGGGTCCGGCTCGACGAGAGCGGTGAGCCGACGGGCGCGCCGCGGCTCGCGCCGGACGCGGTGCGCGAGCCGGAGCTGGACCCCGAGCAGGAGGACGCGCAACCCCGGGAGGCCGGACGGCGCGCGGACACCCCCTAGGCCCGGGAGCCGCCGGGTGAATCCCCCGGACCGGCCGCCCCCCGTCACCCGACGGCGCGCAGGGCGCCGGTCACCCGGCGGCTCCCGACCCCCGTCGCGAGGACGGTGCGCGACGGTACGGATTATTGCGGCGCGCTGACCGGCGGGCCGCCGTGCGGTCCGCCCTGCGGCCGGGCGGCGGTGATGCCGTGCCGCTCGCCGACCGCCTTGATCGTGTCCCAGTCGGGCCGCTCGGGGCGGGTCAGCACCTCGCTCAGCTCCTCGAAGAACAGCTCGATGCCGCCGGGCGTCATCGTGCAGAGCATGAGTCCCGTGGTCTCGCCCACGTTGAAGAAGGAGTGCCACACGCCGCGCGGGCCGTGCACCATCGTCCCGGCGGGCGCCTTGTGGATCTCCTCGCCGACCTTGACCTCGAATTCGCCCTCGAGGACGTAGAAGGACTCGTCGGTGTCATGGTGCACATGCCACACCGAGCCCTCCCCCGCGGGCATCCGGACCTCGTAGAACGAGGAACGGCCGCTGGTGTCCGAGCCGCGCAGCAGGAAGCGGGTCTCCTCGCCTCCGCCGTATGTGATCGGTACGACGTCCTCCAGTCGGACGACCTTGCCGGAATCCACGCCCATCACACCCTCCACCGGTCGAATTCGGGAACTCGCAGAAACGTCAGGAACACGAACAGCGCGGATCACCTCGGATCCACGCGGAAGACCGCGGGGCGCCGCGAAATACCGCCGTGCGACGCACCGCCGTGCCAAGGAGACAGGGAACGGGCGGGGCGGTCAGCCGTCGATGATGGGGTGCACGCCGCGCAGTTCCTCCTCCAGCGCGCCGAGCCAGCCGCGGAAGAAGACCAGCGGCTCCTGGTGCTGCCGGGGCACACCCAACTCGACCACGCGGCCGAGGAAGATCGTGTGGTCGCCGCCGTCGAACTCCTCGACCAGGTGGCAGGACAGGAACGCCAGCGCCTCGCTGAGCACCGGAACGCCCGTCACCGACGGGTGGTTGGCCACGTCGTGGATCTCCGCGGTGCCCTTGCCCGCGAAGGCGCGGGCCACGCCCTCCTGCTGCCCCTGGAGGAAGTTGACGACGAATTTCCCCGACTCCCGCACGACGGACCGCAGTCGGGACTCGTTGTGCAGGCAGAACAGCACCAGCGGCGGGTCGAGGGAGACCGAGGTGAACGAGTTCACCGTGGTGCCCTCGGCGTTGCCGTCCTCGCCGCTGGTGATCACCGTCACGCCGGTCACGAACATCCCGCACACCGTCCGCAGTGACCGGCCGTCCACCGGGTGCGCCTGGTGCAGTGACATCAGTCTGCTCAACGGGGCCGGTTCGCCCACCCGTTCCTCCGGCGGCGCCACCGTATTTCCGGCGACGGTCCCGGCCGCCACCGCGTTCGACGACATCGCACCTGCCATCGTCCACACCTCCCACACCACAGAGCCCGACAACACGATTCAGGGGCCGCACCCGGACGTCAGGGGACGGTCGTCATGGTCGTTCGGAGAGAACCAAAGAGAATCAGGGAGAATCCGCGAGAATCGTGAAGATTCGTAGAGATTCCGAGAGAAAGGACCGCGCCGGGGGCTTTCGCCGACACCGCACCGGATCCTGACTACCAGGTTCTTCGGTCCGCCGGTCCGTCACAAGATCCCCGGCTTCAGGTCTCGGTCAGGAACCACAGATGCACCGCCCGACCTTCCGGAAAGGGCCAGGCGCGTGTCAGAGGAGTGTCAGATCCGGCGGTCGGCGGGCGAGGGCCGGCCGAGGACGGCCCGGCAACCGACGTCCGGCCGGAGGCGGTTGGCCGTCAGACCGCGCGGCCGAGCGCGGTGAGCATCTGCCGTCCGCCGGGACCGAGCGGGAAGCAGTTGGTCCTGGCGAGCCCGGCGCGCAGCGCGAGGCTGCCGCCGAAGGACGCGAGGTCGGCGTCGGGCGCGGTCACGACCAGCGCCACGCCGAACCGGCCGCCGACGGCGACGACACGCTCGGCGAGCCGGGTGGCCTCCAGGTCGTCGGCGAAGACGAGTCGGCAGTCCTCGACGGCGAGCACGATGCCCTGCCAGGTGTCGGTGGGGTCGGGGACCGGGCCGTGGTGGCGGGCGCGGTCGGCGATCACCGCCACCGCGTCGCGCAGCAGGTCCACGGTCTGCTCGCGGGTGGCGGCGGTACGGGCGGCGGCCTCGGCGATCGGCGCCGGGGTGTCGTGCCGCCCGCCGGGGTCGGCCAGCCACAGCGTGAACTCCTCGCGGCGCGCGGCCTCGTAGAGCACCATCAGCAGGAAGCTGCTCTTGCCGCTGCCGGGCGCGCCGCAGATCAGGCCGCTCTCCATGCCGGAGCCGGGGGTGTTGAGCTGCCAGTAGGCGGGCTCGCCGGTCGCGCCGACGCCGACGCGGTGCCGTCCGGTGGTCTCGTCGTAGGTCGGGCCGGGATAGCGCGGGCCGCGCTGCTGGGGCGCGGTGTCGCGGGCGGCCCTGTTCTCGGCCTCGCTGAGCGCGGACTCCAGGACGCGGCGGGCGCGGTCGGCGACCTCGGGGTCCACGGCTCCGGTCGCCACGGCGGTGTCGTGCTCGGCGACGGCGAGCAGGCGGCGCCTGGCCCGGTCGTCGCCCGCGGCTCCCGCGTCGACCACCAGCCGGGCGGCGCGCTCGCACAGATCGGCTGCCCTGGCATAGGCGCGGGCGTCCTCCGGCCGTTCGAGCCGCGTGTCGACCGCGGTGCGGTAGCAGGTCCTCGCGGTCGTCTGGAGGCGGCCGAGGTCGGCTCCGAGGGCGATCAGGACGAGCTGGGCGTGGACGATCTGCACGGCTTCCGCGTGCGAGAGCATCCTGGGCCCCGTCTCCGTCCCGACCGTCTCCCCCGAGCCGCCGTCGGCCTCGCGTAACAGGCAGTCGGTGCCGTGCGTCCACGCGTGGACGACGTCTTCCACGGCCTGCGACCGGTCCTCTGCGAACGACACGGCAATTCCCCTTCGCGTCACTGGTGTTGCGCCTGTGCCCTACGGTACGGGGCGGTAGCGTCACCCAACAGCGCGCCAGGGGGTCAGTAACCGGTCAATGCCGTGCCGCCGTCCACCGTGCCGATGGCGATGTGCGGCTGCGCCGCGGGCCGCAGCCACGCGAGGATCCGGCTCATCGCGTCGGCGGGTACCGAGACGCAACCGGCCGTCGCGCCGCTGCCGTTGACGTGCAGGAAGATGCCGGCGCCGCGGCCCTTGACCGGCTTGGCGTAGTTGAAGTCGATCAGGACGGCGTGCGCGTACTGCCCGGGATAGTCGGCCAGGCGCTCGGACTCGGTGCCCCGGCAGTCCTTCGGCAGCGGGTCGACCCAGCGGTTGTAGGAGGTCGACTGGGTGTCCTCGCACCACCAGGCGGTCGGGGTGACCGCGCGGTACGGCAGGGCGGTGCCCGCGGGCGCGGCGGCGTTGCCGAAGGCGAGCGGCAGGCCGTAGAGGCCGGTGGGCGTGGTGCTGGTGTTCTGGGTGCGGGTCGCGCCGTCGGCCAGGCCGTGGGCGCCGAAGCGGGCGGGCGCGGTCCCGACGGCCTTCCAGCCGCCGCTCTGTTTCTCCCACCAGGTAAGGGTGCCGCTGGTGGAGCCGAGGGTGGGGGCGCTCGCGGTGATGAGCTGGGTGCCGCCGCCGGTGTCCTTCATGATCTGCGGGAGGTTCGCCACAGGCCGGGGCTGCGCCGTACCCGAGCCGGGAGCGGGACCGGCGCCGGTGCCGCCGACCGCGAGGGTGGTGGCGAGGGCTGCGGCGGTGACCAGGGTGGTCGGGGTCAGTGGGCGCACGGGGTCTCCTCGGTGCGGTGGTGGCGGATGAGCGCCAGCCGGGTGTGTGCGGGGTGTGGATGGGCAGCAGCTAAGCATGACCGTTGTGGTAATCGGCCGTATGGAGAGCATTGTCAGCTCCGCGACCACGGTCCTTCGCGAGGAGGGTTTCGACGCGCGTGGCGTCACCGGCGCGCGCGACGCCGTCTCCCTGATCGGCGCGGGCGGTGTGACGGCGCTGGTGATCGGCGGCGGTGTGGGCCCGCTGGCCGCGCGTCGGCTGCGGAAGGCCGCCGCCGCGCACTCGGTGACGGTGATTCGTGGCGGCCTGCGCGGCCAGGACGTGCGCGGTTACGTACGGCAGCAGATCGTGCCCCAACTGCGGGCCGCCGGTTCCTGACGGCCCGCGGCGCCCCGCGAACGCCCTGCGACCGTCAGCCGGTCGCCGTGGGAGCCCCGGCCGGGTCAGCCTCAGGGGCGTCCGGCGTCAGGTCGATCACCCAGTCGTGGCACGTGATCGGGTTGCCCTTGGGGTACTCGAAGTCGGCCTCGCCCAGCAACGTGAATCCGGCCTTGCGGCAGACGGCGTTCGACGCCGGGTGGCTGACCTTGGGGAAGGCGTGCAGGTGGCGGTGGGCACCGGCGGCTCTGGCCGCCTCGGTCACCGCGCGGGCGGCGTCCGCCGCCAGGCCCCGGCCCTGGAACTCCGGGAGGATCGCCCAGCCGGTCTCGTAGACCTTCCCGCCCCGCCACGTCTGTTCCCAGAAGCCGATGGAACCGGCGACCTCGCCGTCCGGGACGAGCACCACGCGGTACATCCTGCCGCCGGTCTTCTCGATGTCCTGGTAGCGCTGGTGCCGGGAGAGCAGTTGCTCCTCGGTCTCCGGTCCGCCGAGGTACTCGGTCATCTCGGGTGTGTTCGTCCTGCGGAGCAGCCACAGGTCGTCCGCCGACCAGGGCTCGATGCGAATTCGCGGCTCATGTGCGTCGTTCATGTCCGCACCGTACGACGAGGGTCTGACAGTCGACCCCCGAGGCAGGCCGGTGCGGGCCGGACACAGGCAGGAACGAGCCCGAAGCGGGTTCGGGGCGGGCCCGCAGCGGGTCCGGACATGGAGGAGCCCCGGCCGGGACGGGGGGACCAGGCCGGGGCAGTAAAGGGTGAAGAACGTGTGCGAACGTCTTCACATTATTAGTTTAACACTCAATGAGCGAAGTCAAAGCCACTCGGCGCGGACGTGGACCGCGCCGGGTCCTCGGGGGCCGAGGCGACCGCGGGGGCGGACACGGGAGCGTGCAGCGGGGCGGCCGGGGCGCGGGAGCCGCCGAGCAGATCGCAGAATTTCCTGGCGTCCGCGGGCAGGTCACGGCGCCAGGCCATGGCCACGACCGGGGCGAGCAGGACGAGGGCCGCGCGCAGCGAGCTGGTGACCGACAGCCGCACCAGCGTGCCGTCGGCGTGCGGGGCGAGCTCGAAGCCGTACACGGGCACCTGGGTGCCCAGCGGGCACCACATGCGCTGGCCGCGGAAAACTATCCGGCGGCCCGGTTCGAAGGCGGCGCAGACCAGCCGGTGCGGTCTGCGCCGTCCGGGGTAGCGGTAGCGGTACTCCGCGTCCACGCCCGGCGGGACGGGCGCCGAGTCGACGAAGGCCACCCCCGAGCTCCACAGGGCGAGATTGCGGGCGTCGGCGAGGAAGTCGAAGACCTCCGTGGTCGGCCTCGACACGAACACGTTCGTGGACACGCTCGGCATCACAAACCTCCCCGGTAGCGGCGTGGGCGGCGAGCCGTCGCGGGTACGCCGACCGCACCCGTGGGGTGCGCGGCTCCGGCGCGGTACCGCCGCCTGTTTCACTCCTCTCGCACAGCGTGCCCCGCAAAGGTGCACATGTCGTGGCAATGCGCCCATTGGAGTGAGAACGCTGCGTGCCGGGGGATGAAACCGCAGGCCGGAGGCCGATAGCCTGGCGCGCGTGGAAGAGCAGAAGCTGCCGGCGCACTTCGAGCGCGGCACGGACGGACCGAAGGTCATCCTCGCCGGACTGGACGGCTCCGACACGTCGTGGCGGGCCGCCGCGTACGCGGCGGGGCTCGCGCGGCGGCAGCACGCGCTGCTCGCCCTGGTCTACGTGCAGCCGTACATGCCGACCGGCGCCGCCCTCGGGGTCCCGGTGTCGGAGGTCGACACCGGGATCGCCGAGCAGCTCATGGCGGAGATCCGCGACTCCGTCGAGCGGTTGCAGGGGACGTTCACGGTGCGGTGGGAGTTCCACACCTTCCGCGGCGACCCCTACAACGGCCTGACCACGGCCGCGGAACAGCTCACCGCGGACGCGGTCGTGGTGGGCGCCTCGGAGCGCGCCGGGCACCGGTTCGTCGGCTCGGTCGCCGTCCGGCTCGTGAAAGCCGGACGGTGGCCGGTCACGGTCGTGCCGTAGCCGCGGTCGCGCCCGCGGTCGATACCGGCGCGGCGGGGGCGTACTTGTAGCCGACCCGGCGCACCGTCACGATGCTGGCGCGGTGCTCCGCGCCGAGCTTGCGGCGCAGCCGGGCGACGTGGACGTCGACCGTGCGGCCGTCGCCGACATGCCCGTATCCCCAGACCGTGGTCACGAGCTGGTCGCGCGAGTGCACCCGGTGCGGGTGCGCGACGAGGTGCGCGAGCAGTTCGAACTCCAGGTAGGTCAGGTCGAGTTGGCGACCGTCGACCGCGGCGGTGCGGCGCTCGTCGTCGATGCTGATCGGCACCTGGGACAGCGGGTCGGAGGTCTCCGCCCGGCCGGTGCGGAACTCGGGGGCCGGGGCGGGGACGGCGGTCGGGACCTGCTCGGCCGGGACGAGCACCAGGTAACCGACCATCGGGGCGCCGCCGGGGATGGTGGGCAGCACATGCCCCGGCGCGGGCAGCCAGGTGGCGCCGGGCGGCAGGAAGTCCGGTGCGGGCGGCACCTCGTCGGGGCGTACGGCGCGCAGTCGCTGCCGGTTGACGGCCGGAGCGCCGCCGGAGGAGGGCGCTCCGCCCGGTCGGGCGGGCAGCGTGGAAAGGGAGTGGACGTTCGGCAGGTTCGACATGATTCGGCTCTTTCGCGCGATGGGGTCGTCAGGACGCCGTATTGCGCGGGGACCGGTGGCTGCGGGCAGCGGCTCGGAGGCCGGTGCGGCGGGGTCAGCTCAGGACGCGGGTCCGCGCGGGGGTCGCGCGGCAACACCAGCGGTCGAAGTGGTGCTCCTGCCGGGACGGCCAGAAGGGTTCGAGGTCGTCGCGACCTGTCCCGGAGTCAGTAGTGCTGGCCATGTGTCCTATTGAACCAGACGACGTGCGCGTGCGGTGACCGCCCGGACACACTGGTGCCGCTTTGCCCGCATTCCGGCCACTGACCTGGGCGCGCGCTCCGGGTCGGCGCGCGGGCCGACCCGGAGCGCGGACGGCTCGGGGCGCGGGTCTACCCTGGGCAGCCGGACCATAAGGAGTACCCCCATGCATACCCACATGGATCTCGGCGCGTTCCACGACGTCACGACGTTCGCGATGTCGAATTCGCCCGGCCCCGGTCCGGTGATGCGCAGCATCATCGTCGTCTCGGTGGTCGGTGTGGTGTTCCTCGCCTGGTTCCTGCTGCGCGGATACCGCAACGACGGGGACTAGTCACGCGGGGCCGCGCCGGACGGCGGCGGTCATCTCGCGCGCAGGCCGTACGCGACCTCGTAGGCGTACAGCCAGGTCAGCGGCCCGACGGCGCCGTCCGCCGGGCCGAGCGCGGCGACGTAGTGCCGCTGGAGGGCCTTGACCTTGGTCAGGTCGAGCGCGGTCATGGTGCGGGACGGGCCGACCTTGTACGGCGGGCCCCAGTTGCCGCGTTGCAGCCAGGTCTGGAGCAGCAGGGTGTGGTCGCTGACCGCGCCGAGGACGAAGTACTCACGGCCGGGGAACGCGGGCGCCGGGTGCGTGGTGGCGGTCGGGCGCACTCGGTAGGAGGCGACCGCCGTGCCGCCGCGCGGGTCGGCGGGGTCCGCGGTCGGCGGGCAGATCCCGTCGGGGAAGCGCGGCGCGAAGTAGCCGGTGACGCGCTGGGCGTGACGCAGTTCACGGTGCGACCACACGCCGTTGCCCTGGCCTCGGTCGGTGGCCCCGGCCTTCACGCTGTTGCCGCCCTTGGTGTGGACGTAGCGCTCGTCGAAGCCGGTGACGATCTCGGTGTGCCCGCCGCCGTCCAGATTCACCCAGGCGCCGATGCTCGGGTACGCGGACCAGGCGCCCTTGCGTCGGGCCCATGTGCTGAACGCGGTCACGTTGTCGGTCTTCGGGACGGCCTGGTCGAGACCGACGTCGTGGTACATGTCCCAGTCGAAGATCACGCACCAGGAGACGCGGTTCTCTCCGTACTCCTTGCCGAATTCGGTGTCGTTGTCCCAGCCGTCGGCGCCGCTCCAGTGCTCGTAGACGCGTTCCGGGACCGCCATGACGTGTTCGATGAGTCGTTTCCACTGCGGGTCGGCCATCGGCCCTCCCCGGGGCTTGCGCCGGAAATCGGCGCGTATCGGATGATGTACACCCTGCCCAACGAGGGGGTGGCCGCCGGGACATGCGTCAGGGGCGGACACCCCCGGCGTCCGCCCCTGAGCCCTGTGCCGTCGCGCCGCCTCAGCGCAGCGGCATCCCGGACAGCGTGCGGGCGATGACCAGACGCTGGATCTCGCTGGTGCCCTCGAAGATCGTGTAGATCGCGCTGTCGCGGTGCATGCGCTCCACCGGGTACTCGCGGGTGTAGCCGTTGCCGCCGAGGATCTGGATGGCCTGGGCGGTGACCTTCTTGGCGGTCTCGCTGGCGAAGAGCTTGGACATCGAGCCCTCGGCGGAGGTGAAGGGCTTACCCGCCGTCGCCATCCAGGAGGCGCGCCAGACCAGGAGGCGGGCGGCGTCGATCTGGGTGCGCATGTCGGCGAGCTGGAAGGCGACGCCCTGGTTGTCGATGATCGGGCGGCCGAACTGCTCGCGGCCGGTGGCGTATTCGAGGGCGTATTCGTACGCGGCGCGCGCCGTGCCCACGGCCATGGCGCCGACCGCCGGGCGGGAGGCCTCGAAGGTGGCCATCGCCGCGTTCTTCACCCGCTCGCCGCCATGGGCCGACTTGGCCCGCTCGCGGGCCCGTGCCAGCCGCTCGTCGAGCTTGTCCTTGCCGCCGAGCAGGCAGTCGCCGGGAATCCGTACGTCCTCCAGGACGACCTCGGCGGTGTGCGAGGCGCGGATGCCGTGCTTCTTGAACTTCTGCCCCTGGGACAGGCCGGGGGTGCCGGGGGGCACGATGAAGGAGGCGTGGCCCTTGGTGCCCAGCTCCGGGTCGACCACGGCGACGACGACGTGGACGTTGGCTATACCGCCGTTGGTGGCCCAGGTCTTGGTGCCGTTGAGCACCCACTCGCCGGTGGCCTCGTCGTAGACGGCGCGGGTGCGCATCGCGGAGACGTCGGAGCCCGCGTCGGGCTCGGAGGAGCAGAAGGCGGCGAGCTTGACGTCGTCGGCGTCGCCGTACATCTGCGGGACCCAGGTGCCGATCTGCTCCTCGGTGCCGTTGGCGAGGACGCCGACGGCGGCGAGTCCGGTGCCGACGATGGACAGGGCGATGCCCGCGTCACCCCAGAACAGCTCTTCCATGGTGAGCGGGATGCCCAGGCCCGTGGGGTCGAAGAACTGCTGGGCGTAGAAGTCCAGCGAGTACAGTCCGATCTTGGCGGCCTCCTGGATGATGGGCCACGGGGTCTCCTCGCGCTCGTCCCATTCGGCGGCGGCCGGGCGCATCACGTCGGCGGCGAAGCCGTGGATCCAGTCGCGCACGGACTGCTGGTCGTCATTGAGTTCGAGCGTGAAGTCGCCCATCTTCCCCTCCACGTGCCAGTTACTAGCGGTAACAGCAGTCTGTTACCGACCGGTAGGCCATGTCAACTCATTCCGCCGCGCGCGGGGGGCGGCTGGCGGGGTGTTACGTTGCGCTGACCACCAGCAATCGAACAATTGGGGAGGCGCGGGTGGACACCGGCCAGCGGCAGGACCAGCGGACGGCCACGGAGCGGCGCCGGGCGGAGCTGCTCGAAGCGGCCGACCGCGTCGTCCTGCGGGACGGGCCCGAGGCGTCCATGAACGCCATCGCCGCCGAGGCGGGCATCACCAAGCCGATCCTCTACCGGCACTTCGGCGACAAGAGCGGCCTGTACCGGGCGCTGGCCAAGCGGCACACCGACGCGTTGCTGGCCACCCTGCGGGCCGCGCTGGACTCCCCCGGCGACCGCAGGGACCGCGTCGAGGCCACCTTGCACGCGTATCTGTCCGCCATCGAGGCCCACCCGCAGGTCTACCGCTTCCTGATGCACCCGGCCGAAGTGCCCGCCGACGGCGACAAGGGACTGGACGCCGGACGGCACTCCGTACCGCTGCTGCGCCGCATGGGCGAGGACCTGGCCGAGGTGATCGCCGAACGCCTCGACCTCGGCCCCGACTCGGAGCAGCTCGCCCGCGCCTGGGGACACGGCATCGTCGGCATGATGTACGCGGCGGGCGACTGGTGGCTCGGCGAGCGGCCGTTCTCCCGCGACCTGCTGGTCAGGCACCTGGCCGACCTGCTGTGGGGCCGCCTCGCGGCGGCCGGCGACCGGGCGGGCAGCCCGGGGCTGTGACGCGGTCGGCGGATCAGGAACCGCGGGCGGGCCGCACCCGTCCCCACAGACAGCGCCGGTGGCGCGGATGCCCCCGGTGCGCGTGGAGTTCGGCGCACGGTCCGACCGGGGCGGCGCGGTGCGGTCCGGGGGCCCGGAGTCGATAGGCTGAGCCGGGACCGAACCTTGTCGGCCGCCCAAGTGGCGCTCGGAGGCGTACAACCAGCCGCCACGGGGCAGCGGGGCCGGTCGCAGTCGAGGAGGAAGAGAGACGATGGCAGGCAACTCGGAGCCGCTGTCGCCGCGGGCGAAACTGGCCGTGACGGCGGGCAAGGTGGCGGCGGGCGTGTCGCGTGCGGCAGGCCGTGGCAGCGGCTCGGTGATCGGCGGCAAGGTGGCGCTGAGATTCGACCCCGACCTGCTGGCCAGGCTCGCCCGGCACCTCGACGTGATCCTGGTGTCGGCGACCAACGGCAAGACCACCACCACCCGGCTGCTGGCCGAGGCGCTGCGCGCGGGCGGCCCCGTCGTCTCCAACGCGCTCGGCGCGAACATGCCCGCGGGGATCACCTCCGCGCTGGCGGGCGGCTCCGAGGCGCGCTTCGGCGTGATCGAGGTCGACGAGAAGTACCTGGCGGGCGTCGCCCGCGACGTCGCCCCCAAGGCCATCGCGCTGCTCAACCTCTCCCGCGACCAGCTCGACCGCGCGGCCGAGACCCGCATGCTGGCCGAGAAGTGGCGCGAGGGCCTGGCAGGCGTCGAGGCGATCATCATCGCCAACGCCGACGACCCGCTGATCACCTGGGCCGCCTCCTCCAGCCCGACCGTGGTGTGGGTCGCGGCGGGCCAGGAGTGGAAGGACGACGCCTGGTCGTGCCCGTCCTGCGGCGGCGTCCTGCAACGCCCGTCGGAGGACTGGTTCTGCGCCGAGTGCGGCTTCCGCCGCCCCACCCCGACCTGGGCGCTGTCCGGCGACCACGTGATCGACCCGCACGGCTCCGCCTGGCCGATCCACCTCCAGCTCCCGGGCCGCGCCAACAAGTCGAACGCGGCGGTCTCGGCCGCCGCCGCCGCGGCCTTCGGCATCGACCCCAAGGTCGCGCTGGAGCGGATGTACGCGGTGCAGGCGGTCGCGGGCCGCTACGACGTGGTGAGCTTCCAGCAGCGCGAGCTGCGGCTGCTGCTGGCGAAGAACCCGGCCGGCTGGCTGGAGACCTTCTCGCTGATCGACGGCCCGCCCACCCCGGTGATCCTGTCGGTCAACGCGCGCGGCGCCGACGGCACCGACACCTCCTGGCTGTGGGACGTGGACTACACCCGGCTGGCCGGACACCCGATCATGGTGATCGGCGACCGCAAGCTGGACCTCGCGGTCCGCCTGGAGGTCGCCGGGCTCCAGTTCCGGGTCTGCGCCAACCTCGACGAGGCGGTGCGCTCCGCGCCGCCCGGCCGGATCGAGGCCATCGCCAACTACACCGCCTTCCAGGACCTGCGCCGCCGGGTCGGCAACTGACCGCGACCACGTCGCGTCACATCGCGTCACGTTGCTGACGACGGACAAGGAGAAGCACGCATGAGTGAGTCCAGCCTCCGCCTGGTGTGGGTCTACCCCGACCTGCTGAGCACCTACGGCGACCAGGGCAACGCGCTGGTCGTGGAGCGGCGCGCCCAGCAGCGCCGGGTGCCGGTCACCCGGGTCGACGTCCGCTCCGACCAGCCGGTGCCGACGTCCGGTGACATCTATCTGATCGGCGGCGGCGAGGACCGCCCGCAGCGGCTGGCCGCGGAGCGGCTGCGCCGCGACGGCGGCCTGAACCGGGCGGTCGCCAACGGCGCGATCGTCTTCTCGGTCTGCGCGGGCTACCAGATCCTCGGCCACGAGTTCGTCAACGACCTGGGCCGCCCCGAGCCGGGCCTCGGCCTGCTCGACGTGGTGAGCGTGCGCGGCGAGGGCGAGCGGTGCGTCGGCGACGTCCTGGCCGACATCGACCCCCACCTCAATCTGCCGCCGCTGACCGGCTTCGAGAACCACCAGGGCGTCACCCATGTCGGCCCGCAGGCCAGGCCGCTGGCCCGGCTGCGGATGGGCAAGGGCAACGGCACGGGGGACGGCACCGAGGGCGCCTTCAACGACACGGTCTTCGGCACGTACATGCACGGTCCGGTGATGGCCCGCAATCCGCAGATCGCCGACCTGCTGATCAAGCTCGCGTTGGACGTCAACGCGCTGCCGCCGGTCGACGACCAGTGGTTCGAGGCGCTGCGCGCCGAGCGGATCGCGGCGGCCGTACAGCCCGCGTGACACCGTTCCGACCCGCCTGACCCGTACCGCGCCCGTGTCCTCGCAGGAGGGCGCGGGCGTCGTGCGTCGGCGGGGGTCCGAGGTGGGTCCGTCACGCTGCGCAGGCGTTCCCCGGAGTTTGAGTAATCGTCAGGTGTCCGCAGTTCGGTCGCCGTGGAGGCGTGACAGCCGCTCTCGGTAAGCTGGCTGCGATCCATCCGGACGACGGGGTCCGGCCGTCCGGTCGAGTTGCGGGAGTAACGAGAGCAATGCGTATTGGTGTGCTGACCAGCGGCGGCGACTGCCCCGGGCTGAACGCCGTCATCCGGTCCGTGGTGCACCGCGCCGTGGTGGACCACAGTGACGAGGTCATCGGCTTCCACGACGGGTGGAAGGGCCTGCTCGAGTGCGACTACCGCAAGCTGGACCTCGATGCCGTGAGCGGCATCCTCGCGCGCGGCGGCACGATCCTCGGCTCCTCGCGGGTCCAGCCCGCCCACCTGCGCGGCGGGGTCGAACAGGCCAGGGGCCACGTGGCCGACCTGGGCCTGGACGCGATCATCCCGATCGGCGGTGAGGGCACCCTCAAGGCGGCCCGGCTGCTGTCGGACGCGGGCCTGCCCATCGTCGGTGTGCCCAAGACCATCGACAACGACATCGCGTCCACGGACGTGACCTTCGGCTTCGACACCGCCGTGATGGTGGCCACCGAGGCCCTGGACCGGCTCAAGACCACCGCCGAGTCGCACCAGCGGGTGCTGATCGTGGAGGTCATGGGGCGGCACACCGGGTGGATCGCGCTGCACTCCGGGATGGCGGCGGGCGCGCACGCGATCCTGGTGCCGGAGCGGCCGTTCGACGTGTCGGAGCTGGCGCGGGTCGTCGGCCAGCGCTTCGAGGCGGGCAAGAAGTTCGCGATCGTGGTGGTCTCCGAGGGCGCCAAGCCGCGCGAGGGCACCATGGACTTCACGTCGGGCGCGACCGACATCTACGGCCACGAGCGGTTCAGCGGCGTCGCCAACCAGCTCTCGGTCGAGCTGGAGGAGCGGCTGGGCAAGGAGGCCAGGCCGGTCATCCTCGGGCACGTCCAGCGCGGCGGCACGCCCACCGCGTACGACCGCGTTCTCGCCACCCGCTTCGGCTGGCACGCCGTGGAGGCCGTCCACAAGGGCCGGTTCGGCATGATGACGGCGCTGCGCGGCACCGACATCACGCTGGTCCCGCTCGGGGAGGCCGTCGAGCACCTGAAGACGGTGCCCGCCGAGCGGTACGTCGAGGCCGAGTGCGTGCTGTGAGTGGCGTGTCCTGACGCTTCATGACGTGCTCCGACCACGTGCGTCGGCGCTCCCCGCCCCCGGCCGAATCGGCGTCCGGGGGCGGTTCTACTCTGGAGCGGGCACAAGGGTCGAATCGGAGCACGGGCCGGACCGGCAGCACGCGGCCCGGCGCGACAGGAGAGTGACGGATGGACCACGGCGGACACGGCATGCACATGGACTTGCCGCCGTTCACCCTCGGCCGGGGGCTGTCGTTCAGCGGCGGCGATCCGTTCTTCCTCATCGGCTGCCTGGTGGCGCTGGTCCTCTACGGCTGGGGTGTGCTGCGGCTGCGGCGGCGCGGCGACTCGTGGTCGCCCGGCCGTACCGTGGCGTTCGTCACAGGGGTGCTGACGGTCGCTCTGGTGATGTGCACCAAGCTCAACGACTACGGCATGGTCATGTTCAGCGTGCACATGGTGCAGCACATGGTGCTGAGCATGCTCTCGCCGATCCTGATCCTGCTGGGCGCCCCGGTGACGCTGACGCTGCGGGCGCTGCCCGCCGCCGAGCGCGGCCGCACCGGACCGCGCGAGCTGCTGGTGAAGCTGCTGCACAGCCGGTATCTGCGGATCATCACGCACCCGGCCTTCACGCTCCCGCTGTTCATCGCGAGCCTGTACGGGCTGTACTTCTCGCCGATCTTCGACACGCTGATGCACACCAGGACCGGGCACATCGCGATGATGGTGCACTTCCTGCTGGTGGGTCTGCTGTTCTTCTGGCCGATCATGGGCGTCGACCCGGGGCCGCACCGGCCCGGTTATGTGATGCGGATGCTGGAGCTGTTCGCGGGGATGCCCTTCCACGCGTTCTTCGGCATCGCGGTCATGATGGCCAGCGAGCCGATGCTGACCACCTTCGAGCACCCGCCCGCCTCGCTGGGCATCGACGCGCTCGGCGACCAGACGGCGGCGGGCGGCATCGCCTGGGCGTTCAGCGAGATCCCGTCGGTCGTCGTGCTGGTGGCGCTGCTCTTCCAGTGGTACACCTCCGAGCAGCGGCAGGCACGGCGCGGCGACCGGGCCGCGGACCGCGACGGTGACGCGGAACTCGTCGCGTACAACGCGTATTTGGCATCGTTGGAGGCGCGCGGTCGCGGCTGACGGAGGGGGGCCCGGGATGGGCGAACAGGTACGGATCTCGGGGGCGGCGCTGGAGCTGCCCGGCGGGGTGACGGTCCGCTTCATGCGGACGCTGCGGCTGCCCGAGAAGGGCACGCACCCGCTGCCGCCCGGCCTGGGCTCCTTCCCGCTGCGCCGCGTGGGCGACTTCGCCGGGCGGACTCCGGAGCGGTGGCGCGCGCACGGCGGGGTGCTGCTGCCGGTGTATCAGCGCGAGGCGATGTGGCTCAGCTTCTCCTCGGCCGCGCCCGCCGCCCTCCAGGTCGGTGTCGGGAAGGTGTGCGCGGTGTCGGGCCGGCCGTGGAGCGACCGGCTGTCGCGCGACCCGCAGAATTACGTGGTGCTGCCCCGGCAGCCGTGGCTGGACGGCATCAACTCCGGCCCCGGCACGATCCGGCAGTTCGTGGCCGTGCCCCTGGGGCTCGGGGCGACCGTGGAGGGGCAGGTCTCCGGCGAGGAGGTCTGGGGCGGGGTGCAGCTCCAGGTGTTCGAGCTGCGCGAGGAGCCGCTGGCGCGCTGGCGCGCCGAGCAGAGCCGCAGGACGGTGACGACGAACGGGCCGTGGGGTGTGTCGGCGCAGGCGGCCGGGGGGTACGGCGGACCCGCGCTCCCGTCGATGGCCCCTGGCGCGGGTCACGTGCCGCCGCCCGCACCGATGGCGGCCAGGTCGGCGCCCGCGATGGGGCTCGGCGCGGGCGGCCGAATGCGCCAGGAGGTGTACCGCGATGAGCGGCCCGCGCAGGACTGGCGGAAGAAGCCGTCCGGCCGGGTCTTCGTCCATCTGGCGACGGCCCCGCAGTGGCGGGAGATCACCGGCGAACCGGCGCCCGCGTCCCCGGTGGACCGGGCGGCGTACAACGCGGCGGGGCTGCCGTGGTTCGACTACTACGACGCGGACGGCGAGGATCTGGCCGCCACCGAGCCGTTGACCGGGGTCAGGCCGGTCGGTGACTGGCTGGGCGACGACGAGCAGCCGTGGGCGCCGCCGAAGCCGGAGCAGGTCGAGCACCTGGGCGACGATCCGGGCCGGGTGACCGACGGGGAGTGGTGAACGGCCTGGCGCGCGGCGGGCCGAGAGGCGTGGTGGCGCGCGGGGTGCCCGTGGGGTCACCATGAAGGAAGGGCCGCGATACGGCTTCCGCCTCGTCGGCGGGTGCGCGCACGCGCCTGCGGAAGGGAGGCGTGCGATGCCGGGTTCCGTGAAAGCGATGGCGTTGACCACGGTGGCGTTTCTGGTCGCGGTGGTCGCCTACACCGTGGCACTGGGGTCGAACGGCTGGCTGTGGTTCGGCTGGGTGGTGCTGGGCCTGTGCACGGCGGGGGCGGCGGCGATCCGGGAGCCGCACTGAGGGCTCGGGCGCGCTGAAAGAGCGGGCCGGCTGAGCGAGCCCCGGGCCGGGCGGGCGGCCGACCGGCCTGATACGGATCTGGGCGGGCTGCCGGATACGGGCGGGCGGCCGGATCTGGGCGAGTGGCCTACTCCCCCGCCGCCGGGACCGCGTGCCGGGCGAGGCCGGAGACCAGCAGGTCGAGGCCGAATTCGAAGCGCTCGTCGCCGACGTCCCGCATCAGCTCGTCGACCATGCCGGTGATGACGGGGAACTGCCCGCTGGGCAGGCTCTTGTAGTAGTCGCGGACCTGGGCGAGGAAGTCGTCCTTGCCCGCCCTCGTGACGCCGGTGCGGAAGGCGAGGGCGGCCTCCTCGGCCGCGGCGGCGGTGACGTACAGCGCGAGCGCGTCGACCCCGTAGGCGCAGACCTGCACGGGCAGTCGCCCCGCGGCGAGGATGGCGAGCACGCCCTCGGCCGTGCGCATCGCGTTCTCGCCGGTGGGCACGCCGATCTCGATCGAGAGCCGGGCCAGGTCGCCGTGCGCGGCCAGCGCCGCGCGGGCCTGCCGCATCACGTCCTTCACCTGCTCCTGCCACCGCTCGGGGTCGGGGACCGGGCAGTGGATCTCGGCCCTGACCCGGTCGAGGACCAGGGCGATCAACTCGTCCCGCCCGGCGACGTGCGCGTAGAGGGAGGCCGCTCCCGTGCCCAGCTCCTGGGCGACCCGGCGCATGCTCATCGCGTCGATGCCCTCGGTGTCGACGATCCGCAGGGCCGCCGCGATGATCCCGTCCTGGCTGAGGACGCGGCGCGGCGCGCGCTTGCGGGTCGGCCCCCAGGGCGGGGCGGGGATCTCGGTCACGGCGGTGGAACCTCCAGGGACAGCGGCTGCGAACATCGTACTTGACGCGAACAGTGTTCGTAAGTAGAACAGTGTTCTTTCACAGCACGCCGTCCCGCCACCGCCCGGAGGAATCACCGTGACCGCATCGACCCTCACCGAGGACCCGGATCGCGCGTCGGAGCCGGACGCGGCCCCGGCCGGCGGTGCGCGGCTGCGCTGGCTCGCCCTCGCCGTGGTCCTGGCCGTGGAGGTGATGGACCTGCTGGACGCCACGATCGTCGGCGTGGCCTCGCCCTCGATCCAGGCGGACTTCGGCGGCAGCTCCACCCGTATCCAGTGGATCGCCGCCGCGTACACCCTCGCCTTCGCCGTCCTGATGATCACCGGGGCGCGGCTCGGTGACATCGTCGGCCGCCGCCGGATGTTCCTGATCGGGGTGGCGGGTTTCGCGGTCTGCTCGCTGCTGTGCGCCTGCTCGGGCTCCGCGGACATGCTGATCGGCATGCGGGCGGCGCAGGGCGCGTTCGCCGCGATGATGGTGCCGCAGGGCCTCGGCCTGATCAGGGAGGTCTTTCCGCCGGCCGAAATGGGCGCCGCCTTCGGCGTGTTCGGGCCGGTGATGGGTCTGGCGGCGGTCGCCGGTCCGGTGCTCGGCGGTTTCCTGACCGACGCCGATCTCTTCGGCACCGGCTGGCGGGCGATCTTCCTGATCAATGTGCCGATCGCGCTCGTCGCCTTCGCCGCCGCCCCGCGCGTACTGCCGGAGAGCCGCGCCCCACGGCCGCCCCGGCTCGACGTGCCGGGTGTCGGCATCCTCAGCGTCGCCGTTCTGCTGCTGGTCTATCCGCTGGTGCAGGGCCGCGACCTGGGCTGGCCGCTGTGGAGTCACCTCTGCATGGCGGCGTCCGTACCGGTCCTCGTCCTCTTCGCGCGCTACCAGAAGTCGGTACGGGCCCGCGGCGGCTCGCCGCTGATCGAGCCGGGGCTGTTCCGGCACCGCGGCTACACCGGCTCCCTCGCCGTCGGCCTGGTCTTCTTCGCCGCGCTGACCGGCCTGATGCTGGTGGTCACCCTCTACCTCCAGTACGGGCTCGGCTTCAGCGCCCTGCACGCGGGCGCGACGATGATCCCCTGGGCGTTCGGCTCCGCCGTCGGCGCGACGCTGTCCGGCATGCGGCTCGGCCCGCGCTACGGCCGCCGTGCCGTACAGGGCGGACTGCTGCTCACCGCGCTGTCCGTGGGCGCGGTGGCGCTGACCGTGCGCCTGGCGGGCGACTCCGTGACGAGCTGGCAGCTCGTACCGTCCCTGCTGGTCAGCGGCGCGGGACTCGGTGTGGTGATGGCGCCGTTCTTCGACATCGCGCTGGCGGGTGTGTCCGACCAGGAGACCGGCTCCGCCTCCGGGGTGCTCAACGCGGTGCAGCAGCTCGGCGGTTCGATCGGCGTCGCCGTCCTGGGCACGGCCTTCTTCGCCCGGACCGGACACGGCATGGGCGCGGCGGCCGTGGCCACCTTGCTGATGGCGGCGGGCGGGCTCGCCGCCGCCTTCCTGGTGGCCTTCCTGATGCCGCGCGCGGCCCAACACGCCGGGCAGGGCGAGGAGTCGGGTCCGGCCGGACACTGACCGGAGAACCGTGCGTACGCCCCGGGCCGGGCAAAGGCGCGGGTCGCGGGCGTGCTCCGGGCTCGCGCGGCGGGGGCGCGGGCACTACTCTGCCGGGGCACCGAGGATCGGGGCACCGCTCTCCGGGCGCACCGGGACGGGTCAGGGGAGGCAGCCACCGTGTTCTACCGACTGCTCAAGTACGTGGTCCTCGGGCCGCTGTTGCGGCTGATGTTCCGGCCCCGGATCGAGGGGATGGAGAACATCCCCGAGAGCGGCCGGGCGATCATCGCGGGCAATCACCTGTCGTTCACCGACCATTTCGTGATGCCCGCGATCCTGCCGCGCCGCATCACCTTCCTGGCCAAGGCCGAGTACTTCACCGGTCCCGGTCTGAAGGGGCGGCTGACGGCGGCGTTCTTCCGCAGCGTCGGACAGATCCCGGTCGACCGGTCGGGCGGCAAGGCGTCGCAGGCGGCCGTCACCGCGGCGATCGAGGTCCTGGAGCGCGACGAGCTGCTGGGCATCTACCCGGAGGGCACCCGCTCGCACGACGGGCGGCTGTACCGCGGCAGGACCGGTGTCGCGTTGATGGCGCTGCGCGCCCAGGCCCCCGTGATCCCCTGCGCGGTGCTCGGCACCTTCGAACTCCAGCCGCCCGGACGGAAGTTCCCGCGGATCGGCCGGGTCACCATCCGCTTCGGCGAGCCGCTGGACTTCAGCCGCTTCTTCGGCATGGAGGAAGAGCGGTACGTGGTGCGGTCGGTGACCGACGAGATCATGTACGCGATCATGGCGATGTCCGGGCAGGAGTACGTGGACCGGTACGCGGGCGAGGTGAAGGCCGAGCAGGCGGCGCTCGCGCAGGGCGGCACCGGGGGGCGGCTGCGCCGCAAGTCGTCCTGATCCGGGGCCTGTTCCCGCCCCGCCGGGATTGCGCCGCGCCCTGCCGGGACCCCGCCACGCGTTGCCGGGTCTCCTTCTCGCGCTGCCGGGGTTGCGCCGAGGGCGAATCCGCGCAGGGCGAACCCCTCTGGTCCGCGCGGTGCCCGCCCGCATAGCGTCCTCACCATGACGGGAACCGCGTTCGTGATCGGCGCTTCTGGACAGATCGGGCGGCAGGCCGTACGCGCCCTGGCCGCGGACGGCTGGCAGGTGACGGCCGCCTCGCGCGGCGGCGGCTCGGACGAGGGGTGGCCGCCGGGCGTGCGTACGGTCCGGGTCGACCGCTCGGACAGCGCCGCGCTGGCCGCGGCGCTCGGCGACGGCTGCGACGTCCTGCTGGACTGTGTGGCCTACGACGGCGCCGACGCGCGGCAGTTGCTGTCGCTGTCCGACCGGATCGGTTCCGCGGTGGTGATCTCCAGCGCGGCGGTGTACGAGGACGAGGCGGGCCGCAATTTCGACACGCAGGCCGAGCCGGACGGCTCCCCGCGCTTCCCGGTGCCGCTCCCGGAGACCTGCGCGACGGTCGCGCCGGGCCCCTCGACGTACGGCACCCGCAAGGTCGAGTTGGAGCGGACACTGCTGGAGGCGGGCGAGCGGTTGCCGTCGACGCTGCTGCGCGCCGGGGCGATCCACGGCCCGCACAGTCCGCTGCCGCGTGAGATCTACTTCGTCAAACGCGCGCTGGACGGCCGTCCGGTGCGGGTGCTGGCGTACGGGGGCAGGAGCCGGTTCCATCCGGTGCACGCGTCGAACATCGCCGAGCTGGTCCGGCTGGCGGCGGCGAAGCCGGGCTCCCGCGCGCTCAACGCGGGTGATCCGCGGGTGCCGACCGTCGCGGAGATCTCCGCCGCGGTGGACCGCGCGCTCGGTGTGACCAGCGAGACCGTGCTGGTGGACGGGCCGCCGCCGGAGCCGACCGTGGGCGACACTCCGTGGGGCATGCCGTACCCGATGGTGCTGGACATGTCGGCGGCCGAGCGCGAACTGGGCTACCGCGCGGTCACCTCGTACGAGGAGTCGCTGCCGGGGACGGTGGCCTGGCTGGCGGCGGAGCTGGACAAGGCGGACTGGCGCGAGGTGTTCCCGCTGCCCGCGCGGCTGTCGGAGCACGGCGACTGGTTCGACTACGCGGCCGAGGACCGCTGGCTGGCCGGGCGCGGGGCGTGACGCCCGGTCGGCACCGCGGCGTCAGCGGCCGTCCCGCCAGGGCCACTTGAAGCGGCGCATCACCCGGACGTGGCCGAAGACGGAGCGTCCGGTGATCCGTACGACCGGTCCGTCCACGCCGCTCTTGTCGCTGCGGCGGCCGTGCTGGGAGCGCTTGCCGAACAGCGCCGTGCCGACGTCGTAGACCTGCGCGTGGTCGGGGACGATGACCTCGACCTTGCCGAAGAAGGAGTCGGCCTGGATGACCACCTCGCGGCGGGTGAACACCGCCTGCCGCAGGTCGATCACGACGGCGCCGAAGCTGGCCCGTACGACGGTGTGCGGCGGCACCGGCCACTGGCCCGAGCGGCGGACCTTGCTGAACAGCGCCCGCACCGCCTCGTTGTCGGCGGGTGAGGCGAGCGGGGCGCCGGGCGCGGGGGCGGGCAGGTCGGCGGTGAGCGGCGCCAAGTCGCCGCGGGTCCTGGCGGCGTAGGCCGCCTCCATCCGCTCGGCGTGCTCCTCGGCGGTCAGCCGGCCCGCGGCGAATGCCTCCGCCAGCAGCGCCGCCGTACGGTCGCGCTCGTCGTCGGACGCCCGCATCCTCGGCTCGCCGGAACGCGCCTTCGGGGACAGCTCGGACACGGCACTACCTCCCAGGGAAACGGAACGCGACTCACGATATATCGCGTCTACCGCCGCCCGCAAGAAGCCGGCCGGAAGGCCGGACGAAGCCGTACGAAGTCCGGGATCAGCCCGTACGGATCGGCCGACGGCCGCCGCGACCGCCCGAATTCACTCGCGCCGGAGCCCGTACACGCCCTACCGTCCTGGGCATGAGTGCTCGTCTGCGGAACATCGCCACGGAGAATCAGCGGATCGCGGCGGAGGGCGGGTACGACTCCCCGGCCGGACGGTACGTCCCGCTCGGCGAGGCCGTCGCGGCGGCGGCCGAGGGGACCCGGATGTACGGCCCCGCGCCGGTCGCGGTCCCCGGCGAGGGAGCGTGGGGCGACGGGCCCGTGCGCTGCGAGGTGACGCCGGAGAGCAGCATGGAGGCGGCGGCCAGGCTGGTCGCGGCAGACGCCGCGGGCGGCGCGGTGGCCGTGCTCAACTTCGCCTCCGCACGCAACCCCGGCGGCGGTTACGTCAAGGGAGCGCAGGCGCAGGAGGAGGCGCTGTGCCGTTCCTCCGCGCTCTACACCTGTCTGCTGCGCGCACCCGAGTTCTACGCCCACCACCGGGCGGACACCGATGTCTTCTACAGCGACCGCGTCATCCACTCCCCCGCCGTGCCGGTCTTCCGCGACGACAGCGGCACGCTGCTCGACGTGCCGTACACCGTCGGCTTCCTGACCTCGCCCGCGCCGAACGCCGGGGTCATCGCGCGCACGACGCCCGAGCGCGTGCCCCTCGTCGGAGCGGCCCTCGACGCGCGCGCCGAGCGGGTCCTGGAGGTGGCCGCCGTACACGGCTACCGGCGGCTGGTGCTGGGCGCCTGGGGCTGCGGGGTCTTCATGAACGACCCGGCGCGGGTGGCCGCCGCCTTCGCCCGGCTGCTGACCGGCGACGGCCGCTTCGTGGGCGCCTTCGACCAGGCCGTCTTCGCGGTCCTGGACCGGCGCGGGGCCTCCCCCACCCGTGCGGCCTTCGCCGCCGCCTTCACCGACACCGCCGCGAAGCGGCCGTAGCCGTACCGCGGTCGTCGTCGCCCCGTGTCGGCGCGGCCGTCACGCCGGACGCGCGGCGGGCGGCCCACCGCACCGTGAAGGTGGGTGGACCGCCCGTACGCGGTCTCGCCGGTTCCGCGCCCTAGGGCGCGGCGGGGACGGGTGCGGCGTGGGGTCCGCACACCACGTCGTGGGCGTCGACCGTGCCCGTCAACAGATAGCTCTCGACACGGGAGTTGATGCACGGGTTCACCAGGTTGGTGACGCCGTGCGAGCCCGCGTCCTTCTCGGTGATCAAGCGGGAGCCCGCCAGGCGGCGGTGGAGTTCGAGCGCCCCGGTGTAGGGGGTCGCCGCGTCCCTGGTGCTCTGCACGATCAGCACGGCGGGCAGCCCGTGGTGCGAGCGGACGTCCACCGGGCGCTGCTGCTTGACGCCCCAGGTGGCGCACGGCAGGTTCAGCCAGGCGTTCTCCCACGTCAGGAAGGGGTACTTGGCGTGCAGCGCGGTGTTGTCCCGGTCCCATGTGCGCCAATTCGTGGGCCACTTGGCGTCGGTGCACTCCACCGCGGTGTACACGGCGTTGCTGTTCTCGGCCGAGATGTTGCCCGCGGTGTCGGACAGGTCGGGCGCCGCCGCGTCGAGCAGCGCCTGGGTGTCACCCGCCTCGTAGCGGCTCCAGACGCCCGCGACCGTGGCCCACGTCGAGTCGTAGTAGGGCGCGTTCTGGAAGAAGCCGAGGAGTTCGTTCGGCCCGACGACGCCGCCGATCGGGTGGCTCTTGGCGGCGGCGCGCAGCGCGAGCCACTTCTGCTCGACCTTCGCGGGCGTGTCGCCGAGGTGGTAGACGGAGTCGTACGTCGCGACCCACGCCTCCCAGTCGTCCCAGCGGCCCTGGAAGGCCACGTCCTGGTCCAGGTTGTTCCGGTACCAGATCTGGTCCCGCGCCGGGTTGACGACGCTGTCCACGATCAACCGGCGCACGTGCGTCGGGAAGAGCGTCGCGTAGACCGCGCCGAGGTACGTGCCGTAGGAGACGCCCAGGTAGTTGAGCTTCTTCTCGTGCAGCGCGGCGCGGATGACGTCCAGGTCGCGGGCGGTGTTCAGCGTGGTCATCTGGGAGAGCGTCCGCGCGCCGGTGCGCTCCAGGCAGCCGTCGGCGTACTCGGCGGCGAGCTTGCGCTGTGCGAGCTTGTCAGCCTCGCTGTCCGGCACCGGGTCGGCCTTGGGGGCTTTCACGTACTCCTGCGGGTCCTCGCAGGAGATCGGGGCGGAGTGGCCGACGCCGCGCGGGTCGAAGCCCACGAAGTCGTACGCCTTCGCCGTCTTGACCCACAGCGCGGAGGAGGTGGTGACCCGGACCGGGAAGCGCAGTCCCGAACCGCCGGGACCGCCCGGGTTGTAGATCAGCGCGCCCTGCCGTTCGGCCGGGGTACCGGTGTTGCCCGCCCGGTCCACGGCCAGCTTGACGGTCGCGCCGAACGGCTTGCCGTAGTCGACGGGCACGGTCACATAGCCGCAGGTGATCGGCGATGGAATGTTCCAACTCGCCGGGCAGGCAGCCCAGTCGATGCCCTTGCGGGCGGCGTTCGCGGCGGCGATCACCACGCCGACGGACTCGGGTACGGTGACGGACCGCGCCGATCTCGACGGCTGGTCGTGCGACTGTGCGGTGGCCGCCGGGGCGGCTGCGATGGCGCCCGCGATCAGGGCGCCGGTGGAGACGAGCACGATCGTGCGTCTCAAGGCGGAAACTCCCCTCCTGGTCCGTGGCTTGTGGCCACGGTGGTCACAGATGCTGCGGAGCGAATCCTTTCCCCTGTGAGTCGCCTGTGAACAGGCCAGGCGGGTGATTCTTCATCAAAGTGTGATTCTGCGGACGAGTTGGGCGTGAGGTGGCTGCCGCCGCACGGGTGACGGCCGTTTCCCCGGGCCTGCGCTGGTCGCGCTCCGGGCAACGCGACGGGCGGGCGTGCCAGGCACCGAAGGGGCCGTTCGTGATCCGCCGGACAGGCTCTAGTAGGCCGGGGCGCTTGCGGCCCGGACGGCCGCCAGACCGGCGTCCAGCAGACGGCGCAGGCGCAGGCCGTCCGCGGCCACCGCGGTGATCAACGCGGCGGGGCCCGCGAGCGGGGTGACGGCCGCCCGGCCTTCGGCGGGGTCGGCGGGCAGCGTGCGGGCGACGGCCGGGAGGTCGGCGAAGCCTGTTTCGATCAGCAGGAGTTGGCCGACGGCCCGGTAGCGGCCGAGGACGGCCGGGCCGTCCCAGCCGGTGGGGGCGCCAGGGCCGAAGCGGAGTTCCTGGTCCAGGAGCGGGCGGCCGTCGAGGTGGGCGGTCAGCCGGGTGCTGAGGTGGCCGGGGGGTTCCGCGTGGCGGCCGAGGATCTGTTCGTCCCGCAGCAGGAGGCGCGCGCCGGGGCCGAGGTCCACGCGGGTGGTCATCCGCAGGTCGCTGCGGTGGGCGGCGATCACCGGCTCGGGCAGCCAGCGCAGCGCGCCACCGGCCCGTACGGTCAGCCGCACGTCGTACGTCGCCCGCCCGCCGTCCCGCCCCGGCAGGGACACCGTGGCCGCGGCGGACCCCACCGCGAGCCGCGCGCCCTGCCCCACCTCCGCCTCGATCCGCAGCCGGTCGCCGCCGAGCGGCGCGCTCATCGCGCCGACCACCATCACCCCGGCCCCTTCGCCGTCGGCGCCGCCGACGATCCGGCTGCGCCGCAGCGCCAGCGGTCCGTCACCGGCCAGCACGGGCAGCGCCGTACCGCCGTGCCCGTCGGGGGCGGCGACGATCCGCGCCGTGGCGACGACGCCGTGCGCGGTGTCGCGGACCGCCACGTCGTTCACGCCGTCGTCGCGGGGACGGCGGCCCAGGCGGCCAGGCGGTCGCCCACCCAGGCGGCGACCGGGGCGACGCCGTCGGGGGCGGCGACGGAGGTGAGGACGACCGGCAGGTCGCCGCGCTGGGCGGCGGCGTCGCGGGACATGCGGGTGAGGTCGGCTCCGACGTAGGGGGCGAGGTCGGTCTTGTTGATCACGAGGAGGTCGGCGGTGGTGACGCCGGGGCCGCCCTTGCGGGGGATGTCGTCGCCGCCCGCCACGTCGATGACGAAGATCTGCGCGTCCACCAGTCCCTTGGAGAAAGTGGCGGTCAGATTGTCGCCGCCGGACTCGACGAGGATGAGGTCGAGCGGGCCGACCGCGTCCTCCAGGTCCTCGACGGCTTCGAGATTCGCGGAGATGTCGTCCCGGATCGCGGTGTGCGGGCACGCGCCGGTCTCCACGGCGGCGATCCGTTCGGCGGGCAGCACCGCGTTGCGCAGCAGGAATTCGGCGTCCTCGCGCGTGTAGATGTCATTGGTGACCACGGCGATCGACAGGTCGTCGCGCAGTCTGCGGCACAGCGCCGCGACGGTCGCGGTCTTGCCGGACCCGACCGGGCCGCCGAGCCCGATCCGCAGCGCGCGCCGCCTTCCGTCGGCGCGGACGGCAGGCGAGGAGTGCGCGTACCGCTCGGGGAAGGTCTCGGGGTGGTCGAGATGCATGGTCAACTCCGTTGGTGCGGACGGCGTTCGGAACCGGGCGGGGGATGAGGCTGCGGATCGGGAGGCGGATCGGGAGGCGGGTCAGGAGGCGAAGAGGCGTACGGGCCAGGCGGCGTGGTCCTGCGCGGCAAGGTCGAGCAGCGGCGCGGACGCGGCGGGCAGCACGTCCGGGCCTTCGGCGAGGGCGCGTTCGGCGGCGAGCGCCGCCGCGGCGGCCGCCTCGTCGACGCACGGTGCCAGCCGGGCGAGTACGGCCGCGGCGTGGAAGGGGTCGAGGCTCAGCAGCCGTACGGCGGCGGTCGCGGGCCCGCTGACGGACTCGTAGGCGGCGACGTGTGCCGCGTCCTGCGGGAGCAGGCCGGCGGCGCGGGCGGTGACGCCGAGGACGACGGGCTGGTGGGCGCCGCGCGGGCGGGCGGCGGCGAGCTGGTCGAGCGCGGGGGCGGGCCAGGCGGCGCGGGCGGCGCGCAGGAGCTGGCGGCCGAGCTTGCGGGAGGTGGTGCGCAGGGCGGGCGAGGGGGTGCGGGCGTCGGCCGCCGCGTCCAGGACGAGCGGGTCGAGGCCGAAGGTCGCCGCCGCGGCCAGTGCGGCGGCGACCAGTCCAGTGGTGTGCAGACGGCCCCGGCAGAAGTCCGCCAGGGTCGCCGCGTCCCGCACCCGGCCGTCCGCGACCGCGGCCTCCGCGCCGCCGGAGTGCGCGTGGCCGCCGGCCGGAAAGCGGCCGTCGGCGAGCAGCAGCAGGGCGGCGCGCGCGGCCGGTGTCGTGGTCGTAGGGGGCGGTGTCGTCGGGGTCATGGTCTCAGAAGAGGAAGTACCGCTGGGACATGGGGAGTTCCGGCGCGGGCGCGGGCTCCACGACCTCGCCGTCGATCCGTACGGTGAACGTGTCGGGTTCGACCTCGACTCTCGGCAGCGCGTCGTTCTCCCGCATGTCGGCCTTGGTCAGGGCGCGTGTACTGCGGATCGGCATGAACTCCTTGCCGAGGCCGAGGCGTTCGGGCAGGCCGTCCTCCAGCGCCGCCTCGTTGACGAAGTTGACGGAGTTGGCGGCGGGCGCGGCGCCGACCGCGCCGAACATCGGCCGGGGAAGCACGGGTTGGGGGGTGGGGATGGACGCGTTGGCGTCGCCCATCTGGGCGTAGGCGATCTGGCCGCCTTTGATGACGAGTTGCGGCTTGACGCCGAAGAACGCCGGTTCCCACAGCACCAGGTCGGCGAGCTTCCCGGCCTCGACGGAGCCGATCTCGTGGTCGAGGCCCTGCGCGACCGCGGGGTTGATGGTGTATTTGGCGACATAGCGGCGGGCGCGGTGGTTGTCGGCCGCGCCGTCGCCGGGGAGCGCGCCGCGCCGTCGCTTCATCACATGCGCGGTCTGCCAGGTGCGCAGGGCGACTTCGCCGATCCGGCCCATGGCCTGTGAGTCGGAGCTGATGATGCTGATCGCGCCGAGGTCGTGCAGGACGTCCTCGGCGGCGATGGTCGACGGGCGGATCCGGGACTCGGCGAAGGCGAGGTCCTCGGGGACCGACGGGTTGAGGTGGTGGCAGACCATCAGCATGTCGAGGTGCTCCTCGACGGTGTTGACGGTGTGCGGCCGGGTCGGGTTGGTCGAGGACGGCAGCACGTGCGGCTGCGAGACCACGGTGATGATGTCGGGCGCGTGCCCGCCGCCCGCGCCTTCGGCGTGGTAGGCGTGGATGCCCCGGCCCGCGATGGCGGCCAGGGTGTCCTCGACGAATCCGGCCTCGTTCAACGTGTCGGTGTGGATGGCCAGTTGGGCGCCGGTCCGCTCACAGACCGTCAGGCAGGCGTCGATGGCGGCGGGGGTGGCGCCCCAGTCCTCGTGGATCTTGAACCCGACGGCTCCGGAGCGCAGTTGGTCGTGCATGGACCGCTGGTTGACGGTGTTGCCCTTGCCGAGCAGCCCGACGTTGACCGGGTACGCCTCCAGGCCCGCGAACATCCGCGCCAGGTGCCAGCCGCCGGGCGTGACGGTGGTCGCCTTGGTGCCCTCGGCCGGTCCCGTGCCGCCGCCGATGACGGTGGTGACGCCCGCCGACAGGGCCTGCGGCAGCAGCGTCGGCGAGATGAAGTGGACGTGCGCGTCGATGGTGCCCGCGGTGAGGATTTTGCCGTTGCCCGCGATGATCTCGGTCTCGGGGCCGATGACGAGGTCGGAGTGGACGCCGTCCATCGTCTCGGGGTTGCCCGCCTTGCCCAGCGCGGTGATCCGGCCGTCGCGGATACCGATGTCCGCCTTGACCACGCCCCAGTGGTCGAGGACGACGGCGCCGGTGATGACGGTGTCGGGCGCGCCCTCCGCGCGGCTGGTCCGCGCCTGGCCCATCGACTCGCGGATCACCTTGCCGCCGCCGAAGACGGCTTCGTCGCCCGCGAGTCCCGGCCCGCCCGCCAGGTCGCGTTCGACCTCGATCAGCAGGTCGGTGTCGGCCAGCCGGACCCGGTCCCCGGTGGTGGGGCCGTAGAGGTCGGCGTATACGGCCCGCGAGAGGTCAGCCATCGAGCGCCCCCGCGGTCTCGCCGCGCAGCCCGGCCACGACGCGCTGTCCGGCGATCGGCACGAGTTCGACCTCGGCGGGGATGCCGGGCTCGAAGCGTACGGCGGTGCCCGCGGCGATGTTCAGCCGCAGTCCGCGGGCGGCGGCGCGGTCGAACTCCAGACCGGGGTTGGCCTCGGCGAAGTGGTAGTGCGAGCCGACCTGGACGGGCCGGTCGGCCGCGTTGAGAACGGTGAGGCGGGTCACCGGACGGCCCGCGTTGAGCGGCACGGGCGCGTCCGCGCTGAGGATCTCTCCGGGGATCATGGCGCTCCTGCCCGTCAGACGATCGGCTGGTGGACGGTGACGAGCTTGGTGCCGTCGGGGAACGTGGCCTCGACCTGCACGTCGTGGATCATCTCGGGGATGCCGTCCATGACGTCGGCGCGGGTCAGCACGGTGCGCCCGGACTCCATCAGTTCCGAGACGCCGCGGCCGTCGCGGGCTCCTTCGAGCAGATGCGCGGTGATGAGCGCGACCGCCTCGGGGTGGTTGAGCCGCAGCCCGCGGGCGCGCCGCTTGGCCGCCACGTCCGCGGCGACATGGATGAGCAGGCGTTCCTGCTCGTGGGGGGTCAACTGCACAGCCACACCTCACAGTCGTCAGAACCCGCGAGATTAGTTCGACGCGGTTTCGACTGCGTTAACCCCTGTTACGGGCGGCGGTCGCTGTTATGGACGACGGTCGCCGGTCTGGTGACCCCGGTGCTCGGCCGCGATGCCGAACCGTCGGCGTTCGCCCGTGGCGGACGTACGGGAGCCGACGGCGGAGACCGTACTGATCACCTGCTCCTCGGCCTGCTCGTCGAGATCACGCAGTCGTTGCAGGTCAGCGGCGGACACCAGGGCGACGAGGGGCTTGCCGTGGCGGGTCAGCACCACCTGTTCGCCGCCGTAGACCACGCGGTTGATCAGTTCCGCGAGCTCGGCACGCGCTTGTGTCACCGGGACGTCATGGGTCATGCTCCCCATCATAACGAGATGTACGTCCTGTACATTTTGACCTGTGGCCAGTTCCTGCGCCCAGATCCGCCCGGAGGTGCACGCCGTGTTCCGTCCCACCGCCCGCTACGTCCTGCCCGAGTTCACCGAACGCAGCAGCAACGGCGTCCGCACGATGGACCCGTACTCCAAGCTGCTCCAGGAGCGGATCATCTTCCTGGGCACCCAGGTCGACGACACCTCGGCGAACGACGTGATGGCCCAGCTCATCCACCTGGAGAACGCCGCCCCCGAGCAGGACATCAACCTCTACATCAACTCGCCCGGCGGCTCGTTCTCGGCGATGACCGCCATCTACGACACGATGCAGTTCGTCACCTGCGACGTGGCGACGGTCTGCATCGGGCAGGCCGCCTCGGCCGCGGCCGTGCTGCTGGCGGCGGGCGCGCCGGGCAAGCGCATGATCACTCCGGGCGCGCGGGTGCTGATCCACCAGCCGTCGCTCGGCGAGGTGGTCCAGGGGCCCATCTCGGACCTGGAGATCCAGGCCAACGAACTGCTGCGCACCCGCGAGCAGTTGGAGACGCTGCTGGCCCGGCACACCGGCCGGGACATCGAGCGGATCCGTACCGATATCGAGCGGGACAAGGTCCTCGACGGCGAAGAGGCCGTCGCCTACGGGCTGGTGGACAAGCTGACCACCAGCCGCAAGACCAACGGCCCCGCGTACGGCCTGCGGTGACCCGCGGTGGTCCCGGAACTGCCGCCGCTTCCGGCGCTCACCCGCTCCGAGGGTGAGCTGATCGACTCCTACCTGGAGGTCGTCGATCTGCTCGGCCGGATCAATCCGTCCCGCACCGCCGACACCTACAGCGCCCTGCGGGCCGCCCAGGCGCTGGTGGGCCGGGCGACCGCGCTGCGCGACGCGCTGACCGTGATGCACATGCGGGGCGAGACCGAACTGCACCACGCCACGCTGGCCCGCGCCCTGCGGGTGCTGGACGGCGAGCGGCGGTCGGGGCTGGTGGCGCTGGCGCCCGATCCGGCCGCGGGACCGCCGCCCGCGTGAGGCTGGTGCGGACAGCGCGGCCCGTGCGGTCCGTGCGGCCCGTTGGTGTGAGCCTCGTGCGGTCCGCCGACGGAGAGCTCGCGCGGCACGCCGACACAGACCAGGTGTGAGCGCGGTCACTCTGCGCGCTCGAAACCGTCGGCACTGCACCAAAGGGGCTCATCCCATCGGCGTATTCACCGCCGATTCATGCTCTCCGGCCGAATTGCGCGCACCGGCCAAAACCGCCCATCGTCCGTCACATATCCGCAGGTCAGATGATGCGACCGGAGGCGCGGACCGGGTGATTCGCCCCGGTGTCCACCCGAATAGGTGAGTCGTGACCTGACTCACACCGCGCGTTTCCCGCCCGGCTGTGGCCGGTTCTGTGCGTCACCATCCGTAGTGACGACAAGCCCCCGCCGCCGTGGCGGGGCGGTCCACGCGGACGCCCAGTCCCGCCGCCGCGTGGACGTCAGGTCGACATGAGTGCACCGGCGGGAGCGGAGGACCCAGGTACGACGGGTCGGTCACGGCACAGCGCCGGAGCCGTCCCTTGGGGTGAAGCCGCACCACGCGGCCGGGCATCTTCGCCAGCCCGAACCCGACAGGTCATCCTTCGGAGGCTGATGACGAAGGGTTGCGCATGTTCGCGCTCAAGTGCATCTCCGGACGGCTGTCCCGGCTCGGGACGGCCTCCGTGCTCACCGCCACAGCGGTCGCACTGCCCGCGCTGCTGCCGGGCACCGCCCAGCAGGCCGAGGCCGCGACGATGGGCGTGAAGGCCCTGAACGTGGCGGCGTCGAAGAAGGGCTCGCCCTACCAGTGGGGCGCCACCGGCCCGAACCGCTTCGACTGCTCGGGGCTGACGCTGTACTCGTTCAAGCGCGCGGGCAAGAAGCTGCCGCGTACCGCCGCCGCCCAGTACAACAGCACCCGGCACATCTCGTCGGGCGCCCGCCGCGTCGGTGACCTGGTGTTCTTCCACACCGGCCGGTCCATTTACCACGTCGGGATCTACGCCGGGAGCGGCCGGATCTGGCACGCCCCCAAGACCGGCGCCAGGGTCCGGCTGGAAAGGATCTGGACCAGCGCCGTCTGGTACGGGCGGGTGGCGTGACCCGGACGGCCGATTCCGGCCGCGCCGCGTATCGCGCCCGTACGGCGTATACGGTCCGTGGAGCGGTGGGCACTCGCCGCCGCGCGGCCCGGCCGTCGTCCGGCCCGAACAGCGGCCCGGAGCCGTAGGACAGTGCGGGCCGGCGGCTCGGGTGCGACGGGGGGCGACCCGCCGCACCCCCTTCAGCGGCGTGGACGGCCGGTCCGGCCGGGGGTACCGCTCCCCCGGCCGGATCGGGGACGGTCAGCCCGCCGGGAGCAGCACCGGCGCGAGCGGACGCGGCGCCGGAATCCCGCGCCACGGGACGTAGTACGGGTTGCGTACGCAGCCGGCCAGGTCCTCGTCCTTGGTCGCCTTGTCGACGGGACAGGCGCCGACGATGAAGCGCCGGGCGAGGCCGCCGGGGAAGGCGACCTCGTGCTGGTCGGCCCACTTGTGGGTGTCACCGATCGTGGCGTTGACGTCGATGCCGCCGGGCGCGTCCACGTAGTAGTTGAAGCCGGGCTTCCACTGCTTGTAGAGGTCGTGGTCGTAGCTGGTGCTCACGAACGGCGACGGCTGGTTCTTCAGCACGTACGCCGCGAGGTCGTACTGCCCGTCCTGCGCGGCCTTGGGCTGGAAGCCCTCCTGGAAGACCACGGCGGGGGCGCGGCCGTCCGAGCGGAACAGCTCCCCGCACGTGCGGCGGTAGGACGGCTCGGGGGTGATGCGCTCGACGTCCACGCTGCGGTCGGCGGCGGCGAACAGCGGGTCGTGGACCACCGGGCACCAGCCGTCGTCGCCCGCGGGGGCGGGACGGGGCACGAGGGACGTGGAGGGCGCGGACAGGGCGGTGGGCGCCGCGGGGGACAGGGGTCCGGAGGCGACGGCCGACGCGGTCTCCGACGTGGCCGCGGTCTGCGCGGCGAGTACGGCGGTCAGGGTCAGCGCGCCGGTCGTGAGAAGCGACCGGACTCGGTTCTTGATCATGACGCACAGACTCGCGGGACCGGCCCCGCGATCGGCCGCATGTCACCCGATCGTAGGCGCGTCCGGCCGCGTACGGGACGGCTGAGAGGATGGTCGGATGAGCTCGCCGACCACCGCGGCGCACCGCGCCGGGCCCTCCCTGCGGTCCCTGCTGGACGCCGCCGCGCGAGGCGACTTCCCGCCCGCCGACGGGACCGTCACCTTCGTCGCCCAGCCGTCGGCCCGCGACGCCGGAGTCATCGCCTTCACCGCCCACACCGTGGTCTTCGCCGACGCGTCGGGGACGGCGGGTACGGCGGGTACGGCGGGTACGGCGGATACGGCGGGTACGGCCGAATGCCCGGCGTCCGAAGGCACCGGTGCCGGTCTCCGCGCCCTGCTCCCGCCCGACGACCTGTCCGCTCCGCTCAACCCGCCTTTCCTGACCGCTCTTTGCGCCCGCACCGGCCGTGTGGTCAACAACCTCGACCTGCTGGCCCTGGGCGCCCCGCTGCCGGGCCCGCCCCCGCTCCCCCTCACCGAGACCACCGACCGCTCCCATCCGCGGATCGTGCGGGCGCTCCAGCACCGCGACGACGTGCGGGCCTGGACCGCGCCCGGCGGCACCGTCCTCATCGGCCGCGGTGTGGCGGGCCGTTGGGAGACCGCCGTCGAGGTGGACCCGGACGCCCGCGGCAAGGGCCTCGGCCGCCTTCTCGCCCTCGCGGCCCGTCATCTCGTCCCGGACGGCGCGGCGTTGTGGGCCCAGATCGCCCCGGGCAACGCGGCGAGCGTGCGGGCCTTCCTCGCCGCCGGTTTCGCACCGGTCGGAGCAGAGGCGCTGCTGGTGCCGCCGACGCGCCCGTGAACAGCGCCCGTCGCTCAGGCCACCGGGACCGCCCAGGGGATCGTGATCCAGACCGTCTTGCCGCCCTCGTCGGTCGGCGTGATCCGCAGCCTGCCGCCGGACTCCGCCGCCAGATGCCGAATGATCACCATCCCGCGCCCGTTGTCCTGCTGGACCGCCGCGGGCAGCCGCTGGGGCCAGCGCGGGTGGCTGTCGGTCACGCCGATCAGCAACTGCTCCTGCCGTTCGAGACGCACGTCCACGGTGAAGGTCGGCGACATTCCCGAGGTGTGCAGCACCGCGTTGGTGGCCAGCTCGGAGACGATCAGGCGCACGGCGTCGACCGAGGGGGCGTCCGACGGCAGTCCCCATTCGGCGAGTCGGGCGCAGACATAGCGCCGGGCCGCCGGTACCGAGGCAGGGTCGCTCGGCAGAGTGACGGAAGCTTCCTGCAGATCTGCCATGGCGACATCGTTCCTTTCCCATCCCACTGCGGACCGGGGTATCGGCGCGGGCTCTCCGGGCCACGCCCGGAAGTGGCTGGTTCGCGCCAGACTGCCACTAATCGTGCCGCCGTTTCGGACGGTCCACCGCGCAATGCATATATCTGTCGCTCAAATCGGTGAACTCTGCTACGTGGATACGCATTTGGTCGGCACACTGTCGTAATGACCGCCCGACTACCGGCATCCCTCACTTCAGGAGGTGCGAGAGGCCATGGAACGGGTCCCCGCCGTACGACGACGCAAGCTCGGCGGCGAACTGCGCCGACTCCGCGACCTGTCCGGAATGACCAGCGAGCAGGTCGCCGAGGCGGCCGGCTGGCACCAGTCGAAAGTCAGCCGTATCGAGACCGGCCGCAGCAGCGTCAGCGCCGAGGACGTCGACGTGCTGCTCGACGTCTACGAGGTGCGCGACCGCGATCTGCGCGACCTGCTGGGCACGCTGGCAGGTCAGGGCAGACAGCGCGGCTGGTGGCAGGACTTCCGCGACGTACTGCCCGTGGAGTACCGCGACTTCATCAGCCTGGAGGCGGGTGCCAGCCGGGCCCGCTCGATGGAGAACAGCGTGGTGCCCGGCCTGCTCCAGACCCCCGCCTACGCCCGGGCGCTCACCCGCGACGTCATGCCGCATCTGACCCGGAGCGAGGCCGGCGCACTGGTCGACGTGCGGATCGCCCGGCAGGCGGTGCTGCGCCAGGACGAGCCGCTGGAACTGTGGGCCGTGCTGGACGAGGCCGTGCTGCGCCGCGTGGTCGGCGGCCCCGCGGTCATGTCCGATCAGTTGCGGTCACTGGAACGCGCCGCCGCGCTGCCGCAGATCCGGCTCCAGGTGCTGCCCTTCGGCGCCGGGGGCCACATAGGAGTTACGGGTTCGTTCGTTATCTTCTCATTTCCGCGCATCGCTGATCTCGACGTGGTTGTTATCGATCATTTGACGAGTAGTCTCTACGTCGATCGAAAAGAAGACATCACCGCTTACGGCGCCGCTTTCACCCGATTGAGCAACATTGCCCTTCCTCGCGACGAGTCCGTCGCGTTGATCAGTAAGATCGCCGGGGAGATGTCGCGATTCGCAGGCGCATAAAGGAGGCCACCATGGCGGCACAGTCCGGGTACGTTTCCTCGAGCGCGTCGATTTCCGGCGTGACATGGCGGAGGAGCAGTCACAGCACCGCCGCGAACAACTGCGTGGAGACCGCGAGACTGGCGTCGGGGCTGCTCGCCGTCCGCGATTCCAAGGACCAGGAGGGGCCCGCGCTGCTCTTCCCACCGGGTGCCTGGTCGCACTTCGTCGGGGCGCTGCGCCGGGACGACCTCGGCCCCGCGTAGGACCGGTTCGGTTCCTGCGGCGGACGGACGGCGGCGGGCCGCGCCCTCAACCGCGCGGCGCCGTACGGACGATGACGTCCACCGCGCCCGCGACCTGCGCGTCCGTCAGGTCGCAGCGCGCGGTCAGCCGCAGCCGGGACACCCCGTCGGGGACGGACGGCGGCCGGAAGCAGCCGACGGCCAGACCCGCGGCCCGGCACCGGGCCGCCCACTCGACGGCCGCCTCGGGCGAGGGCGCGCGCACCGACACCACACAGGCGTCGGGCGCGGTCGCGTCCAACTCCGCGGCGGTCAGCATCCGGTGGAAGGCGCGGGCCACGTGCAACGCGCGGTCGGCGCGCTCCGGCTCGCGCCGCAGCAGCCGCAGCGCGCCGAGGGCGGCGCCCGCCGCGGCCGGGGCGAGACCGGTGTCGAAGATGAAGGTGCGGGCGGCGTTGACCAGGTGCTCGATGACGGCCGCGGGGCCGAGTACCACACCGCCCTGCGCGCCGAACGCCTTCGACAGCGTCGCCGTGCCCACCACGTCGGGGGCTCCGGCGAGTCCGGCCGCCGCGAGCGCGCCGCGCCCGCCCTCGCCCAGCACGCCGAAGCCGTGCGCGTCGTCGACGAGCAGCGCGGCGCCGTACTCGCGGCAGGCCGCGGCGAGCGCGGGCAGCGGCGCCGCGTCGCCGTCCACCGAGAACACCGAGTCGCTGACGACGACGGAGGACGCTCCCCCGGACCGGGACGCGTCGGCGTCCCGCCGGGCCCGCGCGCCGAGCGCCTTGCGTACGGCCTCGGGGTCGGCGTGCGGCACCACTTCGGTGGTGGCGCGCGACAGGCGGCAGCCGTCGATCAGTGAGGCGTGGTTGGCGGCGTCGGAGACCAGCAGGGTGTCGGGGCCGGTCAGCGCGGTGACAGCGGCGAGGTTGGCGGCGTAGCCGGAGGCGAGGACCAGGGCCGCCTCGAAGCCGGTGAAGTCGGCGATCTCCGCTTCGAGTTCCGCGTGCAGCGCGGTGCTGCCGGTGACCAGCCGGGAGCCGGTGGCGCCCGCGCCCCAGCGCAGGCAGGCGTCGGCGCCCGCCTGCGTGACCTCGGGGTGCCGGGTCAGGCCGAGGTAGTCGTTGCCCGCGAGGTCGAGCAGTTCCCAGTCCGCCGGGCGGGGGCGCAACTCCCGCCGGAGCCCGGCCTCGCGCCTGATCCGGTCCTGTTCCGCGATCCAGCCGAAGGGACCTGACGGGTCGGCGGTGTCGCTCCCGGCGGAGGCGTGCGGGTCGGCGGGGTCGGTGCTCTTCACGGGTGTCCCTGGGGTCGGCGGGTCAATGGATCGGGTGGATCGGGCGGATCGGTGCGCGAGCCGGTCGGGCGGATCGGCGGCTTTTCGGCTCAGCGGTTCTTCGGCTCAGCGTTTCAGTGGCACTTCGGTTCAGCGGCACTTCTGGTCGGGCCGCGCGCCCCCTCACACGGACGTCATCAGCAACGTACTGGCCCGCACACATGCACAGGGTGTGGTGATGCACACACCAGTAGCCACCCGAGTTGTGCGGTCCGCCATTGGCCGCGGGTGCCGTCGTGCGCGAGGATCGCCCCTATGGATCTGCTGACCACTCTCGTGGACAAGGGGCTGCGGCGCGAGCTGCCCACCAGGGACGAGGCGCTTGCCGTCCTCGCGACCTCCGACGACGAACTGCTCGACGTGGTGGCCGCCGCGGGCAAGGTGCGCCGCCAGTGGTTCGGACGCCGGGTCAAGCTGAACTACCTGGTCAACCTCAAGTCCGGGCTGTGCCCCGAGGACTGCTCGTACTGTTCGCAGCGGCTCGGCTCGAAGGCCGAGATCCTCAAGTACACCTGGCTCAAGCCCGACGAGGCCGCCGCGGCGGCGCGCGCCGGGGTGGCGGGCGGCGCCAAGCGGGTGTGCCTGGTGGCGAGCGGGCGCGGTCCCACCGACCGCGACGTGGACCGGGTCTCGGCGACCATCGCGGCCATCAAGGACCAGAACGAGGACGTCGAGGTGTGCGCCTGCCTCGGCCTGCTCTCCGGCGGCCAGGCCGAGCGGCTGCGGACGGCGGGCGCGGACGCGTACAACCACAACCTCAACACCTCCGAGAACACCTACGGCGACATCACCACGACGCACACCTACGCCGACCGCGTGGACACCGTGCGGCAGGCGCAGGCCGCCGGGCTGTCCGCGTGCTCGGGGCTGATCGCGGGTATGGGCGAGAGCGACGCGGACCTGGTGGACGTGGTGTTCTCACTGCGCGCGCTCGACCCGGACTCGGTGCCGGTGAACTTCCTGATCCCGTTCGAGGGCACGCCGCTGGCCAAGGAGTGGAATCTCACCCCGCAGCGCTGCCTGCGCATCCTGGCGATGACGCGGTTCGTCTGCCCGGACGTCGAGGTACGGCTCGCGGGCGGCCGTGAGGTGCACCTGCGCACGATGCAGCCGCTCGCCCTGCACCTGGTCAACTCGATCTTCCTGGGCGACTATCTGACCAGCGAGGGCCAGGCGGGCCAGGCCGACCTCGACATGATCGCCGACGCGGGCTTCGAGGTGGAGGGCGCGGGGACGTCCACGCTGCCCGCGCACCGCGCCGACGTCGCGGAGGCGGCGACCGGCTGCGGTTCCCACGCTTCCGGCTCCGTGTGCGGCTCGCACGAAGGCGGCTGCGGCCCCTGCGGCCACGCCGAGGACGCGGCACCCGCCGCGAGCGCGGCGCCCGTGCGGACCGAGACGGTGCGGACGGAACCGGTACGCGCCGAGGGCCCGCGCCCCGATCTGGTGGCGGTACGGCGACGCGGCGCGGGGACGGACCTGCCGCCCAATGCCTGAGCCCTGCCCCTCGCCCGACGCGCCGCTCGACCCGGACACGCTGCTGGCGCTGGACCGGGAGCACGTCTGGCATCCGTACGGCCCGATGCCCGGCCGTCAGGAGCCGCTTGTCGTCGCGTCCGCCTCGGGCGTACGGCTGCGGCTCGCGGCGCCCGCCGAGGGCCGTACCGAACTGGTCGACGGCATGTCGTCGTGGTGGTCGGCGATCCACGGCTACCGGCACCCCGTGCTGGACGACGCGGCGCACGCCCAGCTCGACCGGATGAGTCATGTGATGTTCGGCGGGCTCACGCACGAGCCCGCCGTACGTCTCGCGGCCAAGCTGGTGGAGATCACGCCGGAGCCGCTGCGGCATGTCTTCCTCGCCGACTCGGGTTCCGTGTCGGTCGAGGTCGCGATCAAGATGTGCCTCCAGTACTGGCGTTCGCTGGGCAGGCCGGGCAAGCAGCGGCTGCTGACCTGGCGCGGCGGCTACCACGGGGACACCTGGCAGCCGATGTCGGTGTGCGATCCGGACGGCGGCATGCACGAGCTGTGGTCGGGCGTGCTGCCCCGGCAGATCTTCGCCGACGCCCCGCCGCCCGGCTTCGACGCGGCGCCCGACGCCGTGTACACCGCGCATCTGCGGGAGTTGATCGGACGGCACGCCGACGAGCTGGCCGCCGTCATCGTCGAGCCGGTGGTGCAGGGCGCGGGCGGCATGTCCTTCCACTCCCCCGAGTACCTGCGGGTGCTGCGGGAGGCGTGCGACGAACACGACGTCCTGCTGGTCTTCGACGAGATCGCCACCGGTTTCGGCCGCACCGGCACGCTCTTCGCGGCCGAGCACGCCGGGGTCTGCCCCGATGTGATGTGCGTCGGCAAGGCGCTGACCGGCGGCTATCTCACGATGGCGGCGGCGCTGTGCACAGGCGAGGTCGCCGAGGGCATCTCGCGCGGCGAGGTGCCGGTGCTGGCGCACGGCCCGACCTTCATGGGCAATCCGCTGGCCGCCGCCGTCGCCTGCGCCTCCGTCGACCTGCTGCTCGACCACGACTGGGCGTTGGAGGTCAAGCGCATCGAGTCCGGGCTGCGCGAGGGCCTGGACGGGGTCGCCGCGCTGCCCGGTGTCCGCGATGTGCGGGTGCTCGGCGCGATCGGCGTCGTCCAGCTCGACCACCCGGTCGACATGGCGGCGGCCACCGCCGCCGCGGTGCGCGCCGGGGTGTGGCTGCGGCCCTTCCGCGACCTCGTCTACACGATGCCGCCCTATGTGACGGGCGACGACGACGTGGCGCGGATCTGCGCGGCGGTACGGGACGCGGCCGTCGCGGGCTGACCGGACCGCGTCCTTGGCGGCAGGCGCACGGCATCCGACATATCGCGCGCCGTACGGCGTACGTCGTACGAGCTGACCGCGCTCGTCACCAATTGGGCGGAATGAGCGGTCCCGGCACGGGTACGAGGCGCGCCGGGACCGTACGCTCCGGGCACACGCGCGGCGCCCGGAGCGGCACGGCGACATGACATGGCACGGCAACGAGGAACGGAGCGACACCATGGCCATCGTGGTCATCACCGGAACGGGTACCGAGGTCGGCAAGACGGTGGCCACCGCCGCCGTGGCCGCCGCGTCGCTCGCGCAGGGGCTGAGCGTGGCCGTGCTCAAGCCCGCCCAGACGGGCGTGGCGGACGGCGAGCAGGGGGACGCCGCGGAGGTGGCCAGGCTCGCGGGTCCGGTGACGGCGGCCGAACTGGCCCGCTACCCCGAGCCGTTGGCGCCCGCGACGGCGGCCCGCCGCGCCGGGCTGCGGCCGGTGGGCCCCGAGGACATCGCCGAGGCGGCGGCCAAACTGTCCGCGGTGCACGACGTCGTGCTGGTCGAGGGCGCGGGCGGGCTGCTGGTCCGCTACGACGAGCAGGGCTCGACCCTCGCCGACGCGGCGGCGCTGCTGCGGGCGCGTGTGCTGCTGGTCGCCCCGGCCGGGCTCGGCACCCTCAACAGCACGGCGCTGACCGTCGAAGCTCTCAGCGCCCGCAAGGTCGACTGCATCGGTGTGATCATCGGAAGCTGGCGCGCCGAGCCGGAGCTGGCCGAGCGCTGCAACATCGCGGACCTGCCCGAGGTCGCGCAGGCGCCGCTGCTCGGCGCGCTGCCGGAAGCCGCCGGCGCCCTGTCCCCCGCCGCCTTCCGCACCGCCGCCCCCGACTGGCTGGCCCCGCAGCTCGGCGGCACCTGGGACGCGGCCGCCTTCGCGGAGGTCTTCGCCCCGGCGCCGTACAAGGCGTAGGCGCGCGGGGCATCGCCGTACAGGGCGCAGCCGTACGTACGGGCGACCGCGAGCGGGCGCAGCCGTACGTACGGGCGACCGCGAGCGCGCCGCTATCCGACCTGTCCGGCCGGGCCCAGCTCCGCCTCCGTCGTCCAGGTGCGCAGCTCGTCGGCTATCCGGTCCAGCGGCGCCGAGCCGTCCTTCACCAGCCGGGCCAGGTCACGTACCTGTTCCGGCGTCATGGAGGGCGTGAGGCGGCTGGCGACGAGGTAGGCGTAGGCCACGGCCGAGGCGAACAGCGCGTTCGTCTCCTCCAGCGCCGGGACGTGCACGAGCAACTGGAGCATGGCGGCGGCGCGGGTGTGGGTGTCGGTGTAGACGGGCGTGCCGAAGATCTCCGCGTCGTGCCTGCTGACGGCCGCGACGAGCGCGCCCCAGTCGGTCACCTGCGGGTCGCCCGGCGTGTAGTGCTCGGCGACCATCAGCAGCCATGCGAGGTCGATACGGAGGGTCAACGCGCGCCTTCACCCCGGGCGGCCGCCCGGGTGCCGAACTCCTCGGCGAAGACCTCTTCGTAACGCTTCATGAAGTCGGCGGCGGCCTCGACGAATGCCTTGCCGTTCTCGCCCTCGTCCTGCTGGACGAGTTCCTCGATATAGCGGTTCACACTGATACCGCGCTGCGACGCGCGCTGCCGGGCCGTCTCGGCCGTGGCTTCGTCCACCCGAACGTTCAACTGGGTCTTCGACATGCGTCCACGCTAGCGCCGTGGCGCTAGTAGCGGCAAGGGCGCCTTCCGCGGCGACGCCGGGAACCTCCCGCGCCCCCCGGGGACGGATCGGGGCCTTCGACCGTTGGCAGGGCATGAACGACATTCATCTCGCATGCCGGAATTCCCCACCCGGAAATCGGTGCGGTGATTGGCTGCGGTGATGAGCGATCTTCACCTTCGGACCGCCACCCCCTCCGACGCCCTGCCCGTCCTCGCCTTCTGGCGGGTCGCGGCCGAGGGCACCAGCATCAGCGACGACCGGGCGGGAGTGGAACGACTGATCGCCCGCGACCCCGGCGCCCTGCTCCTCGCCGAGCGGGACGGCGACCTCGTCGGTACGGTCATCGCCGGTTTCGACGGCTGGCGCTGCCACCTCTACCGCCTCGCCGTCCACCCGGACGCCCGGCGTCAGGGCGTAGCGACCGCGCTGCTCGACGCCGCCGAACGCCGCTTCACCGCGCTCGGCGGCAGGCGCGGCGACGCGATGGTGCTCGAACGCAACGAGCGGGCGCAGCACGCCTGGAGAGCGGCCGGGTACACCCGCGAGTCCCGCTGGCGCCGGTGGACCAAGCCGCTCACCTCATGACGGTTCACCGAGCGACGACCGGGCCGGCCCCGGACCGCCAATACCGAGCGGTCGGCCCGGTCGTGGCCGATCATGGGACCGAGGTGACCGGATGACTGAAACACTTCTGCTGTTGGTGGCCGTACTGCTCACCCTCGCCTGCGGCGTCTTCGTCGCGGCCGAATTCTCCCTGACCACGATCGAGCGCGGTGAGCTGGAGCGCGCGGCGCGGGACGGCGAGCGCGGCGCCGCGGCGGCGCTGGCGGCCGTCCGCACACTGACCGTGCAGCTCTCCGGCGCGCAGCTCGGCATCACCGTGACGGGGCTGGTCATCGGCATGCTCGCCAAGAGCTCGATCGCGGAGCTGCTGCGCGGGCCGCTGCGGGCCGCGGGGCTGCCGGACTCGGCGTCGTCCTCCGTCGCCCTGGTGCTGGGCACCGCCCTGTCCACGGTGGCGCTGATGGTGGTCGGCGAGCTGGTGCCGAAGAACTGGGCGATCTCCACTCCGCTGCCGGTCGCCAAGGCCGTGGCGGCGCCGCAGCGCGCCTTCACCGCCGCCTTCCACCCGCTGATCCACCACCTCAACAACACCGCGAACCGGGTGCTGCGCGCGATGGGCCTCGAACCCGCGGAGGAGCTGGCGTCGGCGCGCGGCCCGCAGGAGCTGGCCGCGCTGGCCCGGCACTCGGCCAAGGAGGGTGTGCTGGAGGCGGACACCGCCGAGCTGTTCGTCCGTACCCTCAACCTCGCCGAGCTCACCGCGGAGAACGTGATGACGCCGCGCGTCCAGGTCACCGCCCTCGAAGCGCAGGCCACCGCCGAGGACGTGGCGAACGCGACCCGCGCGACCGGCCTGTCCCGCTTCCCCGTCTACCGCGGCAGCCTGGACTCGGTGATCGGCACCGCCCACATCAAGGACGTCCTCGCGGTCCCCGCCGACCGGCGCCCGCGCGTGCCGGTCACCGAGCTGCTGCGCGAACCGCTGCTGGTCCCGGAGACGCTGACGGTCGACCGGCTGCTCGACCGGCTGGGCGGACGACGCTCGATGGCCGTGGTGATCGACGAGTACGGGGGCACGGCGGGCGTGGTGACCATGGAGGACATCGTGGAGGAGGTCGTCGGCGAGGTCCGCGACGAGCACGACCCGCACGAGCTTCCCGACCTGCTCTTCCTGCGGGAGGCGCCGGACGGGCGGCGGATCTACGACGCGGACGGCGCGACCCGTACCGAGGACCAGTTGGAGCGGATCGGGCTGCACGCCCCCGACGGGCCGTACGAGACGCTGGCCGGTCTCGTGGCCCAGCGCCTCGGCCGTATCCCGGCGCGCGGCGACGCCTTCGAGCTGGACGGCTGGCGGATCGAGGTCACCGACGCGAGCGGGCACCGGGCGTCGCGGGCCCGGCTGATCTCCCCCGCGCGGGCGGCCCGGGCCCCCGCCGCCGCGGACAGGGCGGCGGGCGGCACGCCCGGCGCCACGGCGGGCACCACGCCCGGCAACGCGCCCGGCGACACCGCGGGCACGGCCGAGCGGAGACGTGACCGATGACCGTCGTCCAGTTGCTCATCGGCGCGCTCACCCTCGTGGTGAACGCGTTCTTCGTCGGCGCCGAATTCGCCATGATCTCGGTACGCCGCGGCCAGGTGGAAACCCTCGCCGAGAGCGGCGACCGCCGCGCCCGCAGCGTGGTGTGGGGTCTGGAACACCTCTCGCCGCTGCTGGCCGCGGCGCAGCTCGGCATCACCGTGTGCACGCTGGTGCTCGGTATCGTCGCCGAGCCCGCCATCGCGCACCTGCTGGAGCCGGTGTTCCACGCCGTGCACGTGCCGGAGGGCGCGATCCACGTCATCGCGTTCGTGATCGCGCTGGCCGTGGCCACGTATCTGCACATGCTGTTCGGCGAGATGGTGCCGAAGAACATCGCGCTGGCCGATCCGGTGCGGTCCGCGCTGGTCCTCGGCCCCCCGCTGGTGGGGCTGACCAGGGCGCTGCGGCCGGTGATCTTCGCGATCAACGCGTTCGCCAACACGCTGCTGCGGCTGCTGCGGGTGGAGCCGCGCTCCGAGGTGGCGGCCGTCTTCTCCGACGACGAGCTGTCCCGGATGGTGGTGGACGCCGGGGCGGCGGGGCTGCTCGACGAGCGGGCCGCCGAGCGGCTGCGGGACGCCCTGGAGCTGGGCAGGCGGCCGATCGGCGAGATCGTGGTGCCGCCCGAGCGGGTGGTACGCGCGCCGCTGGGCATCACGCCCGAGGGCCTGGAAGCGCTCGCCGCCGACTCCGGTTACTCCCGCTTCCCGGTCGCCGACCCCGACGGCCGGGTCCTGGGCTACCTGCACGTCAAGGACGCCCTGGACGCCGATCCGCGGGACGCGCCCTTCCGGCGCACCGCCCTGCGGCACATCACCCGCGTCGGCGCCGCCACCCCGCTGGACGACGTCCTCACCGCGATGCGGGCGGGCAGCGCCCACCTGGCGGCGGTCGTGGACGACGCGGGGCGCGGCATCGGGCTGGTGACGATGGAGGACGTGCTCAAGGAGCTGGTCGGTCCCGGACGCCCCTGAACGGCCGGGCGACCGGTAACGGGTCCCGACCTCGTTGCCGGTGCTCCTGAGCGGTCGCATAGGATCTCCGGCGCCATGCAGAATGACGCACAGACAGACACACAGGCGGGCGCGGAGGCGGGCGCGCGGTCGCCGGCCGCGTACAGCAGCTTCGTCGCGGTCGGCGACTCCTTCACGGAGGGCATGTCCGACCTGCTGCCCGACGGGTCCTACCGGGGCTGGGCGGACCTGCTCGCCGCCCGCCTCGCCGCCGCTTCCCGCACCGCGACCGCGACCGCGGGCGGGGACGGGACCGTGGACGGAACCGCGACCGGGAACGGTCAGCAGCCGGTGCCGGGGGACGGTCCGGGCTTCCGGTACGCGAATCTCGCCGTGCGCGGCAAGCTGATCCGGCAGATCTCCGAGGACCAGGTCGACGTGGCCGCCGCGATGGGCGCCGACCTGATCACCCTGGTCGGCGGCCTCAACGACGTGCTGCGGCCCAAGTGCGACGTGGAGGAGGTCTGCGCGGTCCTGGAGAGCTGTGTCGAACGGCTCGCGCCGGCCTGCGGCCAGCTCGTCCTGATGCGCAGCCCCGCCCGGCGCGGGCCGGTCGCCGCCCGCTTCCTGCCCCGGATGGAACAGCTCTTCGCCTTCCTCGACGACCTCGCGGCCCGCCACGGCGCCCTGGTCGTCGACCTCTACGGCGCCGAGGTCCTGGGCGACCAGCGCATGTGGGCCGACGACCGGCTCCACCTCACGGCGGACGGCCACCGGCGCGTCGCCGAGGCCGTCTGGCAGACCCTCGGCCATCCCGCCGAGTCCGACTGGACGGTCGGTCTCCCCCCGGCGGTCCGCCCCGGCTGGACCGCCCGCCGCACGGCCGACCTGCGCTTCACCCGGCGGCACCTCGTCCCGTGGATCGGCCGCCGCCTCACCGGCCGCTCCTCCGGCGACGGCCGCCCCGCCAAGCGCCCCGACCTGCTGCCGTGGGCGGCCGGTCCGTCGTACGACGACTGATCCGCCGTACGACGGGGTCGCCCGTCAGCCCAGCGGCAGGTCCAGGTGGGACTCCTCTCCCGGCGGGGAGCTGACGGTGGTCGTGCTGCCCTCGACGTCGGCGTCGGAGTAGAGCTTGTCCTTGCTGTTGACGACCAGGGCCAGCCGGTGGCCGGCGGGCACGTCGTAGGCGGCGGCCTGGAGCTGCCAGGTGACGGTGGTGTCCTGGCCGGGCACGAGGTCGGACAGGGTGTACGGCTCGTGCGTGACGATCCGCGCCGTCCGGTCCTCGGCGATGTCGAAGAGGTACGCGACCAGGGTCGTGGACGCGGCGGAGCTGCGCACGGTCAGCCGGACCTCGGGGATGCCGCGAATCCGGCGCGCCACGTGCGGGTCCGCGCCCGCGGGGAGCGGATCGGTGGCCCACAGCGCCAGGTGCTGCCGGTCGAACTTCTCCGTCTCGTAGGTCTTCGGATTGCCGTTCCACTCGGCCTTGCCGGTCGCCACGATCCCGTCCACCGCCGTGGCCTCGGTCAGGTGCCCGGCGATGAACCCGCGCGACCAGCCGGGCGCGGGCTCCTCGGTCAGTGACCCGTCCCGGCGCCCGGCCCCGATGTTGGCCAGATACCAGCGTTCGGTGGAGACAGTGACGTCGCCCCAGGTCTGCCGGGGTTCGCGCCGCGCCGGGGTGACGACGGTGTCGTCTCCGGTGCCGGAGCCCGGCCGGGTCTCGTAGGTGAACATGATCTGGTTGTTGACCTGGGGCCAGTCGGGCACGTCGTTCGCCTCGCCCCGCAGGTGGTGGTCGAGCCAGGCGTACGCCTCGGCCATCGCGAGGTTGGGGCCGGTCGGCCCGGCCAGCGGTCCGGTGAGTCCGGGACCCTCCGGCACCGCGTGGTCACCGATCCACATGTTCAGCCGCTTGGGGACGGTGAGGCGGTTGAAGGTGGCAAGCACCTGGTTGACCGGGAACAGGCCCTCGTGCCAGGTGTTGGAGATGAAGGTCGGGACACCGCGGTCGTTGGTGGCGTCGGTGTACGCCTCCGGCGCGCGCTCCGTGCCCCACGCCACGACCGTGTCCATGTTCTGATTCGCGTGGAAGTCCGCCAGGATCTGCTGGGTGGCCTCGTCGAATTTGCGCTCCACGGGTCCGCCGGTCAGGGCGAGCAGGACGGCCACGGCCTGGAGGTGCCGGGTGTCGTGGTGGTAGAGGCTGGTGGCCAGATTGCCCCAGGTGCTCAGCGCCACGACCGCGTCCACCCGGTCGTCGTTCGCCGCGACGAGCTGGCTGATCCCGGACCCGTAGGACTCGCCCAGGAATCCGATCCTGCTCGGTGCGAAGTGCTCCTGCGCGTAGTCGATCACCGAGGACCCGTCGGCCCAGTCGTTGGGTCCGCCGACGTCGATGAAGCCGCCCGAGGTGAAGGGGCCGTCCACGTACCCGTGGCCGGGGATGTTCACGGTCAGGCCGATCCCGCGCGGGGTGTACGCCAGCACGTGGTAGCCCTTGAGGGCCAGGGTCAGGTGCGCGTACTCGAACAGCGGCCAGCCGACCGGGGTCCAACCGGCGGGGAGGATGACCAGTGGGCGCGGTTCCGCGGAGTTGTGCCTGATGGTGTGCGCCGCCAGCCGGGTCCCGTCCTGGGCCCGGATCCACGGGAAGCCGACGGTGGCGACCCGCAGCACGTCGTCGGTGAGCCGGCGCAGGTCGCGCGGCAGCAGGTTCTGGGTGGTGTTGCCCTGCAACGCGGCGACCAGCGCCTCGCCCAGGTTGGCCGCGTCGGGATTGACGCTCGCGCCCGTGCCCCAGATGCCGTTGTCGGCGACCTGGGTCAGTTGGGCGGTGGTGACCGCGCGGACCTCGTCCTGCGGAGGTCCGTCCCCTGATGACGTGCTCATGAGCGTGTTCCTTCCGTCTCGGTCCCGGACAGCCGGGTGACCGGGTAGCAGAACATGTGGCAGAAATCGTGCGAATCGCCACACCTCGATCGTGGGACCTCGCCGATCACCGGGGACAGGGCGCGAACCGACGCGCGGAAGCGTCCGGGCGGCCGCGTACGCCCGGCGCGGACCTACGACAGACCCGGGTCGACTCGGCAGTGGTACGGCGCCGGGGGCACCTGCCGCGCGCGGCGGTCACGGCCCCGTTCCCGGACCGCTGACCAGGGCTCCGGCGCGTGTGACCGGCGGAATCGGGCCGCCCGGATACCCGGTAAACTCTCCGCACGTGACTGCTAAGCCGCGCATCCCCAACGTCCTCGCCGGCCGCTACGCCTCGGCGGAGCTGGCCACCTTGTGGTCTCCCGAGCAGAAGGTGGTGCTGGAGCGCAGGCTGTGGCTGGCCGTGCTGCGGGCGCAGAAGGACCTGGGGATCGAGGTGCCGGAGCAGGCCATCGCGGATTACGAGCGGGTGGTCGAGCAGGTCGACCTCGGCTCGATCGCGGAGCGCGAGAAGGTCACCCGGCACGATGTGAAGGCGCGCATCGAGGAGTTCAACGCGCTGGCCGGGCACGAGCAGGTCCACAAGGGCATGACGTCACGGGACCTGACGGAGAATGTGGAACAGCTTCAGATCCGGCTGTCGCTGGAGCACGTCAGGGACCGTACGGTCGCGGTGCTCGCGCGGCTGGGGCAGCTCGCGGGTGAGTACGCGGAGCTGGTGATGGCGGGCCGCTCGCACAATGTGGCGGCGCAGGCGACGACGTTGGGCAAGCGCTTCGCGACGACCGCGGACGAGCTGCTGGTGGCCTTCGAGCGGGTCGAGGACCTGATCGGCCGCTATCCGCTGCGCGGCATCAAGGGTCCGGTCGGCACCGCGCAGGACATGCTGGACCTGCTGGGCGGCGACAGCGCGAAGCTGGCGGATCTGGAGCAGCGGATCGCCGACCACCTCGGCTTCTCGCGGGCCTTCACCTCGGTCGGCCAGGTGTACCCGCGGTCGCTGGACTACGACGCGGTGACGGCGCTGGTGCAGCTCGCCGCCGGTCCCTCGTCGCTGGCCAAGACGATCCGGCTGATGGCCGGGCACGAGCTGGTCACCGAGGGCTTCAAGCCGGGCCAGGTCGGCTCGTCGGCGATGCCGCACAAGATGAACACCCGTTCCTGCGAACGCGTCAACGGCCTGATGGTGATCCTGCGCGGTTACGCGTCGATGACCGGCGAGCTGGCGGGCGACCAGTGGAACGAGGGCGATGTGTCGTGCTCGGTGGTGCGCCGGGTCGCGCTGCCCGACGCCTTCTTCGCCTTCGACGGGCTGCTGGAGACGTTCCTGACGGTGCTGGACGAATTCGGCGCCTTCCCGGCCGTCGTCGCCCGCGAACTGGACCGCTACCTGCCGTTCCTGGCCACCACAAAGGTACTGATGGGCGCGGTGCGCGCGGGCGTCGGCCGCGAGGTCGCGCACGAGGCGATCAAGGAGAACGCGGTGGCGTCCGCGCTGGCCATGCGCGAGCAGGGCACCGAGCGCAACGAACTGCTCGACCGGCTCGCCGCCGACGCGCGGATCCCGCTGGACCGGGCGGGTCTCGACGCGCTGATGGCCGACCGGCTGTCGTTCACGGGCGCGGCGGCCGGACAGGTCGCCGAGGTCGTCCGGCGGATCGAGGACGTCACCAAGGCGCACCCGCGGGCCGCCGCGTACCGCCCCGGCGCGATCCTCTGACCACCGGGACGAGCAGGACGAGCAGGCGGCAGCCCGTATGACTCCGGAACAGCTCACGGCGGCCCGCGACCGCACCCTGGACGATGTCATCGGGGGCGGTCTGCGGGTGCTGTTCTGCGGGATCAATCCGGGGCTGATGTCCGCGCATCTCGGGCAGCACTTCGCCCGGCCGGGCAACCGCTTCTGGCCCGCGCTGCACGCCTCCGGTTTCACCCCGCGCCGGTTCGCCCCGGCCGAGCAGGAGGACATGCTCGCGCTCGGCCTCGGGATCACCAACGTGGCCGGGCGGACGACCGCGCGGGCCGACGAGCTGACGGCGCGGGAGCTGGTCGAGGGCGGGAAGCTGCTGACCGCGAAGGTCGAGGAGTACCGGCCCGGCTGGCTCGCCGTGCTCGGTGTCACCGCCTACCGGGTGGCCTTCGCGGACAAGCACGCCCAGGTCGGCCCGCAGGAGCGGACGATCGGCGCGACCCGGATCTGGGCGCTGCCGAGCCCCAGCGGCCTCAACGCGCACTGGTCGCCGGCCGCTCTCGCGGAGGAGTTCGCCCGACTGCGCATCGCCGCGGGTCACGAGCCGAAGCCGTAGCCCCCCGCCCTGCCGTTCCGCCTGGGCCGGCGGGACGGCCGCGCGCGGCACCGGCACTCCACCGGTCCCGCGCACCGTCCCCGTAGGACGTTTGGCGTCCCGTCAGCGCTTACGGGACGCCACGCGTCTTGGCGGGTACGGGCGACCACTCGCCGCGACGGCCCGCGCCCGGTACGATCCGCCACACACAGGTACAGGCTGGGAGGACATACGTTGGGGCGGCTCACCGGCGGGGACCCATCCCTGCTCCGGCGGATCAATTCCGCGGTCGTCCTCCATGCGCTGCGCGGGGCGCAGGCCCCGACGCTGACCGAGCTGGTGCACAGCACGGGACTGTCGCGGCCCACCGTCGAGGGCGTCATCGAGGGCCTGGCCGAGTCGGACCTGGTGGTCGAGGTGGCCCCCGAGGGCGCCGACGCGCGCAAACAGGGCCGTCCCGCCCGCAGGTTCCGTTTCCACGCCGAGGCCGGGCATCTGCTGGGCATCGAGATCGGCGCGCACCAGGTACGGGTGGTGCTGTCGGACCTCAGCGGCCAGGTGCTGGGCTCGCACGGCCGCGAGGTCGACGAGGCCGCGTCCGCCGACGACCGGCTGGAGCGGGTCCGCGGCACGGTCGCCGAGCTGCTGCGCAAGGCCGGGGTGGCCCGCAGCACCCTGTGGGCGGTCGGCGTGGGCAGCCCCGGCATCGTGGAGGCGCACGGCGAGGTCCGGCTGAGCACGGCGCTGCCCGGCTGGACGGGGCTGCCGCTGGGCGAGCGGTTGCAGCGCTCCTTCCGCTGTCCGGTGCTGGTGGAGAACGACGCGAATGTCGCGGCGGTCGCCGAGCACTGGAAGGGTGTCGCGGTCGACACCGACGACGTGGTCTTCGTCCTGGCCGGGCTGAGCCCCGGCGCGGGTTCGCTGATCGGCGGGCGGCTGCACCGCGGCTTCGGCGGCGCGGCGGGCGAGATCGGCGCCCTGCACCTGCTGGGCCGCGAGGTCACGCCCGAGCACCTGCTGTCGACCACCGGCACCCCGCTGCACCCGCTCGACGAACCGGCGGTCGCGCGGGTCTTCGCGCTGGCGAAGAAGGGCGACGTACAGGCCAAGGACGCCGTCGAGCGCTTCCTTCGCCGCCTGGTGCACGACGTCGCCGCGCTGGTGCTGGCGATCGACCCGGAGCTGGTGGTCGTCGGCGGCTGGGCGGCGGGCCTCGACGGGGTCCTGGAGCCGCTCCGTTCCGAGCTGGCGCGCTACTGTCTGCGGCCCCCGAAGGTGACGCTGTCCGCGCTCGGGCAGGAGGCCATCGCGACCGGCGCCCTGCGGCTGGCCCTGGACCATGTCGAGGAGCAGCTCTTCGCGGTGGAGCAGACGTCACTGGCGCGGCACTGACGTATCAGCACCGCGCCATGGTGACATCGGGTCGGCGTACGGCCGCCGGGCTCGGCGCCTCCGGTCGTCTCGACCGGTGGGCGCTCGCCGCCGGGGCAGCCGCCCGGTTCAGGAAGCCTGGCGGCTGTCGTCCTGGTGGTGGGTGACCTCAAGAGCACCCGAGTCGCCGAAGGTCAGCCGGCAGGTGTCGGCGCGGTACGTGGCCACCGACGCGGCGGCGACCCGGCCCTCGGAGAAGTAGCGGGTGGTGACGACCAGGACGGGCGCGCCGGGCAGCCGGTCGAGCTGCTTGGCGTCCTGGGCGCTGGCCGAGCCCAGCTCGACGGAGCGGTCCTCGCCCTCCAGCTCCAGCGTGTGCAGCTCGCGCAGGACGGCGGGGCCGTGGTTGGCGGGCGTGAGCATCGTCGACAGCTCGGGCACCGAGGCCGGGGGCACGTACAGCAGCTCGGTCGCGACGTGCTGGCCGCGCATCACGCGCTCGCGGCGGATGGTGTGCACCGCCTCGTCGCCGCCGGTGCCGAGGAGCGCGGCGATCGGGCCGGGCGCGGCGGCCTCGACGCAGCCCACCGTGTTCCAGGAGTCACGGCCGGAGCCGGGCCACGCCTCGGCGACCGGTCCCACGGACACGCCCATCCGCGGCGGTGCCACGGTGGTGCCGACCCCCCTGCGCCGCTGGAGGCGCCCTTCGAGTTCCAACTGTTCGAGCGCCTGCCGGAGCGTCGCGCGCGCGACACCGAAGCGGGCGGCCAGGTCCCGCTCGTTCGGCAGGATCTCACCGACCTCGAACTCCGAGTCGAGGGCGTCGTTCAGCACGGTCTTCAGGTGCCAGTACTTCGGCTCCTGCACCGATTCGAGCTGCGTGGTCCCCACCCTGTCCTCGCAATCACCGGGTCCGCGACGGGCTCTGGCTTGTCGGCCACGCCCTCGGCTTGTTCAGCCTTGTTTCCGAACCACTATTTATTAAAGGTCCTTGCACTACTACGTCTCGAAGATAGAGCCGCCTCGTGAACTTGGTCAAGACCAATCCTCGAACGCGACGGCCTGCTATGGGGCGGGCGCGCGAGACGTTCATGAGTTGTTGACGGTGTGCTGAGACGCCGTTCGTGATGTCCGTGGGAAACGACGCGGGTGTTGACCTGGGCATGACTGAAACCCGACGGTGATACGGGGTAACGCCACGGAAACCCGCCGCGGCCGACCGGGGAGCACAATCCGTGTGCCCCGCCCTCGTTCCACCGTTTGTTGAATCCAGAGGAGCACCATGTCAGGACCCGTCGTGGACGCGGAGAAGCCGTCGTCCGCACCACCACCCGCGGCCAGTCCGCTGGACCGCTACTTCCGGATATCGGAGCGCGGATCCACGCCCGGCCGGGAGATACGCGGCGGTCTCGCCACCTTCTTCACGATGGCGTACATCCTCGTGCTCAACCCGATCATCCTGGGCAGCGCCACGGACAAGTTCGGGCACCACCTCTCGGTCGCCCAACTCACCACCGCCACCGCGCTGGTGGCAGCCGTGATGACCGCGATCATGGGCGTCGGCGGCAACCTCCCGCTGGCGATCGCGGCCGGTCTCGGCCTGAACGCCGTGGTGGCCTTCCAGCTCGCGCCCAAGATGAGCTGGCCCGACGCGATGGGCCTGGTCGTCCTGGAGGGCCTGCTGATCTGCGTGCTCGTCGCGACCGGCCTGCGCGAGGCGATCATGAACGCGATCCCGCAGCCGATCAAACAGGCGATCAGCGTGGGCATCGGCCTGTTCATCGCCTTCATCGGCTTCGTGGACGCCGGATTCGCCAGCCGCATCCCCGACGCGGCGAAGACGACGGTCCCGGTGCAGCTCGGCGCGACCGGGACGCTCACCGGCTGGCCGGTGCTGGTCTTCTGCCTCGGTGTGCTGCTGACGGTCGCGCTGGTCGCGCGGCGGATCAAGGGCGCGATCCTGATCAGCATCGTGGTCATGACGATCGTGGCGATCGTCGTCAACAAGATCGCCGACCTGCCGGACTCGGCGTGGGGCCTGACGGTGCCCAAGGTGCCGCACCATGTGACGTCCACGCCCGACTTCGGGCTGATCGGTCACTTCAGCCTCTTCGGCGGCTTCCGCGAGGCGGGCATCGTCACGGCCGCGCTCTTCGTCTTCACCCTCGTGCTGTCGGACTTCTTCGACGCGATGGGCACGATCGTCGGCATCTCCAACGAGGCCGGTCTGCTGGACGAGCAGGGCCGGGTGCCGAACATCGGCCGCGTGCTGTTCATCGACGGCGCCGCCGCCGTCGCGGGCGGCGCGGCCTCCGCCTCCTCCAACACCGCCTACGTGGAATCCGCCGCGGGTGTCGGCGAGGGCGCCCGTACGGGTCTGGCCAGCGTCGTCACCGGCGCGCTCTTCGTGGTGGCGCTCTTCCTGACCCCGCTCGCCGGCGTCGTCCCGTCCCAGGCCGCCGCCCCCGCCCTGGTCGCCGTCGGCTTCCTGCTCATGGCGCAGGTCCGCACCATCGACTGGACGCAGTACGACATCGGCATCCCGGCCTTCCTCACCATCGCCGTGATGCCCTTCACCTACAGCATCACCAACGGGATCGGCGCGGGCTTCCTGTCCTTCGTCGTGATCAAGATCGTGCTGGGCAAGGCGCGCGAGGTGCATCCGCTGGTGTGGGGTGTGTCGGTGTGCTTCCTGGCGTACTTCGCGATCGATCCGCTCCAGCAGGTGCTCGGCGCCAAGTAAGCACTCACGGAGCTCTGATGACGGGCCGCACGGTCCCTCGGCGCCGCCGAGGGACCGTGCGGGTGCCGCCGCGCGCGGCGGCACCGGGCGGACGACGCCCCGACCGGGACGGGGGCGCCCGGTCGGGGCTGCTGGCCGGACCGGTGTCGCGCACCGGCCCGTACTGTCACAACTCGCCCACCCCAGCGGGAGTTCCCGGCCGCGCGGAATTTTGCCATCCGGCTATGGGGCGTCCGCCGCCGCCGGAACGGTCCGCCGATCGCGGTCGGGTACGTGCTCGGGAGGCCGGTGCTCGGGAAGCGGCTTCGCGGGAAGCGGCTTCGCGGGAGGCCGGTTCGCGAGAGGGCGGTTCGCGGAAGGTTCCTTCGCGAGCGGCCGTCGGCGCGACCGCAGCGCTCCCGAGCCGACGGCGACACCGACCGCGACCAAAACACTGCCCGCGAGTTGACCCGCCCCGAAGGTGCCGACCGCCACCAAGGGCGCGGTCACCGCGGCGGACACCGGGATCAGCCCGGAGAAGAGGGTGGCGCGCTCAGTGCCGATCCGCTGCACGCCCGCGTACCAGCACAGGAATCCGATCACGGTGGCCACCAGCGACTGCCAGCCGAGCGCCAGCGCCTCGGATCCGGTGGGTACGCGGACCGCCGCCCGGCCCTCGGTCACCAGCCCCAGCGTCCCCGCCTCCACGGCGGCCAGCGCGCACACGCACGCCGACAGCAGCGGCGGCCCCAGCGGCTTCACCAACGGCGCCGCGAGCAGAGCGAATCCGCACTCCCCCACCAGCGCCATCACCGACCAGAACAGCCCCACGCCGTCCGTGCCGCCCCAGCCCTGCACCACGAAGGCGCCGGACGCCACGAGCACGGCCCCCGCGGCGACCGTCCGCGTCGGCCGCCGCCCCGCCCCGAGCGGTACGAGCACCGCGACCACGACCGGGGCGCACCCGACCAGCACGCCCGGCACCGCCGGTTCCGCGGTGCGCTCGGCCGCGAGGATCGCGAGGTTGAAGCCGACCATGCCGATCGCCGCCACGCCCGCCGCCAGCGCCCACTGGCGTACGGTCAGCGCCCGCAGTCTCCGCACGGCGCCTTTGCGCGCGGGCCACAGGAGCAGCAGACAGGCCGAGCCGTAACGGAGCGCCTGGCCGCCCGCGTGCGGATAGTCCACGAGCGCGCCGCCCGCGGTGAAGGACGCGCCGACCAGGACACAGGCGACAGTGGCGAAGAGGAAGCCGGCGCGTGGGGATGAGTTCATACGACGACGGTATGGAGACAAGCGGTCCGGTTTAAGGTCCATTCCCATGGGAGTTAAGAGGACCAATTCGGATGGTGCCGGTGCGGACCCGGAGGCGGCGGGCGGCGCGCCGACCTCGGCGGCCGGGTCGGACGTACCCCGGACGACGGTCCCGGCGGGCCCGCCGGCCGACGGGCCGCAAGGCGCCCAGCCCGAGGGGTGGACCGCCGCGTGGGAGCTGTTGCTGCCCTCCGCGGGGGCGTCGCCGCGGGGTCGGGGGCGGGCGCTCCAGGCGGCGCTGCGGGACGCCGTGCGCTCGGGGCGGCTCGCGCCCGGCACGCAACTGCCCGCCAGCCGCGAACTGGCCGCCGACCTCGGCGTGTCGAGGGGCCTGGTCACCGACGCGTACGCGCAGCTCACGGCCGAGGGGTATCTCAGCGGGCGGCAGGGCTCCGGCACGTGGGTGACGGGCGCGGGCGCCGTAGCCGTACCGGCCGCGACGGCCATGCCCGCCGTGGACGACCGGGGCGGTCCCGCGGACCTCAGGCCGGGTCTGCCGGACCTCTCCCTGTTCCCGAGGGCCGCGTGGTCGGCGGCCCACCGGCGGGTGATCGCCCGGCTCCCGCACCGCGCCTTCGGCTACCCGGATCCGCGCGGCCTGCCCGAACTGCGCGAGGCGCTGGCTGAGTTGCTGGCCAGGCGACGCGGGGTGGCCGCGGACCCCGACCAGGTGATGGTCTGCTCCGGCGTGGCCCAGGCGCACACCCTGCTCGGCTTCGTCCTGCGCGGGCGCGGCGAGCGCGCGACGGCCGTCGAGGACCCGGGCAGCCCCGAGCAGAGCGGACTGCTCGGCGCGACGGGGCTGACGGCGGTGCCGGTGCCCGTCGACGAGGAGGGCCTGTCGGTGACGGCGCTGGCCGCCGCCGGAGTACGGTCCGCCATCGTCACGCCCTGCCACCAGTTCCCGACCGGGGTCGCCTACTCGGCGCGGCGGCGCGCCCAACTCACCGACTGGGCCCGTACGGTCGACGGTCTCGTCATCGAGGACGACTACGACGGCGACTTCCGCTACGACCGCGCGCCGGTCGGCGCCCTCCAGGGCCTGGCGCCCGGCCATGTCGCCTATACCGGCTCGGTGAGCAAGACCCTCGCCCCGGGGCTGCGGCTCGGCTGGCTCGTCGCGCCGCCGGACATCATCGCCGACGCCGCCGCGCGCAAGCGCACGATGGACCTCGGCAACCCGGTCACCGAGCAGGCCGTCCTGGCCGACTTCCTCACCTCCGGGCAGTACGACCGCCACCTCCGCCGCTGCCAGCGCCTCTACCGCCGCCGCCGCGACACCCTCACCACCGCGCTCGCCGCGCACTTCCCCGGCGCCACGACCAGCGGCATCGCCGCCGGTCTGCACGCCATCGTCACCCTCCCACCGCGCTGCGGACCCCCGTCCCGTCTGCTGTCCGCCGCGACCTCCGCCGGAATCACCCTCCGCCCCCTGTCCGACTACGAGCACGCGCCGACGCGGGTGCCCGGCGTCCGGTTGGTCATCGGGTACGCGCACCTGTCCCCGGAGTCGATCACTCGCGCGGTCGAGCTGCTGGCCAGGGCGGAGTCGGCCGCACCGCGCTGAGACGAGCGGTCCTGAGCCCGGCCTCAGCTCTCGTCGTCCGCCCGGTCGGCGCTGGTGTAGTCGAGGATCGAGGCGGCCTCGGCGCGGCGGGCGTCGGCCGTGGGGTCCTGGGCGTCGGCGTATTCGGCGGTGACGGTACGGGCGCGGGTGGCGGCGGCGGTGGGGCGGGCGAGGTCGGCTTCCAGCCAGGCGGCCATGAGGGTGGCGGCGGTGCGGTCGTCGCGGGCGGTGGCGCCCAGCGGGGTGAGGGTGGCGATGGCGAGGTCGGCCAGTGCCAGGGCCTCCTCGTGGACAGCGTCCGTGTCGCCCGGACCGTCGTCGGAGCCGTCGGTGCCGCCCGCCGCGCGTAGGACGATCTCGGCGGTCTGGCGGTAGGTGTCGGCGAGGTCCACGCGCAGGTGGCCGGTGGCCGTCCCGTCGTCGGGGTCGGCGGCTTCGAGTGCCTGTCGCACGGTGTCGGCGGCGGCGGTCATGAGGGAGCGGGCCACGGTGATGCCGCCGCGGCCTTCACCGACTTCGATCCAGGCGCGGGCGCGCAGGGTGCGGATGAGGGCGTGCGGGTCGCCCACGGCGCGCCAGAGGTCCTCGGCGCGGGCGTAGGCGCGTACGGCCTCGTCGTGCAGACCGGCGCGGTTGAGCGCGTCGGCGGCGAGATTGGCGAGCATGGCGTGGTCGCAGGGGTCGTCCCAGCCCTCGGCGATCCGGGCGGCGCGCAGGAACTGCTCGGCGGCCTCGCGGGCCTCGCCGAGGTCGAGTTGGCACTCGGCGAGCCACCAGCGGGCCTGGACGATCTGGGCCTCGTTGCCGCCGCGTTCCAGGTCGGGCAGGACGGACTCCAGGACGCAGGCGCCCTCCTCGGCCCGGCCGAGCCGCCGCAGCGCGCCGCCGAACAGCAGCCGGGCGGTGGCGCCCATGTCGTCGCCGTGGCCGGCCTCGTCGGCCCAGGTCGCGGCCTCCAGCGCCTCGGCCGCGGCCTGTTCGTCGTCGCCGAGCGCGGCGCGCGCCTGGGCGATGAGCAGGTGCAGATGGGCGCGGTGCGGCGGTTCGAGTACGTCGGCGCCGTGGTCGAGCGCGGCGCGCGCGCAGTCGGCCGCGGTCTCGGGGTCGCCGCCGCGCAGTGTCAGGTCGGCGAGGGCCGCCTCGGGCTCGGCCGCGTACCAGGGCTGTTCCGCCGCGTGGTGCAACTCGGCTCCTCGGGTGAGGAGTCGGACGGCCCGCTCGCCGTCGCCGCGGCCCGCGGCGAGCCGTCCGAGCATGACGGTGGCGTCCGCGAGGCGTCCGGTCATCCCCGGCTCGGCCTGGTGCTCGTCGCTGAACTCGGCCACGTCGGCGGCCTGTTGGGCGGCCTCCGCGAGCGCGGCCCGCCGGGCCTCGTCGTCGCCGCCCGCCGCGGCGGCCAGCAGGACTCGGCAGCGCAGCAGCCCCGCGCCGCTGACCTGGCGGGCGGTGGCCCGCTCCCCGCCGTGCAGGTCGCGCAGCACCGCGCACTGCTCCTCGACCGCCCGCAGCGCCTCGTCCGCCTCGCCGGTGAGCGCGAGCGCGTAGGCGGCGCGGGCCCGGCTCGCCGCGGCCTCCCCCGGCTCCCGCGCGTCCTCGAACTGCCGCGCGGCGCGCAGGAACAGCTCGCGGGACCGTACGGGTTCGCCGATCGCGGCCATCGCGGCGTTGTCGGTGATCTCCGCGCGCGCCGCGGCGTCCACTTCGGCGCCGGTCCGTTCCACGGCGGCGGCCACGTCCGCCCACGCCTGGTGGGCCCGCGGGTCGCCGCCGCCGCTGAGCCGCCGCGCCTCGGCGACCATGTCCGGCAGGTCGTCGGCGGCGGGTTCTGCCGGTGCGGAGTCGGCCCGCGGCGGGGGAAGGGCCGGTCCCGCCTCCGTGGCAGCCGCCTCGCCGAGCCGCGCCGCCCGAATTCCCAACGGCAGCCGCTCCAGCAGGGGTTGGCGCGCCATCCGCTCCCGTACGGCCTCGGAGACGGCCCGTGTGCCGTTGCGGGCGTCGAAGCTGTGCGCCAACTCCAGGGCGCGGGTGCGGGCATGGGTGTGCAGGTCGGCGGCGGTCCAGTCGCGTCCCGCCGGTCCCGGCACCGGTCGGTCGGCGTGGCCGAACGCGGTGAGCCGTGCGGTGAGCAGCGCGGTGACGGCGTGGTGGTCCATGAGGCTGTCGGGGTCGCCCGCGGCGGTGAAGTGCGCGGGGTGTGCGGCCAGGATCTCCAGGCCGCGCGCCTCGTTGCCGGTGAGCGCGCAGAATTCGATGTGCTGGGCGACGGCGGACCGCATGCTCTCCATCGACCGGACCATCCGGTAGCCGCGCAGGTGGTTGGCGCGGGCCAGGTCGGCGCTGCCGGTCCTGAGCAGCGGCAGCAGCGAGGAGGCCAGCACCCCGTGCGGCTCGTGCGCACACGTCAACTCGCCCGCCAGTACCGGCTGCCAGCTCTCCAGCGCCCGCCGGTCGTCGCCGAGGCGCACCCGCCAGCCGCCCTGGGCGTGCAGTTCGCAGGCGTGGCAGTCGCTCATCACGTCGCGGTCGGCGGCCAGCCACGCGGCGAAGGCGGCCTCGGCGCGCGGCAGGTCGCCGATGTGCCGGGCGATCCTGAACTGGCCCTGCCGTACGGCGCGTTCGGAGTATCCGGCGAGCCGGTAGCGGTGTTCCATCTCGGCCTGCCACTTCTCGATGGCGGCCAGCGGGATGTGCGGCTGATCGAGCATGCCGCTGGAGACCCACTTGAAGTACCAGTGCAGGCTCTTGGCGCTGAACTCGTCGAAGTCGCCCGGCTGTTCGTCCCACATCCGCAGCGCCTTCGCGAAGGGCACGAATCTCTTGTCGGACTCGGAGCTGTAGTTGTACGCGGTGAGCAGATTGAACAGCGCCTCGATGATCAGCGGCCGGTCACCGGTGCGGTCGGCCTCCTCGGCGATGCGCTCGGCGCGGGCGTTGCGGGCCGCGCCCTCCGGCTCCGCCGCGTTCTCCTGGATGGCCCGGCGCAGATCCGCCGCGGTCGTGGGCTCGCCGGTCATCGTGGGCCCCCCGGGACGCCGCGCCGTGGCCCGGTCGGACACGTCGTCCTCATCGGCCCTCCTCCTGCCCGGCCGGGTGGTCGGTGGCCCACTGGAGCAGGTCGAGGAAGGCCCGGTTGAGCAGCGCGGTGTCGGCGGGCCGCAACGGCCGCTGCGCCATCAACAGCGCCTGACCGTACAGCGCTTCGACGGAGCTGGCCACCAGGTCGCGGGCGCCGAGCGCGCCGATCCTGCGCACCAGCGGGTTGAGGTGGTTCAGGACCAGCCGGGCCCTGGGCGCGGTGCCGCGCAGCGATCCGAGGATGCCCGCCCACAGGTCGTCGGCCTGTTCCTCTTCCTCCTCGCGGGCGCGCTCGTGCCGGGCCGACCGGTCGTCGAGGTGCAGCGCGGGGACGGTCAGCGGGTGGAACGTGCGCAGGACGACGTCACACCCCAGCGGGTCGAGTGCGGCGCGGGCGACGGCGAGGAAGCCGGACAGGGCCAGTTCCTCGGCCGGGTCGACCGTGTCGAGGTGGGCGGTGACGGTGTCGGCGTCCAGTTCCGCGACCGGGGTGCCCGGCCGTACCCGCGGGAGCATCCCGACCAGGTCGGCGTCGTACGTGTAACCGCCGTTGACCACGCCCATGCCCTGGGCGGCGGCGATGGCGGCGACCTGGCGGAATTCCTCGACGGTACGGGTGAAGTGCACGGTCGGGTGGCGGCGGGCGAATTCGTCGAGCGACTGCTGCCCGTCGGTGGTCTCGAACGGCAGCCAGGGCAGCATCACCCGCAGCAGGTCGGGGTCGTGCCGGGCGAGCGTCTTCACGCCGAGGTGGTGCACGGACAGGAAGTGTCCGAGGCGTTCCGGCTCGCCCGCGGCCAGCGTCGTCAGCCACTCCTTGATCCGCTCGCCCAGCGCGTCGCGGACGGCGGCGAGCGTCTCGTCGGCGTAGAGGTGTTCGCGGGACGCGGTCGGCCGCAGGCTGTCGGTGTCGATGACGCAGCGGACGAAGAAGGCCCAGTCCGGAAGGAGTTCGTCGGCGCGGTCGGTGAGCAGCATGCCCTTGAGGTGCACGCGGTGGCCCGCGCGCTGGGCCGGGCTGACGGCGGAGGGCAGGACGTACGCGATGCCGCGCACTCCGGCGACCGGCACGTCGAGGTCGATGGCGTCCAGCGGCAGGAAGCCGAACTGCTCCTGGCAGTGCCTGGCCAACTCCACCCGGCGGGCCCCGGCACTGGCGTGGCGGCGCTCCCAGACCGGCGGCCGGTCGGTGACGGGCGTGTCGTCCACCCGGATGTCGTACGGCAGCAGCGAGCCGAAGTCGCGGGTGACGGCGGTGACCCGCTCGGGCGTGAACCAGTCGGCGGCGCCGGGCCGCGCGGTGAGGTGCACGGTGGTGCCGGGTTCGGTCCTGGCGTCGTCCGGCAGCGTGCGTACGGTGTACGAGCCGTCGTCGCGCGCGGACCATTCGACCGGCGGCGCGTCCGGGGTGCGGGCGGAGCGGCTGACCACGCGGATGGTGTCGGCGACGACGAAGCAGGCCAGCAGGCCGATGCCGAACTGGCCGAGGAATTCGGTGCGGGCGGAGGCGATGCCGTTCTCCAGCGCGTCGCGCTTGGAGCTGCGTCCGATGGTGGCCAGCAGATTGTGCACGTCGGCCTCGGTGAGGCCGATCCCGGTGTCCTCGACGCGCAGCGCGCCGGGTTCGGTGTGCAGCAGGACGCGGGCGGGCGCGTCCTGGTCCTGCGCGCGGCGGGCGGTGATCGCGTCGACGCCGTTCTGCAGAAGTTCCCGCAGGTAGACCTTCGGGCTGGAGTAGAGGTGGTGGGAGAGGAGATCCACCAGGCCACGCAGATCGACCTGGAAGGTGTGCGGTGTCTGTTCTGCAGTCATCGTCGCTGCGCCGGTGGGGGTAGCTGCTTCGGCGCGGGTAGGGCGGCTCGGGTGGTCCGCGGCGGGGTGAAGTCGGGCCATCGTAGGCGGCGCGGGGGCTCGTTGACCATGGGGCCATGGATGCCGCACTCCGGCGCGAGAGGGGCGCATTCGGCAAAAACGTTGAAAACGTAAGTTAACCGAAAAGATCCGTCCTTTACCGGCCGGTCACGGAACGTTCGTGATCACGCAACACATCTTAGGCATGGTAGACGTATGTCTCAGTCGACTCCTGCCCATCCCGGATCCCGTCAGCATCACTGGCGCCGCGAATTCGTCGAAGTGGCCGCGCTGTTCACGGCGATGGCCACCGCCGACCTGATCGCCGAGACGGTGGGGCACGGACCCGACGGCCGGGTGCTGCTGGTCATGTCGGCGGCGGCGCTGCTCGCGGTGGCGGGCTTCCACACCTGGTGGGCACGCGGGCGCGGCCACGCGCCACCGGCCGCCGCGCCGCGGACGGGCGAGGACGGACGCGCCGACGCATCCGCCGACGAGGCAGGCGCCGAGCGCGCGGGCGGCCGTACCGACGGCGAGACGACGCTGTGGCGGCTGCGGACGACCGTGCGCGACGCCCCCGGCAGCCTGGGCGCGGTGTGCACGGCGCTCGCGGGCAGCCGCGTCGACATCGTCACCCTTCAGACGCACCCGCTGGCCGACGGCACGGTGGACGAGTTCCTGCTGCGGGCCCCTGCGGCGCTGCCCGCCACGGCGCTCGCCCGGACCGTCACCGCCGCGGGCGGCACCGACACATGGACGGAGCGGGCGGACGCCCACGACCTGGTGGACACCCCGACCCGCATGCTCACCCTGGCCACCCGTACGGCGCTCGACGCGGCGGAACTGCCGCTCGCGCTGCGGCAGTTGTTCGGCCGCTGCACCATCCGCTCGACGCCCGCGCCCGCCGACGCCACCGCTCACGCCGAGGACGCGCTCGACGGAACCGTGATGCGGCTGCGCGACCCGTCGGGCGGCACGATCACCGTCCAGCGCGACCATCTCCCCTTCACGCCCACCGAGTTCGCCAGGGCGCGGGCCCTGCTGGAACTCGACGCGCGGCTCGGCGCGCGCCTCGGGGCCAGGACGCCCGACGCCAGGGACGTCCTGACGCTCCCCGAGGGCAACGAGATCACGATCCGCCGCGCCGGGCCCGAGGACCGCGAAGCCGCCCTGGCCATGCACGAGCGCTGCTCCCCCGGCACTCTCGCCCTGCGCTACCACGGCCCCGTGGGCGACGCCGACCGCTACCTCGCCCACCTGCTCAGCCCCCGCTTCGGCCAGTCCCTCGCCGTCGAGACCGCCTCCGGCCACCTGGTCGCCCTCGGCCACCTTCTCTGGGACGGCGACGAGAACGAGGTCGCCCTCCTCGTCGAGGACGGCTGGCAGCGGCGCGGCATCGGTGCGGCCATGCTGCGCAAACTGGTCGCCATGGCCGCCGAGGCCGGGCGTGACAGCGTTTACGCTGTCACGCAGTCGACCAACACCGGCATGGTCGCCGCCATGCGCGAGCTTGCGCTGCCGCTCGACTACCAGGTCGAGGACGGCACCCTCGTCATCACCGCCACCCTGGCGTCTGCCGACGCCCCTTCCCCCCTCCCCCGCACCACCCAGGACCGCACCTGACGCTTCGGGTCACGCCCCCAAGGGGCGCGGGGAGGGCGCGCTGCCGTCGCGCACGGCCTGCCCTTCAGGGGCGCGGGAAGGGTGCACTGCCGTCGCGCAGGGCCTGATTTCCAGGGGCGCGGGGAACTGCGCGGCCCGCCCCCACCGGGCTGTCAGCCCGAGAACGACAGCAACTGCCCCACTGGGGCCGGTTCTCAGCCGCACCACCGCGCGAGCTGAGCGCGCAGGTTCCCCGCGCCTAAAAACACGGCCTACCCTCCTGCGTCAGCGGAGAACGCGGTCAGACGTCGATGCGACGTACTCCGGGTGCGGCCGAGGTGGTGGAGGACGCGAGCGCGAGCGTCAGGTCGGACCAGAGGTCGTCGACGTCTTCGAGGCCGACCGAAAGGCGGAGGAGCCGTTCGCTGACGCCGGAGCGGGAGCGATCGGCCTCGGGGACGATGCGGTGGCTGATGGAGGCGGGGTGCTGGATGAGGGTGTCGACGCTGCCGAGGCTGACGGCCGGGGTGATGAGGCGGACGGCGCCGATGACGGCGTGGGGGTCGCCGAGGACTTCGAAGGCGATCATGGCCCCGCCGATCCGCGGGTAGTGGACGGCGCCCACGCGGGGATCGGCGGTGAGGCGCCGGGCCAGTTCCGCGGCGGTCGCGGAGGCCGCCCGCATGCGTACCGGAAGGGTGGAGAGCCCGCGCAGCAGGAGGTAGCCGGCGAGCGGGTGCAGGACGCCTCCGGTGGCGAACCGCACCTTGCGCAGGCGCCGCGCGAAATCCTCGTCGCAGGCCACGGCGCCGCCGAGCACGTCGCCGTGGCCGCCCAGGTACTTGGTCGCGCTGTGCAGCACGATCCGGGCGCCGGATTCGGCGGGCCGCTGGAGTACGGGCGTGGCGAAGGTGTTGTCGACCAGCAGCGGCACGGTGCCGCAGGAGTGGGCGACGGCCCGCAGATCGACCTCCGCGAGCGTCGGGTTGGCGGGCGTCTCGACGATGACGAGACCGGTGTCGGGCCGCATCGCGTCCGCGATGCCCGCCGGGTCGGTCCAGGTCACCTCGGTGCCGAGCAGTCCGCCGGTCAGCAGGTGGTCGCTGCATCCGTACAGCGGCCGGACGGCGACGACATGGCGCAGCCCGTCGGCGGCGCGCGCCAGCAGGCAGGCGGTCAGCGCGGCCATCCCGCTGGCGAAGGCCACCGCGGCCTCGGTGCCCTCCAGCCGGGCCAGCGCGGTCTCGAAGCGGGCGGTGGTGGGATTGTCCAGCCGGGCGTAGACGGGCGGGCCTTCGAGCTGTTCACCGGTGGCGGCGAAGGCGTCGATCCGCCGGGCCTCGGCGCGGCTGTCGTACGACGGGTAGGTGGTGGACAGGTCGAGCGGCACGGCGTGCACGCCGAGGGCCGCGAGGTCTTCGCGCCCGGCGTGCACGGCCTCGGTGGCCAGGGTCAGGCGGGGCCGGGACGGTGTCGTTGCTGCTGTCGTCTCCATGTGCTCCAGGCTGAACGCTCGCCGGGCGTCGTGGGAGAACGCCCGTGCTACGTTCGCCCGATGTCTGATTCCGTCGCGCTGGATCCGGTGGATCTGGAGATTCTCCGGCTGCTGCAGAACGATGCCCGGACCACGTACCGCGACCTCGCGGCGGCCGTCGGTGTGGCGCCGTCGACCTGCCTCGACCGGGTGGCCCGGCTGCGGCGCGGCGGCGTGATCCTCGGGCACGAGCTGCGGCTGGACCCGGCGAAGCTGGGCCGCGGTCTGGAGGCGCTTCTTCTGGTGCAGGTACGGCCGCACCGCAGGGAGTTGATCACACCGTTCGTGGACCGCGTCCGCGCGCTGCCGGAGTCCCGCGCCCTGTTCCACCTCACCGGGCCCGACGACTATCTGGTGCATGTCGCGGTGACCGGTGCCACCGATCTCCAGCGGCTGGTGATCGACGAGTTCACCTCACGGCGGGAGGTCGCGCGGGTCGAGACGCGGCTGATCTTCCAGCAGTGGGCGTGCGGTCCGCTGCTGCCGCCCACGCCGTGACCCGGACGGTCCGATCCGTACGGGCCCGGCGGGGCTGTTCCGCGGGGCGCGAGGGCCGGGGAACACGCCCCCAGCTGCGGCGTACGCGCCAGGCGTAAGGCACCACGCACACAATGGTGGTGACGCGAGGGCCGGTCTCGTACCAGGATGGCGCCATGTCCAATATCACCAGCAGCCCTCTGCCCCGCCAGGTCGCCGACACCTACGTCGACGATCTCCTCGCTCTCGACCCGGTCCTCGGCACCTACCTCGGCGCCCCCGGCAGCGCCCGCCGCCTGCCGGACTTCTCACCGGCCGGCGCCGACGCGCTGGCCGCGCTGGCCCGTGCCACGCTGGACCGGTTGACCGAGGCGGAGGCGCGGCCCGGTGGCGAGAGCGACGCCGAGCGGCGGTGCGCGCGGCTGCTGCGCGAGCGGCTGAGCGCGGAACTCGCCGTGCACGCGGCCGACGAGCACCTGCGCGCGGTGAGCAACCTCAGCTCCCCCGCGCACAGCGTCCGGGACGCGTTCACCCTCATGCCGACCGACTCCGCGGCGGACTACGCCGATCTCGCCGCCCGGCTGCGCGCCGTCCCGGCCGCCCTCGACAGTTACCGCGCCGCGCTCGCCGAGGGCATGTCCCGCAAGCTGTACGCGGGCCCGCGCCAGGTGTCGACGGTCATCGGCCAGATCGGTGAGTGGATCGGCGACGACGGCGGGGAGAGCTGGTTCACCGCGCTCGTCGCCGAGGGGCCGCAGGAGCTGCGCGCCGAGCTGGACGCCGCCGCCGCCGAGACCACCGCCGCCTACGCGGCCCTGCGCGACTGGCTGCGCGACACGTACGCCCCCGCCGCCGAGGGCACGTCCGACACCGTGGGCCGCGAGCGCTACGCCCGCTGGTGCCGGCTGTGGAACGGCACGGACCTCGACCTGGACGAGGCGTACGCGTACGGCTGGTCCGAATACCACCGCATCCACGCCGAGATGGTCGCCGAGGCCGCGAAGATCCTGCCCGACAAGTCCCCCTGGGAGGTGCTGGCCCACCTGGACCAGCACGGCACCGCCATCGAGGGCGTGGACGAGGTACGCGACTGGCTCCAGGGCCTGATGGACGAGGCGATCCAGGCGCTGGACGGTACGCACTTCGAGCTGGCCGACCGGGTCAAGCGCGTCGAGTCCCGGATCGCGCCCCCCGGCGGCGCGGCGGCCCCGTACTACACCGGTCCTTCGGAGGACTTCAGCCGTCCCGGCCGTACGTGGCTGCCGACGATGGGCAAGACCCGTTTCCCGATCTTCGACCTGGTCTCCACCTGGTACCACGAGGGTGTGCCGGGCCATCACCTCCAGATCGCGCAGTGGGTGCACGTCGCCGAGAGCCTGTCCCGCTACCAGGCCACCGTCGGCATGGTCAGCGCCAACGCGGAGGGCTGGGCGCTGTACGCCGAGCGCCTCATGGACGAGCTGGGCTTCCTCACCGACCCCGAGCGGCGCCTGGGGTACCTGGACGCCCAGATGATGCGGGCCAACCGCGTCATCGTCGACATCGGCATGCACCTCGAACTGGACATCCCCGCCGACTCGCCCTTCCACCCGGGCGAGCGCTGGACGCCCGAGCTGGCCCGCGAGTTCTTCGGCCTCCACAGCGGCCGGCCCGCCGACTTCGTCGACAGCGAGCTCATCCGCTACCTCGGCATGCCCGGCCAGGCCATCGGCTACAAGCTCGGCGAGCGTGCCTGGCTCACCGGCCGCGAGACCGCTCGCGCGGCGCACGGCGACGCCTTCGACGCCAAGGCGTGGCACATGGCGGCCCTGTCGCTCGGGTCGCTGGGACTCGACGACCTGGTGGCGGAGATCTCGGCGCTCTGACCTCCGGTCGGGGCATTTCCCGGTGACGCGAGCCCCGCCTCGCCGCCCGGGGAGACCTGTGCCCCGAAGGCGCGCCGGGGGAGGAACCACGCGCTCGGCCCCCACCGGTCCGGTGGTCGCGAAACAGCGTCTGCCCCACCGGGGCGACCCTGTGCCCGCGGCCCCGTGGGGGCCGGTCGCGCGGTTCCCCCCGCCCGCGGAAAAGCCGGGCGCGGCCCTCGGCACGGGGTCGCCGCGCGGGGCGGTTACGCTGCTGCCTTCCGGTTCGACGCCGGGACGACAGCTCGCAGAAGGCGGTACGGCTCGATGACGTTGCACGCTTCCCATGACGGTGGACGGCTGGTGCTGACGCAGGGCCGGTTGACCCTGCGTGAGCAGCTTCCGGAGGACGCGGCGCTGTTGGCGGACGGCAAGCCCGCCGGGTTGGTGTGGGTCGACGGCGTGCCGGGGGACGGCACGGTGGGCGCGGCCTCGATGACGGTGGCCGCCGCCGCGGCGGGCGTCTACCGGCCGGGCTGGGGCGTCTTCGCGATACAGCGCAGTGACGACCTGGTGGCGCTGGGCGGCGCCGGGTTCCACGGGCCGCCGGACGGCGGCGCGGTGGAGATCGGGTACGACCTGTCGGAGTCGGGGCGGGGCGCGGGCTGGGCCACGGACGCGGCGCGGGTGCTGTGCCAGTGGGCGCTCGCGCAGCCGGGTGTGCTGGTGGTGCTCGCCACCACGGAACCGGCGAACCGCCCGTCGCAGGCCGTTCTGGAGCGCGTCGGCTTCGTGCGGGTCGCGGACCGCGGCGAGCTGTGGGCGTACGAGCTGACGTCGCTGCCGGACTGAACGGCCGAACAGGCGGACGTCGGGGTCAGCAGCCGCAGTCGTCGGCGCCGACCGGCGCGGTCAGGGGGTCGGCCGCGCGCCGGGCGGGGCCGTCGGCCGTCTCGTACGCGTAGCCCTCGCGGATCCAGTACTCCATGCCGCCGAGCATTTCCTTGACCCGGTAGCCGAGGTCGGCCAGGGCGAGGGCGGCGCGGGTGGCGCCGTTGCAGGCGGGGCCCCAGCAGTGGACGACGACCGGGACGTCGCGGTCGAGGAATTCGGCGGCGAGTTCGGGGACGCGCGCGGTCGGCAGGTGGACGGCGCCGGGGATGTGGCCCTGGTCCCAGGACTCGGTGGAGCGGGAGTCGAGCACGACGAAGCCGGGGCCGCCGCCCGTGGCGCGGGCCGCCTCCAGTGACGCGGCGACATCGGAGACGTCGGTGTGGAAGGCCAGGGAGGCCGCGAAGTACGCGGCGGCGTCGGCGGGGGCTGCCGGTGGCACCCGCAGGACCGGGCCGACGGCGGTGGCAGGGGTGGCGCTGAGCTGGGATGTCCGCAGTGTCATGGCGCAGAATCTACGGTCGCGCCCGGCTTGCCGGAAGTGCGCTTCCCCCGCAAATGCCTTGATCGGCCGGGCTTTCCCCTGCTATCCCTCGTGCATGACCGCTTATTCCCTCGACCCGACCGACTGGCGGCTGCTGGAGGCCCTGCAACGCGACGGCCGGGCCAGTTACGCCGAGCTGGCCCGTACCGTCTCGATGTCGCCGAGCGCCGTCACGGAGCGGGTCCGGCGCCTGGAGGAGGCCGGGGTGATCACCGGATATTCGGCGGTGATCGACCACGACCGGATCGGGCTGCCGATCCTCGCGATGGTCCGGCTGCGCTATCCGACCGGCAATTACCGGCCGTTCCACGACATGCTGGCGACCACCCCCGAGGTGCTCGAGGCGCATCACGTGACGGGGGACGACTGCTTCGTGATGAAGGTCGCGGCGCGGTCCATGCGGCATCTGGAGGAGACCACCGGGCGGATCGCCGGGCTCGGCGCGGTCACGACCAGCATCGTCTACTCCTCACCGCTGGAGCGGCGCCCCCTCACGCTCTGACCGGCCCGCTTCCGGCGGCGGCCGGTGCCCCGGTCCGCATCCGCACGCTCGATCCGTCCCTGCCCTTGACGACCCGCAGTTGGGCCGGAATGCGGTGCCGCAGGTCGGCGACGTGGCTGACGATGCCCACCGCGCGGTCGCGTTCCCGCAGGCCGTCGAGGACGTCGAGCACTTCGTCGAGGGTCTGGTCGTCGAGGCTGCCGAAGCCCTCGTCGATGAAGAGGGTGTCGAGGCGGGCGCCGCCCGCCTCGTCGGTCACGACATCGGCGAGGCCGAGCGCGAGGGCCAGTGACGCGAAGAAGGTCTCGCCGCCGGAGAGCGTCGCGGTGTCGCGTTCGGTGCCGGTCCAGGCGTCGACCACCATCAGGCCGAGCCCCGACTTGGCCCGGCCGCCGCCGCGCGCGTCGGTGTGCACGAGGGTGTAGCGGCCCGAGGACATGCGCTGGAGGCGTACGGCCGCCGCGGCGGCGACCTGTTCCAGCCGCGCCGCCAGCACGTACGTCTCCAGCTCCATCCGGTAGCGGTTCTCCGCGGTGGTGGCGGAGGCGAGGTCGGAGAGCCGGGCGATGGCGTCGAACTCCGCGCGGGCCGGGGCGAGTTCCCTGGTACGGGTGGCGGCCTGCGCGGACAGCCGGTCGAGTTCGGCGCGGCGGGTCGCGGCGGCGGACTCGGCGGCCGATGCGGCGCGCAGCCGGTCGGTCGCGGCGGCGAGTGCGGCCTGCGCGGCTGCCGGGTCCGCGGGCGGCAGTTGGGCCGCCGCGGCGGGTTCGGGCGCGGCGAGGTCCGCTTCGACGGCGGCCTCCTCCTTGGCCCACGCTTCGGCCTCGCGCTCGGCGCGCCACAGCCGTTCCGGGTCGAGCAGCGCGGCCTCGGCGTCGGCGGGCGCCGCGAAACCGGCGCGGGTCGCGGCCTCCGCGAGCGCCGTGTCGGCCTCCGCGAGCCGCTGCCGGCTGTCGCTCCGGTCGCGTACGGCGTGCGCCGCCCGGTCGAGCAGCGCGATCCGCGCCGACAGCCGGGCCCGCCGGTCCGCGACGCTCGCGTACCCGGCCCGCGCCTGGGCCAACTCGGCGCTCAACCGGCGCTGCTGCGTGTCCAGTTCCTCCCGCCGCGAGGTGCGTACGTCGGTCCTGCTCTGTGCTTCGTGCCGCTGCGCCGTGCGGCGGTCGCGCTCCTGTTCCGCGCGCTCCAGCGCCCGGCGCGCCTCGGACACGTCGGCCGCCGCGCGTGCGGTGGTGGAGTGTTCGGCCTCCAGTACGGCGCAGGCGGCGGTCAGCCGGGCCAGCGGCTCGTCCCCCGCCGTGGCGGCGGCGGCCTCCCACGCGGCCCCGATCCGGTCGGCTTCGGTACGCGCCGACTCGTGCCCGGCCGCGGCGCGTTCGTAGGCCGCGCCGGCCGCGTCCTCGTCGGCGCGGGTGACCTGCTGCGCGGCGGGCCGCGCGGGGCCGGGGTGTTCCGGCGAGCCGCACACCCGGCAGGGCTCGCCGTCCGCCAACTGCTCGGCCAATTCGGCGGCGATGCCGTCGATCCTGGCCTCCCGCAGGTCCTGCCACGTCTCCCTGGCCCGTGCCGCCGTGTCCCGCGCGTCCCGCGCCCGGTCCTGAGCCCGCGTCAACTCCTGCGCCAGCCGGTCGCGTTGGTCCGCCGCGTCCCTGCGGCGGCGCGCGGTCTCCAGCTCAGCCGCCAGGCCCGCAGCCCTGGTCGCGGCCTCGGCCGCGCCGTCCGCCCTGGTCTGCAAGGCGGTGCGCAGCGTCGGCCACTCCTCCAGCCATCCGTCGGCCTCGCGTACGGCTCCCTCGTCCGCGCGCTCCTCCCGGTCGAGCGCCGCGCGCCGCTCGGCGATCTCCCGCACGCGCTGCTCGGCCTCTCCGGCCCGGGCGAGGCCGCCCAGCTCCTCCCGCAGCTCTCCCGCGCGTCCCGCCAGCGCCTCGGCGCGCCAAGACCCGTGCTCCGCCGGGCTGTTGGGCGACACGGAGCCGGATTCGGGTGCCCTCTCGGCCCGGCCGGCCTTCCGTTGCTCGCCGAGCCTGACGTCCTGACGGTCCACGGACCTGACCTCGGTCGGGCTGACGGTCCGCTCTTCGCCGTACCCGATAGACGCCCGATCGGCAGGCCCACCGGCCGACCGCTGCTCGCCGGGCCCGCCGAGCGGCAACTGGCCACCGGGCCCGGTGTCTTGGCCGTCCGAGGACCGGCCGGGCTCGGCCGGGGCGGAAGCCGGTCGGGGGCCCGGCGCGTCGGCCGCCAGTGGACCGGCCGCCTGCCGGGCGGGCGTCTCCACCGGGGATCGGTGGTGCGGTACGGCGGGCGTCGGGGGCTGTTCGCCCGCGGTCGTCAGGTCCGTGAGGACGCGGCCTTCGAGGGCGACGGCTTCGCGGTGTTGGAGGGCGGCCTTGTCGCGCAGGGCGAGGGCGGGTTCGACGGTCGCGGCGCGGTGGGCGCGGGCCAGGCGGTCGCGGGCGGCGGCGCGGTGGGCGCGCTCACCGTCGAGGGCGGCGGCGCGGCGGCGGGCCTCGGCGTGCCGGGACTGGAGGGCGGAGAGGTCGCGGGCGGCCTCGAAGCCGGTGGCGGCGGCGCGGTGGGCGGCCTCGGCGTGCCGCAGGGCCTGCGCGGCGATCGTGGCGGTCTCGCGGGCGTCGCAGCGCAGGACCGCGGCCCACTCCAACAGCCCTTCGGGCGAGGGGCCTTCGTCCGGCGCTCCGTCAGCAACGGCCCCGGCCGCCAGGCCGCCCGCGGCCTGGCGCATCCGCTCGGCGAGGTGGACCAGCCCCTTGTCACCGGCGGCGAGCCGCCCGGCCGCGTCCTGCTTGCGGTCGCGCAGCCAGTGCTCGACGGCCTTGAACCGGCGCGTGTCGAAGAGCCGTCCGAGCAGTGCGGTCCTTTCGGTGGCGCTCGCGCGCAGGAAGGTGGCGAATTCGCCCTGCGGCAGCAGCACGACCTGGCAGAACTGCTCGCAGCTCATGCCGACGAGCTGCTTGATCTCCTCGCCGATCTCCTGGTGCGACTTGGACAGCGCCTGCCATCCGCCGTCCTTGTGCTCGCGCAGCAGCGTGACGGCCTTGTCCATGGTGGTGCCGGTGCCGCGCTTCTTCGCCCGCGGCTGCTCGGGCCGCCGGGTGATCTCCAACCGCCGTGTCCCGACGGTCAGTTCGAGGACGACCTCGGTGGCGGTGCCCGCCGCCGCGTGGTCGCTGCGCAGCCGCGTCACCGGCCGGGCGCCGGGCACCTGGCCGTAGAGGGCGTAACAGACGCCGTCCAGGACGGAGGTCTTGCCGGAGCCGGTGGGGCCGTGCAGGAGGAAGAGCCCGGCGGCGGAGAGTTCGTCGAAGTCGACGCGCTGGGTGGCCGCGAAGGGGCCGAAGGCGGTGAGTTCGAGGCGGTGCAGTCGCATCAGGCGCGTTCCGTCCGTACGGTGTCCGCCCGTACCGCGTCGAAGGCCGCGCTCAGCGTGGCGCTCTCGTGCGCGGCGGGCGCGGAGCCGCGGACGTGGGCGACGAAGTCCTCGGCGATCTGCTGGTCGCTGCGCCCGCGCAGCCGCCTGGCGTACGAGGCGAGCGGGTCGTCGTCACCGGTCTCGGGCTCGAAGGCGAGGCTGAGGACGTGCGGGAAGCGTTTCGCGAGCGCGGCCATCGGCTCGTGCGGGCGGAAGGGGTCGGTGAGGGTGGCCTCCACCCAGGCGTCCTCGTGCCGGTCGAGCGCCGGGTCGGCGATCAGGTCGTCGAGACGTCCGCGGATCCGGGCGAGCGCGCGCGGCACGGGCGTGTCGACCCGTTCGGCGTCGATGGCGCCTTCGGGGCCGAGGCCGACCAGCCACATGCTCTTGCGGTGGTGCTCCTCGGAGAAGGAGTACGCGAGCGGCGAGCCGGAGTAGCGGATCCTCCCCTGGCCTTCGGCCAGGGGCTCGCCCGTCGCGTCGCGCTCGGTGAGGGTCTGACAGCCGTGCAGGTGGCCGAGTGCCACGTAGTCGACGCCGTCGAAGACCTCGGCGGGTACGGCCTCGACGCCGCCCGCGGTGATGTCGCGCTCGCTGGCGCAGGGCGCGGCGCCGGTGACGAAGGCGTGCGCGAGCACGACGCTTCGCGTGCCCGTGGGGCGCTCGGCGAGGTCGGCGCGGATCCGGTCCATGGCGGCGCCGAGCACCGCCGTGTGGTCGGCCCGGTCGGCGGCGAACTCCTCGCGCGCCAGGGCCGGTTCGAGGTACGGCAGCCCGTAGACGGCGACGTCGCCGTGTTCGTCGGTGAGCACGACGGGCCGGTGGCAGCTCGCCGGGTCGGTGCGCAGGTGGATGCCGGAGCGGCCCATGACGCGGGCGCCGACGCCGAGCCGCCGGGCCGAGTCGTGGTTGCCGGAGATCATGACGGTGGGCACGTCCAGGTCGGCGAGCCGGTGCAGTACGTCGTCGAAGAGTTCGACGGCGGACAGCGGCGGGACCGCGCGGTCGTAGACGTCCCCGGCGACGAGGACGGCGTCCACGCGTTCGGCGCGGACGGTGTCCACGAGGTGGTCGAGGAAGGCGCGCTGGGCGTCGAGCAGGCTGACGCGGTGGAAGGAGCGTCCCAGGTGCCAGTCCGAGGTGTGCAGAAATCTCACGCGACCGCTCCGACCCGCACGCTCACCCTCGCCGTTCCTCGATTCCCGCGGGCGTCAGACGACTTCGACTGGCTTCCGCGGGCACCTGTGCCGCGCCGCTTCCGGCGCCCGATCCGTACCGCTGCGATCTTCTCATCCGGGCTCGCGGCCCGTGCGCCGTGGCTCACCGGCGGTGGTCATGGAGTGTAGAAGGTCGCCGCCCGGCAGGCGGTGGAGATCGGTGATCAGGTCGCCGGAAAGCCAGGAGACTAGCTTAAGACCCTGCAATTCGCCAGCAACTCCCCTAAAAGGGCACACCGCTTGACCCTGACGCGCGGGTCAGGGATTAGCGTCACCGCGCCCCGGCCGACGGCACCGCACCACACCGCCGCCCCGAATCCGCGCGTCCTCAGGAGACCCGTCCATGTCCGCAACGCCACCGGTAACCCCTCAGGCAAGCCCCTCTGCCCTGCCCCGCACCAGCCGCGAAGTGCGGATCGTCGCCGTCCCCCGAGGGCTGCCCTCGCCCGGGGACTTCGCCGTCGTGCAGACGCCGCTCCCGGAGCCTGGCCCCGGCCAAGTCCTCGTCCGCAACCGGCACTTCCTCGTCTTCCCCGGCCTGCGCACCCTGCTCGGCGGTGAGAGCGACGGCGTCCCGCTGCCGCCGCTGCGCCACGGCGACACGCTCTTCGGGCCCGCCGTCGGCGAGGTGGTCGCCGCGCCCGACGGCGACGGGCCGCGTCCCGGTGACACGGTGCTGCACCTGCTCGGCTGGCGCGAGTACGCGCTGGTGCCCGCCGCCCAGTGCGCCGTGCTGGACGACACGCTGCCCGACCCGGTGGCGCATCTCGCCCAGGGTTCCTCCGCGTACGGCGCGCTTACCCGGCTGGCCCAGGTGCGGGCGGGCGACACCGTCTTCGTCACGGGCGCGGCGGGGGCGGTCGGCACACTGGCCGGGCAGGTCGCCAGGCTGCTGGGCGCGGCCCGGGTGATCGGCAGTACGGGCTCGCCGTGGAAGGCCGACCGGCTGCGCTCCGAACTCGGCTACGACGCGGTCGTGTTGCGCGGCTCCGGGCCGTTCGCGCGTCAGCTCGCCGAGGCGGCGCCCGGCGGTGTGGACGTGGTGCTGGACACCGTCGGCGGCGAGCAGTTGGCCGCGGCTCTCGGCGCGGCCAACCAGGGCGCGCGCTTCGCGCTGATCGGCGCGCTGTCCGGGCAGCTCTCCGCGGACCGGGCGGGCGGCAGCGCTCCCGTCGAGATCGACTCGTACCGGCTCGTCGTCAAGGGCCTGTCCCTGCGCGGCTACAGCGGTACCGACCACCCGGAGGTCGAGGCGGAGTGGACCGCGCGCTTCGGCGGCTGGCTGCGCTCGGGCGAGATCCGCTTCCCTTACACGACGGTCACCGGCATCGATCGCGCGCCCGAGGCGCTGCCGGATCTGATCGGCGGGCGGCACTTCGGGGCTGCGATAGTGGAGCTGGAGTAGGGATGGGCTAGCCGTACGAGGACGGTCAGGGGGACGGATGCGGATCGGCGAAGCGGCGGCAGCCGCCGGAACCACCCCGCGCGCACTGCGCTTCTACGAGCAGCGCGGCCTGCTGCCGCCACCGGCCCGCACCGGCTCCGGCCAGCGCGACTACGGTCCCGCCGAGGTCGCCCGGCTGCGCGTGATCCGTGAGCTGCTCGCCCTCGGCCTGACCGTCGAGGATCTGCGCAGCCGCGCCCACCGCCTCCACCTCCTGGCGGCCGACCCGCCCGCCCCCTGCGACGGTTCCGCCGACCGGCCCGGCTCCTTCGCCGACGTCGTCGACCGCCGGCTCGCCCTCCTGGACGCCGAGATCGACCGCCTCACCCGCCTGCGCGCCGACCTGGCGGTGCGCGCCCGAGGGCGCTAGGGCGTGTCCGTAAAGTCGCACATGCCCGAGGGCGTCACGGTCACATACGCGCTTCCGCCCACCGTCACCTCGGCGGCACCCGATGTGGCGTCCGCCAGCCAGGAACGGAAGCCGGGGAGATCCGCCTGCGGTACGCCCAGGTCGATGGTCACGGCGGCGGCGTACGCGACACCGCGGATGGCGTGTCCGGCGGCGCGCAGCTCGTTCTCCAGCCGCCCGGCCCGCTGGTGGTCCACGGTGACCGTGACCAGGACGAGCCGCCGCCGCTCGACCGTGCCGATCTCGTCCAGCGCGGCGGTGACGGCGCCCCCGTACGCGCGGGCCAGTCCGCCCGCCCCGAGCTGGACACCGCCGTAGTACCGCGTCACGACGGCCGCCGTGTCCCGGACCTCGCGGCCCAGCAGCGCCTGGAGCATCGGTGTGCCCGCCGTCCCGCCCGGCTCCCCGTCGTCACTGGCCCGGTGCAGCCGCCCCTCGGGGCCGATGACGTACGCGAAGCAGTTGTGGCTGGCCCCGGCGTGCTCCTTGCGGACGCGGGCGATGAAGTCCTGCGCCGCCTCCTCGCTCGCCACGGGCGCGAGCGCGCACAGGAACCGCGAGCGCTTGATCTCGCTCTCGCAGACCCCCGCCCGCGCCACCGTCAGATACCGGTCCACCATCCGGTCAGCCTACGGGCCGCGACCGGGAATGGCGGGCGCGGGAGGCGTGTTTGACCAGGCACGACGGCAGTACGTGGACGATGTGACGGCGAGCGGCTGGAGGACGGCGTGTACGGCGACGCGGAGACGGTGCGGAAGATCCTGACCGGTACCGGGGACACCTGGGCGGTGGTGGGGCTGTCGAACAACACCTCACGGGCCGCCTACGGAGTCGCGGGCGTGCTCCAACGGTTCGGCAAGCGGGTCGTGCCGGTGCACCCGAAGGCCGAGACCGTGCACGGCGAGCAGGGGTACGCCGCGCTGGCCGACATCCCGTTCCCGGTCGACGTGGTCGACGTGTTCGTGAACTCCTCGCTCGCGGGTGGGGTCGCGGACGACGCGGTGGCCGTGGGCGCGAAGGCGGTGTGGTTCCAGCTCGACGTGATCGACGAGGCGGCGTACGAGCGCACGCGGGCGGCCGGCCTGGAGATGGTGATGGACCGCTGCCCGGCGATCGAGATCCCGCGCCTGCCCTGACCTGTGGGTTTACGGTGGGGGTATGGGACGCAAAGCTCCGCCGCCGCCGTTCGGACTCGACGAGCGGACGTATGCGCAGCTCTGGTACTACGCACTGCCGGTGCTGGCTTTCGTCCTCGGTCTGGTCGTGCTCGTGGCGCTGATGGGTGTGCTGTCCGGGGCGTGGAAGATCTTCGCCGTGCTGGCCGGTGTGGCGGTCGGTACGGCCGTGGTGGCGGGCGGCAGGGCCCTGCACCGCAGGCTGGAGGACCGCTCGTGACCTGCGGCTCCGCGGCCCGGTGGCCCCGCGTCGTCAGATGCCGAGTCCTTCGAGGACGACCGCTCCGGGCAGCGCGGCCAGCGCCTTGCCCGACACGATGAGCTTGCCGCGGCGCGCGCCGCTGCCGATGACCAGGTGCGGCGCCTCCACGACGGCCGCGTCGACGAGCAGCGGCCAGTCGGCGGGCAGACCGACGGGGGTGATGCCGCCGTACTCCATGCCCGTCTCGCCCACGGCGGTGTCCATCGGCGCGAACGACGCCTTGCGCGAGCCCAGGTGGCGGCGGACCGCGCCGTTGACGTCGACGCGGGTGGTGGAGAGCACCAGGCACGCGGCGAGCGTGACGTCCTGGCCGCGCTTGCCCGCGACGACCACGCAGTTCGCCGAGGCGGTCAGCAGGTCGTCGCCGTAGGTCTCGACGAAGACGGCGGTGTCGGCCTTCTCCGGGTCCGTGTCGACGTAGAGCATGTCGGGTGTCACGGCGGCGGCGACCGGCGGCGGGAGCAGGTCGCGGCGCTCGGTGGCGGGGTGGGCTTCGTCGAAGTTGCCGATCGGTGCGCGCATACGGGCAACGTAACAAATGCCCGCACGGCGGCGGAGATTCGGGGCGAGCGCCGGGGCCGGGCGCTCAGGGCCGGTCCTCCAGATCGGCCAGCGCCAGCAGTTGCTCGGGGGTGACGCCCTCGGGGACCGGCAGCGGCGGCGGGGTGCGCAGGGGCGGCTGCCAGCCGGTGTCCGGGTCCCAGCGCCGTACGATCCGGGCCGGCGCTCCGGCGACCACCGCGAAGTCGGGCACCTCGCCGCGGACCACGGCGCCCGCCGCCACGACCACATTGCGGCCGAGCCGCGCGCCGGGCAGGATCACGCACCCCGAGCCGAGCCAGCTCCCGCTGCCGATCTCGACCGGCGCGGTGCGCGGCCACTGCTTGCCGACGGGCTGGGTCGTGTCGTCGTACGAGTGGTTGTCGCTGGTGACGTAGACGTACGGGCCGCAGTAGACGTCGTTGCCGAAAACCACCGGTACGGAGGCGACGACGTGGCTGCCGCGGCCGAGGACGACGCCGTTGCCGAGGCGCAGGACGGGGTCGGGCCCGAGGTCGAGGCCCGGCATCATCCCGGCGGTGAGGGTGACCTGCTCGCCGATGACGCAGTGGTCGCCGAGGTGGATCCACGGCTCGCCGAAGACGGTGCCCTGCGGGAAGGCGAGCCGGGTGCCCTCGCCGATCCGGCCGAAGCGCAGCGGTCCCGGGCGCGCGGCGGTGACCGCGCCCGCGTTCTGCACCCAGCGCCAGCCGCGGTGCACCATCCGCGATCCGACGCGGCGACGCCAGGCCGTGGCGGCGGCGGTCGCGGAGGAGAACACGTTCTCGTTCTTCGGCACGGGCCCACCGTATACGGTGCCGGGTGGAGACCACAGGACCGACGACGAGGGCGGTGGGCATGACGGACCCGGCGGTTACGCGGAGCGCGGGCGCGGCAGGCGCGGAGGGCGGGAGCACGGCGGGCGGCGGCGTCCCCGTACCGCTGATCGCGGACATTCTGGGCCGCGCACCGGAGATCGACCCGACCGCGTTCACCGCTCCCGGCTCGGTGGTCCTCGGGGACGTCACGCTGGGCGCGGGCGCGAGCGTCTGGTACCACGCGGTGCTGCGCGGCGACTGCGAGTCGATCACGGTCGGCGCGGGCTCCAACATCCAGGACAACTGCACGGTGCACGCCGACCCCGGCTTCCCCGCCGTCATCGGCGAGGGCGTCACGGTCGGGCACAACGCCGTCCTGCACGGCTGTGTGATCGAGGACGACGTCCTGGTCGGGATGGGCGCCACGGTGCTCAACGGCGCGCACATCGGCACCGGTTCGCTGATCGCGGCGGCGGCGCTGGTCCCGCAGGGGATGCGGGTGCCGCCGGGATCACTGGTGGCGGGCGTGCCCGCGAAGGTGCGCAGGGAGCTGACCGAGGAGGAGAAGGCGACAGTACGGCTGAACGCCGAGCATTACGTGGCGCTGGCCGACGCGCACCGGGAGTCGCTGGGCTGACGGCGGACGCGCACCGCGAGTCCCTGACGCGACGGCCGACACGCGGACGGCGAGTCCCTGACCGACGGCCGACGCGCGGACGGCGGGCCCGGAGGTCCGGGGCCCGCCGTCCGCGCAGTGACGTATGGCCTACTCGCCCTGCGCCACCGCGACACCGGGCGCCGCCGGTGCCTCCTGCTGCTCGAACTCCGCCTGCGCCTTGGCGGCGCGCCGCCTCACGAAGAGGAACGAGGCGATGCCGAAGAGCACGGCCGCGGCGAGTCCGAAGTAGCCGAACCTCTTCAGCCAGGGTTCGGCGACCACACCCACGTAATAGATGACCGCGGTGGTGCCGCCCGCCCAGACGATGCCGCCGAGCAGGTTCGCGATCAGGAACTTCCAGTACGGCATCTTGAGGACACCGGCCAGCGGCCCGGCGAAGATCCGCAGCAGGGCCACGAAGCGGCCGAAGAAGACCGCCCACATGCCCCAGCGCTGGAACGAGCGTTCCGCGGTGGCCACATGGCCGGGTGAGAAGTGTTTGGGGAATCTGCGGCCGAGCCGGTCGAGCAGCGGTTGGCCGCCGCGGTGCCCGATCGAGTAGCCGATGGAGTCGCCGCCGACCGCGCCGATGATGGCGGCGGTGCCGACCAGCCAGGGGTTGACGTGCCCTTGCGAGGACAGCAGCGCGGCGCTCATCAGGACGATCTCGCCGGGCAGCGGGATGCCCAGGCTCTCGACGCCGACGACCAGACCGACCATCAGATAGACGAGGATCGGCGGGATGCCGTCGAGCCACTCCTGGACGTGCACAGCGGGGTTCCTCCCCTGGACAACGGTGGGTTGCGCGCACGCGGCGCACACCGCCGAAGCCTAACGGACCGATCGCCGCGAAAGTCCGGTCAAGAGCGAGTCAAACAAGCCGATCGGCGGGCCGTCCGGGGCGGCGCTCCGCGACCGGCGTGAAGTGCCCGGTTCAGCGGTTCGGCCGGAGCGTCCACACCACCGTCATGTGCGCGGTCTCGGCGCCGTCCTCCCTGCTGATGGAGATCTCGACGGGGAACTCGGGGCGCTCCCCCGCGTCCAACTCGGCGACCACGTCGGCGGCGGGCCGCCCCAGTTCGGCGGTGGCCGTCACCGGGCCCATCGCCAGCTTGCTGTAGGCGATCTCGGCGCGGACGGCGAGCGGCACGGCCCGGCCGAGCTGGTCGCCGAAGGCGGCGAGCACGATCGCGCCGCTCGCGGACTCGGCGAGGGTGAACATCGCGCCCGCGTGCGGACCGCCGACGTGGTTGTGGAAGTCGGGCTGGTCGGGCAGCAGCACGACGGCGCGCTCCGCCGTGGTCTCGATGTACTCGAGGTTGAGGGTGCGGGCCATCGGCACGGTGGCCGCCATCATGTCGCCAATGGAAGGCAAGGTCTCGGACATGGCGCGATGTTACCAGTCAGTAGCGGTATCCGGCGTGGAACCGTCGGGCCCACTCCCCTAGTGTTTCCAGCCATGTGGCCAGGAGAACAGCACAACGGGGGAGAGCAGAACCCGCAGGGCGCCCCCCCGCCGAATCCGCCGGGGCCGTACGGCCGGCCGACGCCTTACGACACGCCCTCGCCGTACGCTCAGCCGGGCTACCAGCAGCAACCGAACCAGCCCGCCCAGTCCGGTCCGCCGAACTTCCAGAAGCCGCCGGAGCATCCGTCGGCCCCGCCCTACGGCCAACCGCCCTCGGGACCTGGCCAGGCCGCGCCGCCGAACCAGTCCGCGGCGCCCACCCAGCCGTACGGGCAGCCCGGTTACGGCACCCCGTCCCCGTACAGCCAGCCCGGCTACGGGCAGCAGCCGCCCGGCGGCTACCCGACTCCGCAGAGCTGGGGGCCGCCCGTGCCCGGCGGTCCCGGCGGTCCCGGTGGCCCTGGTGGCCAGCCGCCGCAGCGCGACCGCAAGGGGCTGACGGTCGGCATCGCGATCACCGCCGCTGTCGCGGTGATCGCCGCGGTCGTCGTCGGCGCGGTCTACCTCACCGGTGACGACAAGAAGAAGACGGACGCGAAGGACGGGAGTCCGACCGCGTCGGCGCCGCAGTCGCCCACGGGCACGCCGTCCACCACCGCGCCCACCTCCACCGCCACGGGCGGCAACGCCGACACGGGCGACTCGCCGCGCGGCGACCCGGCGGCGCTCGACGTCAAGCCGGTCATTCCGGGCTGGAAGGTCGTCATCCGCAGCGAGCGCAATGTCGCCTTCGACGTACCGCCGGACTGGTCGGTCGACAGCGAGGGCATGACGATCGGCTTCGAGGACAAGAACGGCGACCCGGCCGTCGCGATGAGCGCGCCCGCGTACTACAAGAAGGACTGGTGCAAGAACGGCAACAGCAGCGCCGACCGCGCCGCCGTGGGCACCAAGGGCGCCAACGGGGCGAAGAGCGTGCGCAACGCCGCCGAGGTGCAGGCCGTGTCGTGGGCGTACTGGGCCTATCAGGACAACGGCAAGGGCACCTTCTCCAAGGTGCAGAACAGCAAGGCGTTCCACAACGCGCACGGCATCTCGGGCTGGCAGGCGTCGGCCACCGCCGCCAACATCCCGAAGAGCAGCAAGTGCTCGGCGGACGGGGCCGCGTACACCGTCGCCTGGAGCGACCCGACACAGACGGACGCCGCCAAGAAGCTCGTGGTGTGGGTGCTCTACGCCGACCGCGGGGTGCCCGACCAGCTCTCGGATTCGGTGATCGACAAGATCAAGAGCACGATCCGGCCGCTGAAGAAGTAGCGAGGAGCGAGCGGGGAGCGAGCGAGCGGGGAGCGGCGAGGAGCGAGCGGGGAGCGGCGGGCGGCGGGTGCCCGCCGCTCCCGGACCGGCCGGAATCCGTTTGCGAGAGGAAACGGACTGCGGGCATAGTCCCCCGGGTGACCTCGAACGACACGGCCCGCAGCGGCGGCCCCTCCGACGCCCGCCCGCCCGGTCCGCGTTCTCGGGACCCCAGGAGCCGCCTACCGTCCTGGGCCGGGCGCAATTTCCAACTGCTGGTCACCGCCTCGTTCATCACCAACCTCGGCAACTCCGGCGCGCTCATCGCCGCCGCCTACGCCGTCATCGAGTCCGGCGGCAGCGCCACCGGCGTCGGTCTGGTGGCCGCCGCCAGGACCCTGGCCATGGTCGTCTTCCTGCTGATCGGCGGCGCGGTCGCGGACCGCATCCCGCGTCAGCGGGTGATGGTGACGGCCAACCTCGTCAACGCGCTCTCGCAGGCCGCCTTCGCGGTGCTCGTCCTGGCCGGGCACGCCGCGCTGTGGCAGATGGCGCTGCTGACCGCGGTCGGCGGCGGCGCGCACGCCTTCTTCTCCCCCGCCTCCGAGGGCATGGTGCTCTCCACGGTCGAGTCCGCGCACGCGGGCAAGGCCTTCGCCGTCTTCCGGATGTCGATGAACGGCGCGACCATCGGCGGCGCGGCCGTCGGCGGCGCGCTCGTCGCCGCGTTCGGGCCCGGCTGGGTGCTGGCGATCGACGCGCTGGGCTTCGCCGCCGCTGCCGCCATGCGCTCCCGGCTGCACGTCGCCGCGGGCGACCGCCCGGCGCGGGCGTCCGGCATCGTCGGCGATCTGCGCGAGGGCTGGCGGGAGTTCGTCTCCCGCTCCTGGCTGTGGGGCATCGTCGTGCAGTTCGCCGTGGTCAACGCCGTGGTGGGCGCGGCCGAGGCGGTGTACGGGCCGCTGGTCGCCCGCGACCATCTCGGCGGCGCGGGACCCTGGGGCCTGGCCATGGCCGCCTTCGGTGTCGGCACGGTCGGCGGCGGCCTGCTGATGATGCGCTGGAAACCGCGCCGCATGCTGCTCGCGGGCGCCCTCGGCGTCTTCCCCCTGGCCCTGCCGAGCGCCACGCTCGCCCTCGCCTCTCCCCTGTGGATCCTGGCGCTCGCCATGTTCATCACGGGCGTGGCCATCGAGGTCTTCGCGGTCGGCTGGATGCTCGCGTTGCACCAGGAGATCGCCGAGGACAAGATGTCACGCGTGTCGGCGTACGACTGGTTCGGCTCGGTGGCCGTGACACCGATCGCCCTGGCCCTCGCCGGCCCCGCCGCCAGCCTCTTCGGCCGTACGCAGGCGCTGTGGGGCTGCTCCGCGGTGGTCGTGCTGCTGACGGGCGCCGTGCTGACGCTGCCGGACGTACGACGGCTGGAACGGCGTACGGGCGGCGGGCACGGGGTGGTGGCGGGCAGCACCGTGGCGCACGCGGACGCCGCTCCCGCTCAGCCGACGGTGAAGGCGCCGTCCGGCGGGGTCGGCGAGGGCGCGGCCGACGTGTCGTAGACCGGGCGGGCGCGACCGGTGAAACGGTCGAGCGCGGCGCCGTGCACCACGCGGGCGGGGAAGGCGTCGGCGGCGCACAGCCGGGCGAGCGCGTCTACCGGGAGCGGCGCGGCGCTGGCCACGAGCACCGCGTTACCGAAGCGACGGCCGCGCAGCACGCCCGGCTCGGCGAGCAGGCAGATCTCGGCGGGGGCGGGGAACACGGCGCGGACCGTGGCCAGTTGGGACCGCAGGAAGGCGAAGGGGGCCGCGTCGGCGACGTTCGCGACGTAGACGCCGCCGGGGCGCAGGACGCGGTGCGCGGCGCGCACGAACTCCACCGACGTCAGGTGCGCGGGCACGCGCGCGCCGCCGAAGACATCCGCCACGACCGCGTCCGCGCTCGCCTCGGCCGCCGTGGCCAGCCACGCGCGCGCGTCCGCCGTGTGCACCGTCACCGACGCGGGGTCGGCCAGCGGCAGATGCTCGGCGACCAGCGCGGCCAGCCGCCGGTCGGCCTCGATGACGTCCTGCCGCGAACCCGGCCGCGCCCACGCCAGCCACCGCGGCACCGTCATCCCGCCGCCCCCGAGATGCACGGCCGCCACCGGCCCCCCCGGCGCGCTCCCGGCCTCCAGCGCGTACGCGATCCGCCGCACGTACTCGAACTCCAGGCACTCCGGATCGTCCAGGTCCACATACGACTGCGGTGCCCCGTCCACCGTCAACAGCCAGCCCCGTGGCCGGTCCACGTCCGGCATCAGCCGGGCTTCCCCGAAGTCCACGGGGCGGATCACGGGGACCGCTTCGGGAGCGGGGGCCTCGTCCGGGGCGGGGGCCTCGTCGGGGGCGGGGGCCTCGTCGGGGGCGGGGGCCTCGCCGGGGGCGGGGGCCTCGCCTGGGGCGGTTGGCGGGTCCTCCGGGGTGTGGCTCACGGGGTCATTGTCCCAGGCGGGCGGTTTCCGTACGGGGGTGCGGGTGTCCGTGCGGGCCGATGGCCGCCGTCGTGGGATCGGGGCTGCCGAGCGGGCGGGGGGCGGGCGTGATCCGTACCGGCGCGGGGGGGGGGGGGGGGGGGGGGGGGGGGGGGGGGGGACCCCCACAGGAGGGGGGGGGGGTGGGGGGGGGGGTGTGGGGGTGCGGGGAG
>NZ_JBVHLD010000012.1:260231-310734 GCF_055559175.1 Streptomyces sp. NPDC024632
GGACCGGCGCCGCCGACCAGCCCGCCCCCTTTCCCCCCCCCCCCCCCCCCCTCCCCCCCCCCCCCCCCACGGCCCGGCCCCGCCCTCCCCCGGTTGTTCGGGGGTCGACGGGGCCGGGTTCTGTCGCGGCCGGGCCGCGATGGGCGAGCCCTCTTGCGGCCGGGCCCTGTTGGGCGCGGTCGCCGGGTGGGCGGCTCAGCCCACGGCGGTGACCGTGCCCGCGCCGACCGTGCGCCCGCCCTCGCGGATCGCGAAGCCGAGACCCGGCTCCAGCGGGAGCGGGCGGCCCAGCTCGACGCTGATGTCGGCGGTGTCGCCGGGCAGCGCCATGCCGCCCGGCCCGCCGAAGTCGACGTCGCCGACCACGTCCGCGGTGCGGATGTAGAACTGCGGCCGGTAGCCGGTGGAGACCGGCGTGTGCCGGCCGCCCTCGGCCGCGGGCACCATGAAGACCGTCGCCGTGAACCGCGTGTGGGTGGCCACGCTGTCCGGCGCCGCGACGATGTCGCCGCGCCGCACCTGGGCGCGCTGCACACCGCGCAGCAGCAGCGCCACGTTGTCACCCGCCTGCGCGGACTCCATCGGCTTGCCGAAGGTCTCCAGACCGGTCACCACACTCACCAGCGGCCCGTCGCCGTGCCCCTCGCCGTACACCTCGACGCGGTCGCCCGGCCGTACGGTCCCTCGCTCGACCGCGCCCGTCACGACGGTGCCGCGCCCGGTGATGGTGAGCACGTTCTCCACCGACAGCAGGAACGGCGCCTCGGTGTAGCGCACCGGGACCGGCACGTGCGTGTCGACCGCGTCGAGCAGCGCCTCGATCGCGGCGGTCCACCGCGGGTCGCCGTCGAGCGCGCGCAGCCCGGAGACGCGCACGACGGGCAGCGTGTCGCCCGGGTACCCGTGGGCGGTGAGCAGTTCGCGCACCTCCAGTTCGACCAGGTCGGCCAGCTCCGGGTCCCCCGCGTCCGCCTTGTTCAGCGCGACGACGATGTGCCGGACACCGACCTGCTTGGCGAGCAGGACGTGCTCCGCGGTCTGCGGCATCACGCCGTCGAGCGCGGAGACGACCAGGATCGCGCCGTCGAGCTGCGCGGCGCCGGTGATCATGTTCTTCACGTAGTCGGCGTGCCCCGGCATGTCCACGTGCGCGTAGTGCCGGGTGTCGGTCTCGTACTCGACGTGCGCGATGGTGATGGTGATCCCGCGGGCCGCCTCCTCCGGGGCCCGGTCGATCCGGTCGAACGGCACGAAGGTGCCGGTCCCGCGGTCGGCCAGGACCTTGGTGATGGCGGCGGTGAGGGTGGTCTTGCCGTGGTCGACGTGACCCATGGTGCCGATGTTGAGGTGGGGCTTGGTGCGCACGTAGCTCTGCTTGGACATGACGGACGTCGTCTCTTCTCTTCCTCTGACGGAGTTGTCTGACGCGGCCGGACCCCATGAGCCGGACCGACCCTCCCCCTGCGGGGTCCGCCGGATGACTGTCCGGGGAGGGTCAGCGTCGTGCGCCGTCGAAGAAGGTGTCCCGTGCGCTCCGGGCAGCCTTCGTCGGCGCGACCGCTGCTGCGGTGGCGTCTGCGAGGAAGGTGAGCCGGAACATGCGGTGATCATCCCTGCCGGGTCGGTGGTACGTCCAAAGGTTTTCCGTCGCCTTCCGGGGAGGCGTGGCGTGATGGTCGACACGACTTCACCCGGTGGTGACGTATGCGAAGCAACCGCGTGCGAGAATTTGTTCCGCGAAGGAACTTAGAAGGTGGCGGGCACCGCCGCGAGCCCGAGCGCGGCACTCACGATGTCCGCCCGCACGAACCCGGCTTGCACGAACCCGGCGTGCACGAACCCTCCCCGTACGAACCCGGCGCCTTCGGGCCCCGAACCCCGAAGCCCGAACACTTCAGAAGGATGCTGCTCCATGCCCCTGGCCATACTCGCTCTGGCGGTGAGCGCCTTCGGCATCGGCACGACCGAATTCGTGATGATGGGCCTGCTGCCCAACGTCGCTGACGACCTGGGCACATCGGTGCCCACCGCGGGCTATCTCGTCTCCGCCTACGCCCTCGGCGTCGTGCTCGGCGCGCCCCTGCTCACCGCGCTCGGCTCCCGCGTCCCGCGCAAGCGGATGCTCCTGCTGCTGATGGCGCTCTTCACGCTCGGCAACGCGGCCTCCGCCGTGGCCCCCGACTACAGCACCCTGCTCGTGGGCCGCTTCCTGGCGGGCCTGCCGCACGGTGCCTTCTTCGGTGTCGGCGCCGTCGTCGCGGCCCGGATGGTGAGCGAGGACCGCAGGGCGCGGGCGGTGGCCGCGATGTTCCTCGGCCTGACGATCGCCAACATCGTCGGCGTGCCGGCCGCGACCGCGCTCGGCCAGAGTCTCGGCTGGCGCGCGACCTTCCTCGTGGTGTCCGTGATCGGCCTGATCGCGCTGGGCTCGCTCGCGCTGCTGATCCCGCGTCTGCCCACCGACGAACACGTGGGAGTAGCCCAGGAGTTCCGCGCCCTGCGCGAGCCGCAGGTGCTGCTCGGCCTGCTCACCGCCGTGTTCGGCTTCGCCGGGATCTTCGCCGTCTACAGCTATCTCGCGTCGATGATGACCGAGGTCACCGGCTACGCCGACTCCTCCGTCACGTGGCTGCTCGCCCTCTTCGGCGTCGGCATGACGCTGGGCACGCTCGCCGCGGGCCCCCTCACCGACCGGGCCCTGCGGCCGACGCTGTACTTCTCGCTCGGCGCCCTGGCCGTCGTCCTCTTCGGCTTCCACTACGCCGCCGAGTCCAAGGTCGCCGCCCCGATCGGGGTGGTCGTGCTCGGCGCCGTCGGCTTCCTCACCACCACGCCGATCCAGATGCTGGTCATGAACAAGGCCCACCAGGCCCCGACCCTGGCCTCCGCCTCCAACCACTCCGCGTTCAACCTCGCCAACGCCGGCGGCGCCTGGCTCGGCGGCGTCGCCATCTCGGTCGGCTGGGGCTGGACCTCCCCCGCCCTGGTCGGCGCGGTCCTCGCCGCCGCCGGACTCGGCATCGCCGTGACCGCCGGCGTCCTCGACCGCCGCACGCCCCACGCCGCCTCCCCTGTCGTCACCGGCAGCGGCCCGCAGCTTCAGAAGGCGGAGGGCGACGGGGAGTTGACGGTGGCGGACACGGTGTGACGCGGGGGCCGCGCGGAGTTCGACGGTCTTCCGCCGGACTCCGCCCTCGGCCCGTACGGCGTGCGCCACGCACCCGTTCCCGGCCCGTACGGCGTGCGCCACGCACCCGTCCCCGGCCGTAGACGTGTCGCGGCGCCCCGCCCCCGCCGTGCGGCAACCCGACAGGCGCCATCTGCCGCCCGTCTCGATTACGCTGCCTGAATGCTCGACCGCTTCCCGCGAGTCCCGGTCTCCGCTCCGTACGGGGCGGCCGTCCGTCTTTCGCGCGTACTGCTCTCCCCGTGGGCGCGGTTCGCGCTGCTGATCCTGCTGTTGGCGGGCGCGGGGGCCGCCGTACTGGCGTGGCAGCCGCAGCATCTGCTGACGCACGGCCTGCCGCGTACGTCGGGCACGATGGCGGTCGTCCTCTTCGCGCTCGCGTACGGCGTGTGCACCGTCGCGTTCGTCCCGCGACCGCTGCTCAACGCCGCCGCCGGGGCCCTGTACGGCATCCACGCCGGGCTGCCCGCCGCCATAGCAGGGACGGTGCTGGGCGCGGGTCTCGCGTTTCTGCTCGGGCGGCTGCTCGGCCGTGACGCCGTACGGCCCTTCCTGCGCGGGCGGATCGCGCTCTCGCTCGACCGGCAGCTCAGCAGGCACGGCTTCCGCAGCACACTCGCGCTGCGGCTCTTCCCCGGTGTGCCCTTCGCCGCCGCCAACTACGCGGCGGCCGTCTCCCGTATCCGGCTGCTGCCCTTCCTCACCGCCACGGCGGCGGGCAGCGCGGCGAACACCGCCGCCTACGTGGTCGCGGGCAGCCGCGCCGCCTCACCGACCTCGCCGGTCTTCCTGCTGGCCCTCGGTTTCCTGGGCGTCACGGGTGTGGCGGCGGCCATGGTGGCCCGCCGCACCCGCTCGGCGCGCGCGGCCGACCCGGATTCCGCCGAGCCCTCGGACTCCTCCGAGACGGTCGCCGAAGCGGTCACATCCCCGGACCGGACCAGTCCGCCAGCGGAATCCGCTTGATCTCCAGGATCTCGCCGAGCGTCCCCCACTCGTCCTTGCCCAGCCGTGACAGCGGGCGCAGTTTCCGTACGTCCGGGTGCCCGTCGTCCATCACCGCCTCCGAGACGGCCGCGTGCACGACCCGCCCGAACACCACCGTCGAGTCCCCCAGCCGGACCGTGCTGTGCAGCTCGCACTCCAGCGCCACCGGCGAGGCCGCCACCCGCGGCGGCTTCACCCTCAGGCTCGGCTCCCGCGCGATCCCCACCGCGTCGAACTCACTCGTCCCCCGCGGGAAGTCCGTCGCCGTCGCGTTGATCTGCTCGAACAGATGCTCCGGCGCCAGGCTCACCACGAACTGCCCGGTCTCCTCGATGTTCCGCACCGAGTCCTTCCGCCCCACCGACGTGAACTGCACCACCGGCGGACTCACACACGCCACCGTGAAGAAGCTGTGCGGTGCCAGATTGTCCGTGCCCGCCGCCGACGTCGTCGACACCCAGGCGATCGGCCGAGGTACAACGACCGAGGTCAGAAGCTTGTAGAAGACGTTCCGTTCAACCTGGCCGGGATCAATGTCGATGCGCATGGTCCTCAGTATCCATGCGCCCCCCACCGATCCCCACGCCGGATCGCGGCTTCTTCTCAGATGGGAGGCCGATGACATCATCCACGTAGTTCTGAGCGTCACTGCAACCCGACAGCTTCTTCCTGGCCGAGCTCGATACCGGTGACGCCCCGTTCCTCGGATGCTGTTCCCGGTGATGCAAGCCGACATTCCAGTAGCCCGGCCCTGAGCGTCAAGGCCCGGCCTGATGGTGCCCTCTACCGAACAGATCGCCGACCCCGATCACCCGAATCTGCGACCGGTCTCCGACCGCAACGGTATTCGCGCCGTTCCGCGCGACCTCGGCCAGGGGCTCACCATCGCGACCTGTCCACGACAAAGAGGGCCAACACCGGCCAGACTTGCGCCGGGTGCCTGCAACACCTTGCCGACGTTGCAGACTTCCCGGCCGGGAGGCGAGCAGTCGCTCAACTGTCTCCCATCGCCGGAATCGAGTGACGTCCCCGTCGCACTCCTGCGCGAACCTTGTTGTTCCAGCCAGCCCGGGGAAGGGTCCCGACGTCAGAATGTTCATAATAAAATAGGTTCACTGAGGTGCGCTCGGTATTGATCCCAGACGGTGCCGAGGAAAATCGTGGCGATGACACTGGTCGATCATCTGGGAGGCGGGTTGACCTTTACTGGTCACTTTCGCCGCCGCCTAAGCGGCTTTCAACACGCGACCAACTTTCAACAGGCGGGTCACAAAAAAGCTGGTCGATTTCCTCGGTCCAGTGCCACCATCATCGTGTAAGGCTTCCCGGTGGACCGGCCGCCACTACTGAGAACAGAGCAGGCCGCAGGCTGGTGGCCGTGGGGTACCGGACGATTGCGAAAGGTCGTCCGTCGGCGTTCTCGGTTGCGCTGATCCGGGATTACCTCGCTGCCCGACAGCACGTCCGGTACTGCCACCCCGAGGGAGACACAACATGTCCCGCTCTGCCGTGACTTCTCAATGTTTTCGTACCGAGCCTGCCGTCCTGTTCCGCTACCGTCAGGTCTGCGCCGCGCACCTGCAAACGTGGCGGCTCTACACCATCTGGTATCCCGGACTGGTCGGGCTGTCCGGAGCCTGCTTAACCGGAGATGCCGCTCCTGCCGGCCTGGTGTGTGCCTGGCTGGGACCGACCGCCGCCTGGATCGCCGCTCACTACCTAGGCGATTTCCTCGACCGTGAACTGGACGCCCACGCCAAGCCAGGCCGCCCCATCCCATCCGGGCGCATCGCTGAGCAGGCCGCGCTCGCCAGCGCAGGACTGGGGCTATTGGCCTTCAGTGGCACCGCCGTGGTGCTGGGTGCGCGCGAACTCCTGCCCGCTGGTGCGATCGGTGCGGGGATTTTTCTGTACAGCGGTGCGTTGAAAGCGCGAGGGCTGGCCGGAAACCTGGTCCGCGGCTGCCTGACTGCGGCGGCATTCGTCTTTGGAGCGCTCGCCCCGCCAGGCCACCCGGACTGGCGGCTCGTCATCCCACTCGCTCTCGCGTTCCTGTCTCATGACACCGCCTCGAACCTGGTTGGCACTCTGCGCGACATTGACGGCGATCGGTCCGGCGGCTATCGCACCTTTCCCGTGCGCTATGGCGCTGGGCCCGCTCTCACTGTGGCCGCAGCCAGCTACTCGGTGGCGCCCTCCATCGGGTGGGCAGTGGAACTGCTTGCCAGGCCCAGGCACCACCTGCTGTTCGGCAGTCTCGTAGCTGCCGCGACCGTCATGGGCGCGCTCGGATTTTGGCGCTTGCACCGCCGCCGCGGAGCTCTGGACCAGGCGACTGCTCTGCGTGGCCATGAGGTGCTGGTACTGGAACGCCTGGTGCTCACTAGCGCCGTACTCGCCATCGGCATCGGCTGGTGGTGCCTGCCAGCGCTCGCGCTGCTGCTCACTCTGAGCGGGCTCACCCAGCAACGCATGCGCGCGGCCTACGAACAACCCCAGTCGGCTCGTCCGACGCAGGGACAGCACACCAGCCCGTAGGAGTGAACCGTGTTCGCAATCCTGGTCGTCGCCGCCGGAATCGGCTGGACCGCGACCTACGTCCAGATCATCCAGCACGGCGTCCGCGACCGCGTCTACGGCATGCCACTGGCAGCGCTGTGCGCGAACATCTCCTGGGAGTTCATCTTCGCGTTCGTCCACCCCTACCCGCACCTACTGCGCCCCGTCACCGTCGTCTGGTTCTGCGTCGACCTGATTCTGGTGTACCAGGCCCTCAAGTTCGGGCCTGGGCAGTTCCCCTCCCTGAAACGCGGAATCTTCTACGCCATATTCGCCCTGACCATGGCGTCCACCTATCTGAGTGTTCTGCTGCTGAGCAGCGAACTCGGCGACCGTTGGGGGGCCTACGCCGCCTTCGGCCAGAACCTGGCCATGTCCGTACTGTTCCTGACCATGCTCCACCACCGCGGCACCCTGGCCGGCCAGTCCCTGGGAATCGCGGTGACCAAACTGCTCGGTACGGTCCCCGCCTCGCTGGCGTTCTCCCTCTACCGGCGCCCCTACAGCGACTCCTCGCTGATCCACTTCCTGTGTGCCGCCATCTTCGTGTTCGACCTGCTCTACGTTCTCGCCGTGCGCGATGCCGTCCGCTCCCGCAGGACAGCGGGCGCCGGCGTACCAACGGCCCGTGCCGGTGCCGAGGCGCTACCCGGTCAGGAGGCCACCAGGTGGCTGTGATCCGCGACATCGTCCACCACATGCTCAGGGAATGGGGGATGACGACCATCTTCGGCAACCCCGGCTCCACCGAACTCGGATTCCTGCAGGACTTCCCCAGCGACCTCAACTACGTCCTGACCCTGCACGAAGCCGTCGCCGTCCATGCCGCCCACGGCCATGCCCTGGCCACCGGTCGGCCGGCACTGGTGAACCTCCACAGCGGCCCTGGCCTCGGCAACGCGATGGGTGCCATCCTCGCAGCCAAGGCTGGCCGAGCGCCCCTGGTCATCACCGCCGGCCAGCAGACCCGACGCCTCGTCACCATGGAAGCGCTGCTCACCAACGCCGATGCCACCACGCTGCCCCGGCCGGCGGTCAAGTGGGCCTTCGAACCGCCCCGCCCGCAGGACGTCCCGGCCGCCCTGGCCCGCGCCCGGCACCTGGCGATGCAACCTCCCCAAGGGCCGGTGTTCTTGTCCCTGCCCGCGGACGACTGGGACGTCGAGGGCGAAGACCCGGCCCCGCTCACCGGCCGCCGTACCAGTGCCCGGTCCGTTCCCGCCCCTGGCACCCTCGCCGCCCTGGCCGACCGCCTCGACCGGGCCAGACGACCCGTGCTCGTTCTGGGCTCCGGCCTGGACTCCGAGGCGGGGCGCGCCAGCGCCGTCCATCTTGCCGAACGCACCCGAACACCGGTGTGGACTGCGCCTTCCCAAGGGCGCAGTCCGTTCCCCGAAGACCACCCCCACTATCAGGGCGTCCTCCGCCCCGCCACGCCGCTCCTGTGCCAGGCACTCGCCGAACACGACCTGATCCTGGTCGTCGGAGCCCCGGTTTTCCGCCATTACTTGGACCTGCCCGGCCCCCTCATCCCCCCGGGCAGTGAACTGGTCCTGCTCACCGACGATCCAGACGAGGCCGCCCGCGCCCCGGTAGGTGACGCCGTACTGGCCGATCCGGCCCTCGCCCTCGCCGCCCTGGCCGATCTGGCCGCCCCGGGCGGCCACCGGCCCCTGGTCCCGAGACGCCCCGCCGCAGTTCCACCCACCGACCGGGCCGACCAGATCCTTGACTGCCTGGCCCACCTGTCCCCCGACACCGTCATCGTCAACGAGTCCCCCTCCACCCTGGACACCTTCTGGAACCGTGTCACCATCCGCCGCGCTGGCGGCTACTACACCAGCCCCGACGGCGGCCTCGGCTTCGGCCTCGCCGCAGCTGTCGGCATCCAACTCGCCGACCCCACCCGCCCGGTGGTCGCCGTGATCGGCGACGGATCGGCCCAGTACTCCATCACCGCCCTATGGACCGCCGCCGCTCTTCGGCTCCCGCTGACCGTCCTTGTGCTACGCAACGATCGCTACGCCGTCCTGGACTGGTACGCCCAGCTCACCGGCCGAAAAATGGTCCCTGGGCTGACCATCCCGGGCTTGGACCACCTGTCCTTGGCCCGTGGCTACGGAGCCACCGCGCATCAGGTCGTCGACCTCGCGGCCCTGCCCGCCCTACTGCACCATCCAGTGTCCGAAAAGCGTCCGAAGGTTCTCGTCGCCGACCTGTGACGACCCGGTCCTCCTCCAGCCGAGCGACCCCACCCCGCGAACGGCGGTGGGGAGGAGAGCCGTGGACGTTCAACGCCGCGGAACATTCAACGCCTCCGGTTCGGGCGACGCATGGCGCTCCCGTCCGAGGCTGTGCATTGATGGTCTTCTGAATCCTGGCTCCGAAGACCGCCGCGGCAGAAATAGAGCGCCGGGAGGGAGCTTCACGCGATACGACCGGCATCCCGAACTCCTTGGAGAGAGGATGGTTGAGCTGTGTTGTCGGACTCACCAGGGACAACGTCAGCAGAAGGCAGCACGACCGACAGCCCGGACGGACGTACCGACACGGAGGCCGGGCCTCTCGAACGCACCTCCTGGGATTCTCGGCTGACCTGCAATGTCGTCGATCCCTCCGTGCCGCTGCGGATGCACGGCTACGGCGTCTTCGGCGACCTCGCGCGGCACTATCGCTTCTCCGAACTGGCATTCCTCGCCTGGCGCGGAGAACTGCCTGCCGAGTCGGAGGCCGTCGCGATGGAGACCGCGTGGACGTTGCTGATGCCTGTCCCGCTGACCGACGCGGGCGCGCATGCGGCACTGCTGGCGCGCATTACGACGTGCCCACCGGCTCAGGTGCTGTCGGTCGCGGCGATCACGCTAGCCGAATCGGCCCAAGGGGTGCTCGACGAGCACACGGCGTGGCTGGAGTGGCTGAGGGGTCCCGAGGACACGCCGCCCGCGGCCTACGCCGCCAGCACACCGGACGACCAAGCCGCTTGGGAGGCCGTGCCCGCCGACGCGAAGACCCTCCTTCCCGGCCCGAGATCCTTCGTTCCGACCGTCACGGCGGGCGCGCTGGCCCTGCTGTTCTGCTGCGGACTGCGGGATCCGCAGGAATTGATCACCTCGATCGTCATGGCTCAACTGCCCGCGGTCACCGCTGAGGTACTACGCCACTCGGCGACCGAAATGCTGCGCTACCCCATCAACCTGCCACCCTTCCGCTATGTCCCGGAGTCCAAAGGCAATGGCTGAGACCTTTGATGAAGCCAGGAACGTTGATGAGATCAGAACAGCGATCGGGAGGTTCGGCTGGGGTGACAACCACTTGGCCGGTTACGCGGTCGCCGGTGACCTCGCCGGTTCCACGTCCGTCTGGAGTCTGATGTCGCTGGTGTTCGGGCACCGCAAGCTGACGGACGCGGAGAGCTCGATGCTCGACGACCTCGCCGCGTCGTCCGCTCTCGCGGATCCGCGGATCTGGCCGCTCAAGGCGGGCCGCATCGCGGCGTCCTGGGGCAATCCGACGGCAGGGTTCGCCGCGTCCGTCCTTGCCGCCACAGGTGTGGCCGGCCCGGGCACCTCCCGGCTCTGCGCACAGATGCTGCTCGATCTGCGCAGCCGGCTGAGTGGCGCGGAGGGAGTGAGCCTGCCCACCGCAGTGGGTGAACTGCTGGAGCGCAACCCCCGGCTGCCGGGTTTCGGAGTGCCGCTGCGACCCGCGGACGAACGTGTGCTGGCATTCCAGCAGTGCGTCCGAGTCCGCCAATGGCCGGTCGGCACCTACCAGTTGCTGGTCTACGACGTCGAGGCCGAGCTGTCCCGGAGGAGGAAGACGGCAGTGAACATCGGCGGCCTCGGCATCGCCGTCCTGCTCGACCTCGGCTTCGCGGCCGACACCGCTGCCGTGATGATGATGCTGATCATTCAGCCGTCCTTCATCGGCAACGCCGTCGAGGGCGCCGCACAGCAGGCCCCTGTCCTGCGTTCTCTGCCGCACTCCGCCCTGCGCTACCGGGGAGTCGCCCCCCGGACGAGTCCACGCCACCGCGACGCCGAACGCGACGATAGGACCTTCCGTGGCTGACGTGTCCGACCAGGCAGAAGCCTCCGCCCCCGCACGGCCGGCCGACGTTCGCCCAGCCTCCCCGGACGGCGCCGCCTCCACACTCGCGCAGGGCGTGGTGATGATGCTCCGGGCACTGGGTGTCAAAGAGACGTTCGGTGTCTCCGGAGGAGGCATCGTCTACATGTGGGATGCCCTCTCCGCCTCCGGCGTCCCCACCTATCACTGCCGACACGAGACAGGCGCCCTCTTCGCGGCATGTGAGGCGAGCATCGCCGCCGACCGTCCGGTCGCTGTGTTCGTCACCACGGGACCAGGTCTGACCAACAGTCTCACCGGCTTGATGGCGGCGCGTTACGAGGGCGCGAAGGTGCTGCTGATCAGCGGCTACACCGATCCTGCCTATGTCGGCCGATTCCCCATCCAGGAAACGAGCCCTCTGTCCCTGCCACCGCAGACGCTGCACACGCCCAACCAGACGGTCCAGGGAGTCACCATCCTCGACAGCCCGCAATCTCTGGCCGGCGTATGGGAGGCGTGCGCGGCAGGCTTCGCCCGGTCCACCGGCTATGTGCACCATCTCGCCCTGACCGTTCCGGCCCAGCGCGGTCACCTTCCCGTGCCGCTGTCCGCTCCTCCGCGTGCCACCGCTGCGGACACACCGGCTCTTGACCGGGCGCTCCTCTCCCGGCTGGCCGCCGGTCGGTGCGCGCTGTGGGTCGGCTGGGGCGCGCGCCGGGCAGCAGCGGCCGTCGCCGAACTCTCCGAACGTCTCGACGCGCCGGTGATGTCCACTCCGCGCGGCAAGGGCATCTTCCCCGAGGCAGGTCCCCGATACCTGGGCGTGACCGGACTGGGGGGCGATCCCGAGGTCGCCGACGCACTGCGGCGCCACGACCCGGATTTCGTGATCGCGCTGGGCAGCAGGCTTGGTGACGGGGCCTCCTGCTACGACGAGGCGTATCTCGCCCGAGCCCAGCTCATCCAGGTCGACCTCGCTCCCGACGACCTGCCTCACGTCTACCCGGCCGACCGGCTCATCCGTGTAGAGGCTGACGTCGCCGCCTTCGCGTACGCGCTCGTGGAAGCGGCGCCCGCCATGTGCGCGCCGCCCACCAATACGCATCACACCGGCGGCCCCGCACCGGGGCACACTCCCTCAGCCCCACCGCCGCGAACACAGCGCCTCGTGCACCCACGCCGACTCCTGCACGAGATCCAGAGCCGGTTCGTCGACCGGGGCGACCTCGTGATGGGGGACAACGGCAACGCGTTCGCCTGGGGGAACCGCTACCTGCGCTTCTCCCGCCCGGGGCAGTGGCGTGTGAGCAACCTCTACCTGGGCTCCATGGGGCACTTCGCCTGCGGAGCGGTCGGCGCGGCCCTTGCCACCGGCAGACGCGCCGTCGCCCTGGTGGGAGACGGGGCCATGCTGATGCAGAACGAGGTCAGCACCGCGGTCCAGTACAACGCGTCCGTCGTGTGGATCGTCCTCAACGACGCCAGTTACGGTATGTGCAGACAGGGAACGAGAGCTCTCGGCCTGCCTTACGCCGACTCCTCGCTCCCCATGACCGACTTCGCCCAGTACGCCGAAGCCCTCGGCGCCCGCGGCCTCCGCGTCACCGCCCCGGAGGCTCTGCACGACGCCCTGCGGGAAGCCGCAACGGTCCAGGGCCCGTGCGTTGTCGACGTATTGATCGACCCCGAAGCACTCGCTCCCACTCAGCGACGCTTCGCCGGGCTCAAACACGTCCCCTCCGCCAGCGTTCGTCACTGACTCTAGCGGCGCGCCCTCCGGGGCCCCTGGATCCGTTCGCCCGCCCCTTCCTGCCCTGCCGGCGTTCTCGGCCGGTGGGTCGGCGAGAACGGCCCGCCCGTATCGGCCGCACTGCCGGTGTGCGGATCCGACCCGCGTTTCCGGGAACCGGGCAGTGGCCGCAGGGCCATTCCGGCGAGCCGCCGACCGCGAAGTAGACCTGGGAGCGCCAGCTCCACATCGGACCCGTCCTCGCCGGATCCGCGATCTCCTCGCCGCCCTCAGCGCTTTCGCGCTCCCGCTGGACGTGGCCTTCCCGTTCCGGACGACCTGCTCGGCATTACGGTGAACCGGCCGGCGGGGCGCCGCTGGCAAACGCCGATGAGTGGCTCCGGTTGAGGACTTCTCGCGCTACGGGCTGCTGCCTGAAGGGCCGCAGTCGTGACCGCATCTCAGCCAGCGCGGAGGCGATCCGACCTGACCGCAAGTGGGCCTGGTCATCAAGGAAAAGGTGCCAGGCCGCGCATGCCTGTTCGAGGTGCCCTTGGTCGAGTTGCAGCCCGCCGAGCCGCGCATTGATCAGGGCACGTGCTCGGCGTTCGTCCGCAGGCCGTTGCCTCAGCGAGGAGGTAAGTTCCCGGATGGCCCGGGCGGGCTCGCCCGCGTAGGCGAATGTCTCCGCGCTCTGGTGTGCGAAGGCGGCGGCGTGGAAGTCATCGATCGTTCCCGTGCTCAATGGGCCTCGGGCAAAGATCTGTTCAGCCCGGCGCAGTTCCGCGAAGGCCTTGCGGCGCTGGCCGCTCGCCGCCAGGGTGAGTGCCCACTGGGAGGTAAGCAGTACGGCTTGCCCCGGCGGGAGGTCTGTGTTGTGCCGAGCTGCGGCCTCAGCGATGTCCAGGGCCAGAGACCGATGGCCCAAATGCAGAGCCTGGATGCTCATCGCCCGCAGGACGGTCGTATAAGTGCGCAGGTCCGCTGACGCGGCCGCCATGCGGACGGCAGTCTGGTAATACGACTGCCCAATTCCGTTCATGTGGTCGTCGAAGTGCATGTACCCGGCGAGATAGGTGAGTCGGGAGGCGGTGCGCAGAAAACGGTCGCGGCGTCCCGGAGGCATCTTCAGGACTAACCGCGGCGTGATGTCGACGGCCAAGTAGGAGGATAGGGCTTGGCGGGCCGCTCCCCCGCCGAAAGCCGTGTCGATCCGGGCGAAGACGGGAAGCATCAACTCCGTGGCTGACACCGAGGTGGGCTCGGCCTCCCGGGCGTGCGGTACCGATGGCGCCAGTGGTATGGCGAAGTTTCCCTCGGCCGCGTCCAGTTCAAGGAGGGTCGTGTAGACGCTGGAATCCGCGAGTTCTTTCGTGGGCGGGCGAGCCAGCCGCACCAAGGACAGGCCGAGGTCGTCCGACTGGCGGGTGGCGACCGGAGCGTTACCGTTCAGAAGGCCGGTGTCCGCAGCAGTGACCTGCCGTCCCAGCGCGCGAGAGAGGACCTCGGCCACCAGGGAAGGCACCGGTTCCGGAGGACGAGTTCCGGAAAGCCAGTGCGAGACGGACGTACGGTCGTAATGCAGGGCCAAGTCGACTTCACCGCCTGCCTGGTTGACGGCCCTGGACAAATGTCCGGCTGTCATGTTCGCCTCGCGTAAGAGAGCTCGCAGCCGCATGTTGGGCAATCGACCCACAGAGATGCATCCCCTCTCTTTTCCGACTTTAGGGGGAACAGAACACATACCCGCCAGAACCTCCGTCAGCACCTCGGGATGTCCCGGTCCGCCCCGGCTACACCACGTGATGAACACATTGCGCGGGCAGCCGCACGCCCCACCCATGCGGTACACACCGGCACGCCGGGGCCCAGAGGGCCAGCTGACGGTCAGCCGCTCTCCGTGTCGCCCCGGTCCACGAGGGTGGTCGTAACCTGTCGGGTCACGGCCGACGGCCCCAGACCCGTCAATGCCCGCAACGTGTCGGCCATGAGAGCGGGGCTGGCTCCAGGGGCCGCGACGATGCCGACCGCGGCGGCTCCCGCCAGCCACGCGGGCCTCACCTCTGCACTGCGAGCTGCCCCGTACGCCCGCACACCGGAATTCCTCAGGCTGGCCAGAGTGGGGGAGTTTTGGCGTCCCAGGACCAGGACGGCATCGCTGGATGCGGCCAGTCTGAGCAGGGCGTGCTCCCGATCGCTGGCGGCGTGGCAGTACGTGGTCGGGTCCTGGGGCAGCACATGACCCAGTGCGCCCCGCACCGCCTCGGCGACCATCCGGTTCCGCTCGCCTGGGGTCCCCGGCGCGGTCACCACCGCCACACGGCCGGGGGCCTCCACCCGGATGTCTCCTGCTTCGGCGACATCGTGCACCGTCCGGACCGCGTCGGGAGCCTGCCCGACCATGCCGGGCAGCACGGCACTGTCCCGAGGTCCGATGAGAAGGACGCTTTCGCCGTGCGCGGCGAATCTGCCGACCTCGGCCTGGGCGGCCGTCACCAGCGGACAGGTCGCATCAACAACACGCAGCCCCTGGCGGACCAGGGAGGCTCGCACAGTTGGGGCCACGCCAGCCGGCCCGATCACTACACGGGTGCCCGCCGCCACTCGGTCGAGTTCGTCCGTCGACAACGCGGAGTGGCCTTCATCACCGGCACCGGCTGAATAGTGCGGCATCGTGCCGGCCAGAATTCGCACCTGGCCGCCACCGGCCGACAAGGCCCCGTCCAGCAGAGCCTGGGCGCGCACGGCACCCCAGCACAAAGGATCACCTTCCGCGACCACGAACTGGCGAGTCCGCATCACAGCCCGCCAGGAAGCCAGCGCCCTCTGCAACGCGATCGAGGCCCCACCAGAAGGAGCCGCCCCTGCCAACCCTGCCGCCTGCCGGTCACGTTGCAAGTAGGACAGCACCTGGACTCCTGCCGCAGCATGACCGGCCCCGTCCGGGAAGCTCGAGAGAAGCGGAGGAGATTCGTCCTCATAACGCACAGACCAGCCTTCCCGCTGGAGAGCCCCTCCCAGGAACTCCGCCGCCCGACAATGGACGAGCCCCCGGACGGGGTGACGGACCGTCGCGAAGACGGTGATCTCCTCCCGACTTTCCAGGCCAGCCGCTACCTGCCAGTGCTCCGTCCTGCACGACCTCTGCATGTCTCGGCAGCCCTTTCCATCGGCACACTCCCGTCGCACCGGACCACGCCTCCGCCGGGAACCACACAACGGCGACAAACATAACGAACGGCGCGTTTCCTACTGCGTACTCGTGCCCTGCCCGAGGCACAAATATTGCCCGCCTCCGCATATGCCAATTGGATTCACCCATTCGTGTCACGCCCGACCCGCCGCCTCCTCAGCTGCGATCTCTGAGCCCGCCCCGGACAGCGGCGACGCCCAGCCGGGGAACGGCTCCAGCGGCTCCAACGCCACGAAGAAGGTCACCGCCGCAAGCGGCACTTCATGGTGGACACGCTCGGGCTGCTGCTGACCGTGATGGTCACGGCGGCATCGGTCACCGACCGCGAGGCCGGGCGCGCAGGCCGCTGGCTCGGACGTTCGCGGGCCTGATGCGCTCGCGCTGCCTGGCCCGAGACTACGAACGGCGCACCGACAACGCCCAGGCGATGACCACGGTCATGCCGCCGCCTCGGGCTGGCAGGGACACTGAACGTCTCCGGCCTGTCCTCGGCCAGCCAACCATATGCGGCCAGACGCACGGCGTTCGAACGCAAGCCCTCGACCTTCACCGGAACCGGTTCAAGCCTGCGGCGGGACTGCGCCCCAACCTACGACCACGACATCTACAGCGACCAGGTCAGCGCACGTGGCATCGTGCCCGCGATCGCCCGCCGCGGCACCCTGCACGGCACCGGACTGGGCGCCTACCGCTGGGTGGTCGAGCGGAGTTTTGCGTGGCTGCACGGCTTCCGACGTCTGCGCATCCGAGGGGAACGGCGAGCCGACATCCGCGAAGCGTTCCTCAAACTCGCCTACTGCCTCATCACCCACCGATAACTCGGCTCGTTGTGTTAGCCGTTGTTAGCCGATGTAAGTGACGCCCCATACAGGACGTCGCCCGTCTCGCCGATAGATGTGCGCCATACTCGACCTGCAGAGCCGCGAAGAGGTCATCACGCAAGTGCATTCTGGATACATCTTGATCCATTGGTGCAGCCAGCCCGACAACCGATGATCATTGAGTTCCGTTCACATGCAGCACACCCAGAGGAGGGACGTCCGAAACCGAACCACAGGTCGGAAACGTTGAATCACCCACACCGTTAATGAATTGACTCGACCTCGACTGCCTTCATAGATTTCTCACAACAAAGACAAAGAGAAATCACGGAGGCCCCATGAAGCTGACCATGCGCACAACGACAAAAATCGCCGCCGCATTGGGCGCACTTATCATTTCCGGAGGTGTATCCACCGCCGCGCAAGCGGCGCCGGTCCAGCCAGCAGTGCTCAGCCCGACCGCGTGCAACGGCCAGACAGCGGGGCACATCGTTAAGTGGTACGCGCCTCACGTGCCGTACGCACTTGTACCGCTTCGGTGTGGAAGCAGCACCTGGGGTTTCAACCACATTCATTCCAAGCACTGGTCCGCCCACGTCGACGAGGATATTGCCAACACGTTGACATACTTCACCTCTACTGTCCCGCAAGGGGGGAATTCCATAGCGTTCATCCTCCGTGACCTGGCCCCCTGCGAAGGTCAGTTCCGGGTTGTGGTCCAGTTCAACAGCTACGGGTCCACCGGCATCAAGGGGATCATCACCGCCTACCACGAGAACTCGATAACGCTCCATCGCGGTGAAGTCCAGCCGGCGTGCTGACAACTCGGCATCTGCGGAAAACTGCCGGACCGCAGTTCGAAGAAGGTACAGTGGCGGCATGGTAGGCGAAGAATTCCCACCCGCCGAGACAACGCGGCTCGTCGCGGAGAAGATGAAAGGTCTAACCGGCCATTCCCCACAGGCAGGCGCCCTCCGCATCATCGACGCGCAGGGTACGGGGACGAGGTGGCCGATCCGCGTCCGGGGGACGGTCGAATCAGACCAATGGCAGTCGGCCCGGACCTGGGAGACGGAGTTCGTCCCGGAGGACACGCTCGCCGGGGAGTCTGCGGAGGGGAACGCCTCCGCCCTCGCGGACTGTTTCCTCATCCTCGTCATCGAAGACCTGGCAGTGGGACCTGTTCCCGGCATCCAGGAGATCCTTCAGCCCTGATCCGCAACCCTCCGCCACAGGCGCGTGGAGGGGACGGCCCACGCGCCAAGTCCGCGGCTGCGAGTTCCTGCTCCCCCGATTCGTTCGGTGTGGACGACCTGGGTGACCGCCTGCACCGTGCATGGCCCGATTTCAGGCAGTGATGTTGCGGTCGGAGACGATGCCTGCGATGGCTCGATAGGTGTCGGAGAGGCGGTCACGGCGATGGGTCCAGCTATGGAGCTGCTTCCAGCGTTTGTGATCGGCGAGGGCGCGTCCGACGGTGATTCGGTCGGACGCGTGGCCGTGGCGGTCTCGTTCCCACTGTTCCACTCTGCCGGGTAGTGCCCCCGGGCGGGGTTTTCTCGGAGGGGTGATCGCTTGCCCACGGTGGTCGCGGCTCAGGCCCAGGCAAACTGCTTCTTCTTGCCCGAGACGAACGCGCGCCGTCCGCCGCAGCCGGCCGGTGGCCGGCGGACCTGAACCTCGGTGGCGTCCAAACGCAGCTCGACGCCTTCGGCCCGGGCGTAGGCAAACACATCCGTCAGCGTCCGAAGCCGCAGGCCGGGGCGGTCGGGAACTGCGCACCCCCGCTCCGCCAGGAGCGTGCGCATCTCTCCGATCGCCCGGGTAACGGTGGACCGGTCGACGCCGAACAGCAGCCCCAGCGCCGAGTGCTGCAGGTTGTGCCGCGGATGGATCAGCGTCGCCACCAGCCGGCCGTGTTCATGCCCGAGGAATCCCCGTACGAGTGATCACGTTCGGAGCGTCGTTCGGCGTCGGTAAGAGGAGTGACCACCCGGCCGGTCAGGAGAAGGAAGACCAGCGGATGTCAGGCGGCTCCGTTCCAAAGCCTGCCGCTCAGCCGAGTTGGTAGTCGAACCAGATACGGTGCGTGCCGTCAGCCTCCACAGCCATCCCGCCAGCGCCAGCGATCCCCGCCAACTCGCCGGTGCCGCTTGAGGGCACGATGGTGAAGAACTCCGCAGTGCGGTCGTTGCCAGACGTTGTCGCCGAGTGCGCGAAGTTGAAGGAACCCTGCCGACCGTGCAGCGATCCGTCGAACGACTCCATGGCAATGTACGTGCCCACGCCGGTCGTCTGGTCGAACGCGGAAGTGAACAAGGTCGCCGAGCGGCCGGTTGCCTCCCCCTCGTAGTGCTTCTCCATGGTCGCGACACCGACCGGCAGCGCCGTGGATACGGCTGGCCCGGGCTTCAGCTCGGTAGGGACGAACGCTTTGACGGTGAAGGTTGCCGTAGCTCTCATGCGTCGACCGTACCGAGGGGGTCTGACAATCAAGCAGCACCTGAGGCAACCCCAGCCCCCAAGGAGACTTTAAAGAACAAGCTAAATGCCTGTTTCGGAACCTCAATCATCAAGGGGAGGCCATGGCAGTTCATCGGCTACCGATACTCGAAGGTGGCTTGACCCTGTCGGTTACTGGCCCGGGTGGCTGTCGCATGCCTGCCTGTCCCTTTACTGTGTCCGTGCCGTAAGTCCCCGAGACAAGGAGACAACCCCATGGTCGCGTCAGCGTTACGTCAGCAGTTCGAACCGACCCTGCGCAAGGACCGTCGTCCCCGGCGGTTGGCGCGGCGTGCCATCCTCGGAAGCTCTCTCACCGCCGTATTCACGGCGGTAATGCTCACCGTCACCCAGTCCGCCGCCTATGCCGGCGGCCCCTACCTCTGGGCGAACGACGGCAACATAGGTCAGCGCATGACCGTGTGCGCTCAGACCCTCGATGTCCGTAGCTCCTACGGCGGCACGCCGTTCAACCATCTCACTTACGGACAAACGTTCACCGTGCACCAGAACTATGCGGAGTTCGGCAGCGAGTACGTGCGGGGCTTCGCCTGGGGCAACGTGAACGCGGAGGGTTTCGTGCAGAACGGCTGGTTCTGCTTTTAGAGGTGAGCCCTCGGTTCCTCCGAATCAGGCAAGACCCTGGGCCAAGGTGCCCCTGGAGAACATGAGAACGATCAAGGTCCCGAGCGTTTTCGGTGGGTCCGGGGCGGAGAGGCTGATCAGCGTCGCGGCTCCGCTCCCTCCCATCACACCAGCCTCAGAGGTTCCGTTCGGGGAACGGCCGCCGTGACCGTTCCCCGCGGGGGCCCGCACCCAGGTGGCATGTCGACCAACCTGTGGGTGCGGGCCCGTATCAGTTCAAGACGTTGGCGGCCATCGGGCGTGTCCGTCAGTGCCAAGCCGAGCATTTCTGACCGGATGCGGGACCATTCTCCGTGCATGCCCTGATCCACACGGGATGGCTGTAGTGGAATTCGCCGGTGACGAAGTGCACCGATGTCCCCGCGCCCTTGCGAGCACAGTAGTTGTAGGCCGAGTTGGAGGCCTTGATGATCTCTCCGCAGCCGCTGTGCCTGTCGGCCTTGGTGTCGTAGACCTGGCCAGCCACCTTGGCCGTACTCCCGCTCCAGCAGATGGATGCAGCGATCTTCGCCCCGGTGGTCGAGGCGGTGGCGTCACGACACTTCCAGGACTGCGGGGCCGACTGTGCCGGCGCCGCCAGACCTAAGCCGACCAACCCCGCAAGCGCGACGGTGGCCGTGATCGTGGTGATGTGCCTGCGTACCTTCACGTAACCCGTTCCTCTCAAAACGTGGGGCTCAACGTCCGCCCGTAGCCCCTTCAAACACCGTTGCCCAACCCGAAGAGAAGGAGCGAGAAGAATCCCGGCCAACCTGGGTGCAATGGGATGTGGGATGTTCACGGCGCGAGGGAGGGGCGGTCATGCAGTAACGCAGTTGGCCTGAGACATAGCACCGTCAAGATCACATCGGCGGTGTGGCTGGCCCACGCCTGCCATGCCCATGGGCTCGGTGTCTGCCTCGCCGCTGTCCGCCCGGGCGGCGCGGTTCCCCGCTCTGGCTTGGTCATCGTGAAAGGGATGAGACCACAGCCCCCATGTGGTCATGTGCGTTGTCGAGACGCTGTTGATCATGCAAGGCCGCGGGGGTGAGTCTGCTGAACGGTGCTGTCCGCGTCGAGTCCCTGACCATGTTGTCGCGGTTCCGGGCCGACTTCTACGATCGCTTGACCGCCCGTGCGGACGCGCTGTTCGAGCTGGCCGACGCCGTGCTCTGCACGGACGGACCGGTGTGGTCGCTGGTCGACCTGGCGCTGGCGCCCGAGCATCGCCGTGGGCACGGTTCCCTGTACGCCGGCCTGAACCGCGGCGGGTTGAACAAGCCGGTCTGGCTGTGGTGGTCACGCACCGGCGCCACCGACGCCGACGTCGCACGCCCGCCCGGGTCCCGCGCGGGTTCCGGCACCTCCGCACGACGACTGGTCCTCCAGCCGGTGTACCGAAACCCACCACGCCCGGCCCCGGCCGCCCACCCGGCTCAAAGAACCGCCTCGCCGTTCTCGTCCGGGCCACCGCTGCCGCCCGCGCATGGTCGGTCTGTTGTTGACAGCGCCGACTTTTTAACAGTCCCGATCTGGCAGACCCCGTATTCGGCAAGGTCGCCGCACCAAGCTGGGAGGAGTCCGCAGCACGTACCGGCCGGGACGCGCCGGTACGGTCCGAGCCGGCATCGTCACTTTCCTTGACGGGCCCGCGGAGCTGCCGAGCCTGCGGATTCCGTCCCTGGCAGCCGTCATCGGATCAGCACGGATCCCAGCCAGGAGACCGCAGCCATCTGTCAGGACACAACGCCAAGGACGTGAGTGTGACGAGTGCGCAGAAACCGGCCGATGCCACCATGGCAGCTGAACCGGCCCTCACCGTACCGACGGCTTTCGAGCGGCAGGCGCGGGTGGCGCCGGACGCTGTCGCGGTGGCCGGGGACGACGGCGAGCTAACCTACGCACAACTGGACGCGCGCGCCGACCGCCTCGCCGCGCTACTTGCCGCGCACGGCGTCCGGGCCGGCGACATCGTCGCCTTCGCCCTCCCACGCTCGGCCGACTACGCCGTCACCGTGCTGGCGATCCTCAAGGCCGGAGCTGCGTACCTCCCGCTCGACGCAGCCTATCCGGAGGACCGGATCGCCCTGATGCTCAACGACGCGAAACCCGCCGCGCTGGTCACCCGACGGGGGATCGCCGCTCGCCTCGGTACCGACACGACGGCCGGCCGGCCCGCATGGATCATCCTGGACGACCCGGCGTTCCTGCGCTCCCTCACCGGGACGCGCCGGGGCCGTACGGAGGATGGGCGCGGGCCTATGAGCGGCAGCGGTGACGACTCGGCATATGTGATGTACACCTCCGGCTCCACCGGGCGCCCCAAGGGGGTGATCACCACACACGCCAACATCCTCGCGCTCGCCTCCGACCGCCTTTTCAGCACTCCCGCGCACCGCGCGGTGCTCGTGCACTCCCCGCAAACCTTCGACGCCGCGACTTACGAACTGTGGGTGCCGCTGCTGAACGGCGGCCGGGCCATAATGATGGCGGACGCCCTCGACTCCGACCGGCTGGGCGCCGTCGTCACCGCGAGCGGCGCTTCGGCCGTCTTCCTCACCACGGCGCTGTTCAACGTCATCACCGGCGGACCTCGCAGGTCTGGACGAGGTACTGACGGGCGGCGAGACCTGTTCACCGCAGGCCATGCGGGCTTTCCTTCGCGCCGCTCCGCGCACCGTGCTGCGTCATGTGTACGGCCCGACCGAGACCACCACCTTCGCCACCCAGCAGCGAGTTACCACAGCGGACGCGGCCGGTCCGTCCATCCCGATCGGCGGCCCGCTCGACACGGAGCGGCTCTTCGTACTTGACACCCGGTTACGGCCGGTGGCGGCCGGAGAGGTCGGCGAGCTCTTCATCGCCGGGGCGGGAGTCGCCCGCGGGTACCTGCGCCGACCGGAGACCACGGCCGAGCGCTTCGTGGCCTGTCCCTTCGGCGCGCCGGGCGAGCGGATGTACCGCACCGGCGACCTCGTACGCTCGCTGCCGGAGAGCGTCGTGGACTTCATAGGCCGCGCCGACGCCCAAGTCAAAGTGCGCGGGCACCGCATCGAGCCCGGCGAGGTCGAGGCCGCCCTGCTGGGCAGGCCGGAGGTGGCGCAGGCGGCCGTGGTCGTCCATCAGACAGGCCCCGACGACAAACGGCTGGTGGCGTACGTACGTCCGCGCGGCGCCCTGGAGAGCGCCGGGATCCGGGCCTCCCTGCGCCGTACACTGCCGCCCCACCTGGTGCCGGACGCCGTCATCCCGTTGGACGCGCTGCCCCTCAACGCCCACGGCAAGGTGGACCGCGCCCTCCTCGCGGACCGCCCGCTGCCGGACGGGCCGACGAACGCCGCAGCCGGGGACGACGAGCCACGGAACCGGGTCGCCGCGTTGTGGAGCGCGCTGGGGCTGCCCCCGGTGGAGCAGGGCGCCGCCTTCCTCGACTCGGGCGCCAACTCTCTCCAGATCACCCGGTTCACCTACTTGCTGCGCCGCGAGTTCGGCGTCGGCCTCCCGATCCGCACCGTCTTTGACGCCGGCTCGCTCGGCGCGGTCGCCGACCTGGTCAGCGCGGCCCGCCGCGGGGATCCCGGAAGCGGACCGAGGCCGCCGGAAGCGGGCCCGCGCCGCATGGAGCGGCGCCCTGACCCGCTTCCGCTGTCCCCCGGCCAGGCCCGGCTCTGGCACCTCAACCAGCTCGACCCCGGCCCCGCCTACCACGTGCCGCTGCTCATTCCGGTGGACGGCCCGGTGGACCCGGACGGCCTGCGGGCGGCGCTGAGCGCCTTGGTCGAGCGACATGAGAGCCTGCGCACTATCTTCCCGGTGCTGGACGGGGAGCCCGTCCAGCACGTCCTGGCGCCCGGCGACTGCCCGTTGGCGCTACGGACGCAGCGCGTCGAGCCGGACGGGATCGACGTCGCGGTGCGGGAGGCAGTGGCCGAGCCGTTCGACCTCACCAGTCAAGCGCCTCTACGGGCGTGGCTGTTGCGCGGCCGGTCCGACCTCGCCGGGTCGGTCCTGGTGCTGGTCGTGCATCACATCGCGTGCGACGGTTGGTCCGTGGGGCCGCTGGCCAGGGATCTGGCGGCCGCCTACCGGGCCGTTCTTGCCGGGCGGGCCGAGGCACCGCGCGAAGCACCCGCGCAGTACGCCGACTTCACCGTCTGGCAGGATCGGGCCTTCGGGGCCGGCGCCGACCCCGCCGGGCCCGCCGCCGACCAGCTCGCCTTCTGGGAGCAGACGCTGGCGGATCTGCCCGCCGAACTCCCGGGGCTGTACGGCCGCCCCGGGACGCCGGGCGCGCGAATGGGCGGCGGCAGCGGCTCGGTAGGCGCCTTCTGGCCCGCCGCCCTGCACCGAGAGCTGGTCGCGCTGGCACGCGGCAACGGGGCGACGCTGTTCATGGTGCTCCAGGCCGGGGTGGCCGCAGTGCTGGCCGAGTCGGCCGCAGCCACAGACCTCCCGCTGGGCACGGTGACGGCCGGCCGGAGCGACCCTCGGTGGGAGGAGGCGATCGGCTTCTTCGTCAACTCCCTCACATTACGCACCGACACATCCGGCGACCCCTCCTTCGCCGGACTCCTGGACCGCGTCCGGAGCACGGTGCTGGCTGCGTTCGAGCACCAGGACGTCCCCTTTGAACGGGTCGTGGAACGGCTCAACCCGCCGCGGAGTCTCGGCCGCAACCCGTTGTTCCAGACAGTCGTCGTGCTCCAGAACATCCCCTGGCCGACCGTCGATCTGGGCGTCCGTCCGGCCCACGTCATTGTGCCCCACAACGGTGCCGTGAAGTTCGACCTGCTGCTGGAGTTCTGGGAGCGGCGCGACCCCGCCGGCGAACTGTTCGGCCTCACCTGCGACGCCGAGTACGACCCGAGGCTGTACGACAGGGGCACGGTCGTCGCGGTCCTCGGCCGGCTCAGGCGCTTCCTCACCGCCGCCGTGGGTGACCCGGGACTATCGCTCAGCCGGCTCCTGGCCGCGTCCTTCGCGACGCCCACCGCCCACCCGGCCCGCACGGAAAGGAACCCCGCTCCATGACCACCACCCCGCCGTTGTCACACCTCTTCGAACGCCAGGCCGCCGCGCACCACAATGAGGCCGCGATCGGCGGCGCCCACGGCGCGCTGACGTACGGGCAGTTGAACGCCCGCGCAAACCGACTGGCCCGCCTTCTGGTGGACCGGCACGTCGGTCCCGGTACGACCGCCGCCCTGCTGCTGCCGCGCTCGACGGACCAGATCGTCGCCGTCCTGGCAGTGGTGAAGGCCGACGGGGCCTATCTGCCGCTCGATCCGGGCCATCCGCCAGCGCGACTGGCGCAGATGGCGGCGGACACGGCCCCGGCGCTCACCCTTACCCAGAGCCGCCTGCTCGACCGGCTGCCTGACGGCCTCGCCGCAAACGTGCTGCTCTTGGACGCCCCGCAGACGGCGAGGGAACTGGCTGCGGCCGCCCCCGACGACCTGGGCGACGCCGAGCGCACCCGCCCGCCGGCCGCGAGTGACCTGGCATATGTGATGTTCACCTCGGGTTCCAGCGGCGCCCCAAGGGCGTGATGGTCACCCAGGCCAACGTCGCTGCGCTGGTCCTGGACCCCCGCTTGCGCAGTGCCGCGCACAGCCGGGTGCTGGTCCACTCATCGTACGGGTTCGACGCCTCGACGTACGAGCTGTGGGCGCCGCTGCTCAGCGGCCACCAGGCGGTGCTGGCACCGGACGGACCACTCGACATCGCCGGGCTGGCCCACTGCATCGCGAAGTACCGCATCACCTCGCTGCTGCTCACCGCAAGCCTGCTGCAACTGGTTGCCCAAGAGGATCCGGGCTGCCTGGCAGGCGTCCGGGAGCTGTGGACCGGCGGGGAGGCGGTACCGGCCGCCGCGGTGCGCGAGGTGCTGGCGCACTGCCCCGATCTCACCGTCGTGGACGCCTATGGCCCCACCGAGACCACCGTAGCGGCCACCAGCCACCGGCTCCGGCTCCAGGGCGATGTGCGGGACCCGGTGCCGATCGGCCGCCCGCTCGGAGGCAGCCGGGTGTCCGTGCTCGACGCGCGTCTGCGCGAAGTGCCGGACGAAACCGTCGGCGAGCTGTACATCTCAGGGGAGGGCGTCGGGGACGGATACGTCGCCAGACCGGTGCTGACGGCCGCCCGCTTCGTCGCCTGCCCATTCGGGCTCCCCGGCGAGCGGATGTACCGCACCGGCGACCTCGGCTTCCGGTCGGCGGACGGCAACCTGGTCTTCGCCGGGCGCAACGACGATCAGGTGAAAGTTCGCGGGCGCCGCATCGAACCGGGCGAGGTGGAGGCCGCGCTGACCCGCCATCCCCAGGTGGGCCGGACCGCCGTCGTCGTCCACGGGGACTCACCCGCCGACAAGCGCCTCGTCGGCTACTTCACCGTCGACGGCGCTGGCCCCTCCGCCGAGTCCGTCCGCGGATACCTGGCCGCCGAGCTGCCCCCGCACCTCGTGCCCGACGTACTGGTCCGGCTGGACCGGCTTCCGCTCACCACCAGCGGGAAGACCGACCGGGCCGCTCTCGCCGCCAGGCCCCTCACTCCTGCCGCGGCCTCGCCCGCTGCGGCGCCGCAGGACGACACCGGCGAACAGGTGCTCGCTCTGTGGGCGCACTCCTTGGGCGGCCGCCGAGCCGGACCGCGTGACGACTTCTTCGCGCACGGCGGCACTTCGCTCCAGGCCACCCGGCTGGTCGCCCGCACGGTCAAGGCCTTCGGACTGCGCCCCGAGGACAGCCGCGCCGTACTCCAGGCGCTGCTGGCCAACCCAACCCCTGACGCACTGACCGCGGCCGTGCGCACCGCCCGCGCCGCGCCCTCCGTACCGGCCCGGCGGCGCATCCTCCCCGACTTCGCCGCCGAGTCGGACCCGGGCACCGCTCTCGACTTCGCCGCGACGCTGGCGTCCCGCGCGAGCGGCCCCCGCCAGGCACTGCTGACCGGGGCGACCGGCTTCCTCGGCGCCCACCTGATCGCCGCCCTCCTGGCGGACACGGATCTGACGGTGCACTGCCTGGTGCGGGCCGCGGACGACGCACAGGCACTGCTGCGGGTCAGGTCGGCCCTGCGGGGCAACGGCCTGGAAGTCGCGGACCGGGACGCCTCGCGGATCGTCGCCGTCGCCGGGGATCTGGCCGCCGACCGCCTGGGTCTCACCCCGGAGCGCTACCGGTGGCTCGCCGAGGAGACGGACCTCGTCTACCACAACGGCGCACAAGTGAACTTCCTCTACCCTTACTCCGCCCTCTCCCCGGTGAACGTCGGCGGCACGAGGGAGGTCGTCCGGTTCGCCGCCGTCGGCCGGACGAAGTCCGTCCACTACGTCTCCACCCAGGCGGTCTTCTCGGCCGCCGGCCTGTCCGGTGTCCGGGGCGTCCACGAGGGCAGCATCCCTGTCCACCCCGAGCACCTCTTCATGGGGTACCCCGAGACCAAGTGGGTGGCCGAGGAGCTGATCCGAAAGGCCGGAGCCCTCGGGTTGCCCTTCGCCATCTACCGGCCGCACGACGTCACCGGCCACTCCCGAACGGGGGCGTGGAAGACCGACGGCTTCCTGTGCAGCCTCATTAAGTCTTTCACCGATGTCGGAGCCGCCCCCGACATCCGGCTGCCGATGGACTTCACCCCGGTGGACACTGTTGCCCGCGCCATCGTCCGGCTCTCGCTGGACCGTCCGGCCAACGGCTCTGCGTACCACCTCAACAGCCCGCGCTACGCCCTGCTGGAAGACCTCGTCGAGCACCTCAACCAAGCCGGCCACACCGTCGACACCGTCCCGTGGAAGATATGGGTGGACCGTCTGGCCGCGCACGCCGCGCGGGACGCCGAGTCCCAGATAGCGCCGTTCCTGCCGCTGTTCACCGAACGCCTGGAGCAGTCCGGCACCAGCGTCCTCGAACTCTACCTTGAGGACCGGATGCCAGCGCTGTCCTGCACGCGGACCTGGGACACCGTCAGGGCGCTGACCGGCCAGGCGTGCCCCACCACCGACGAACTGCTCCCGAAATACGTCCGGGAGCTCACCCGCAGCGGATTCCTCGCCCCCATCGCACCTAAGGACGACTGATCAGGAGACAGCGATGACCGACAGCCCCTTTGACGACGAGGACGGCACGTTCCACGTGCTGCTCAACGAACAGGGCCGGTACTCCCTGTGGCCGGCCTTCGCCGAGATCCCGGACGGCTGGTCCGCGGTGGTCCGCTCCGCGCGCCGCCAGGAGTGCACGGCCTACATTGCCGCGCACTGGACCGACATGGGCCACCTCCCGGCCGGCTGACCCCGGCGCGCAGGGCCGGGTCAGCCGCGGGCCGCCCTCCCCGGGGGCTCCGCGCTGCGGCACGGAACCCCGGCCACCTCCGCCGTCCTCCAGCAAGGAAAAGACGTGACGACATGATGTCAAGTCAGTTCGATGCCCTGGCCCAGCTCTACGAGGACTTCTCGGCCCTACCCTTCCGCCAGCACCTGGAGTTCCCCACAGTCCTGGGGGCAGTCGGCACGGTGAACGCCGAGCGGAAGGTCCTGGACCTCGGCTGCGGCAGCGGGGTGTACAGCCGCATGCTGGCCGTACGCGGCGCGTTCGCGGTGACCGGGCTGGACGAGTCGGCAGGGATGATCGGCTACGCCCGGCGCCGCGAGGAGGCCGAGCGGCTCGGTATCCGCTACGTCGCCGGTCCGCTGCCCGCCGAACTGCACGGCACGTTCGACCTGGTGCTGGCCGTCTACGTGCTGCCGTACGCGAGCAGTTATCCGGAACTGGTGGACCTGTTCCGGACCGCGGCCGGAGCGCTGCGCACGGGAGGGGAGTTAGTGACGCTCCCGATCCATCCGGACGTTCCCGCCGACCCCGACTACTACTCCCGCTACGGCTTCCGGCTGAACCCCCTCCACGGGCGCGAGGACGGCGGCGAGGTCGACCTGCACATACTCTTCGGCTCCTACGACACCCATGTCACCGCGCACTACTGGAGCGCACCAACCCTGGAAAAGGCTCTCGCCGAGACCGGATTCGGTCCCTCCCAGTGGCACAGGCACCGGCTGTCGGACGCGGCCGCGGCTGGCTCCGACACGTTCTGGCGCCCCTATCTGGACGCCCCGCACGCGGGGCTGCTCACCGCCAAGCAACTGACGGGAAGGAGTTGACGACCGGCGAGGCCAGCCGGGAACGCTGCTGATCTCCTCGGCCGACAACGACGCCAGGAGTTTGACAGCCTGCTTCGGGCGAGAGCACGCTCCCAGAGCGAGCGCCATAGCGACGGGTTCCCTCCACCCGCGGTCGCAGGGCGTTCCCGCCGTTCGCCGAGGAGCCGTCATGGCAAAACTGAACGTGCCGAATTCGCAGTTACGGGCGCTGCTGGCCGAGGCCGGGTGGACGGGTGAGCAACTCGCCCAAGCCGTCAACCGGGCCGGCCGATCATCCGGGCTGGCGCTGTCTTACCAGCGGGCGTCGGTATCCCAGTGGTTGGCGGGCACCACGCCCCGTCCGCCCGTCTCCGACCTGGTCGCGGAGGTTCTGACGCTCCGCCTGGGCCGCAGGGTTACGCCGCTCGACGCAGGATTTGCGAAGAAACAGGCCCCGGCGTCGACCGCTGAGCAGGAGAACAGCGTCCACTGGAGGAGTGTCCTGCTGACGAGTCTCGACAAGCCGTCCACCGCGGCCGGGGCCACGCGCATTTATCGGGCAGCGAGCCTGCCCGGCACCGAGGAGATCCCGATGGCCTGGCCGGACGGTGCGGCTGTTGAGGGTTTGGCCCCGTCCGCCGCCGAACTGCGCTGGGCCGGCTCGATGGTCACTTTGTTCTCCGTTGCGGACCGCACCTTCGGGGGCGGACACGCCAGGCCCGCGCTCCAGGGGTTCCTGGCCCACACCGTCGCGCCTTGGCTGTCGGCCCCGGCCTCGCCCGGTGTCCGCCGTGAACTGCTCACGACCGCTGCCCGGTTGACCTACCTGTGCGGTTTCATGAACTTCGACGACGAGCGCCAGGGCACCGCTCAGTCCCTCTACCGGCTGAGCCTCAGCCTGTGCGAGGGCGCCGACGACCAAACAGGCGCAGCGCTGGCCCTGCGTGCGCTGAGCGTCCAGTCCCGCGCCCTCGGATACTTCGCCAACGCTCGTGTCTTGGCCGAGGCGGCAGTAGCGCGAGGCGCCCGGCAGGCCCCGCGCCACGTCCGGGCCAGCCTCATCGGACAGCTGGGCGTGGCCGAGGCGGCGTCCGGCAACAAGAAGGAGGCGTTGCGCCTGCTGGGCCGGGCCGAAAGCAACCTCGGCCGGACATCGGACGCGCCCCATGACGTCGGAGCGTTCGACACCGCCGCCTTCGCCCATCAGGAAGCTGTGGTGATGCATTACCTGGGGCAGAAGAAGGACGCGCTCCTCGCGCTGGAACGGTCCGTACGCCTACGCCGACCTGGCGAGGCCCGCTCGCAGGCCATCCTGCTCGCGCGCCTGGCCGAGCGCCAACTCGCCCAGGGCCACGTGGAAGCGGCATGCCAGACCTGGCACGGCTTCCTGGATATCATCCCCGGCCTCACCTCCCGGCGCATAGACCGGGCCCGCAACGAGTTGGCCGCACGCTTGCGCCCCTACCGTACGCTTCCGGCAGTCGCGGCCCTACTGCGCCGGAACAGCGCGCTGATCCCGGACCGGGACGGCGCGACGTCCGGCATGCGCTGAGGAAGGCACCGGTCGAGAACGGCTCGACAAGGGTCGGGTCGGTGAACTATCAGTGCGGCACTGGGCTGCGCCGGCTCTCAAGCCGCGCATGCCGGGGCCGCCGCCCGGCCAGCCCTCTGCCGACCCGGCCGCAGGACAGCGCCGGAGGCAGAAATCGGTCGAATTGCCCGCGTCAGCGCCCGCGCCGCCGGGCTACGCGGGCGCCCGGCGTCCACCACGGCCGTTCTGACCGCCGCCCGCGCAAGCCAGGGCAAACGTCCCCCTCCGAACTAGCCCAGGTCACGGCGGAGTACGGCCCCGTGCGCTGCTGACCGCAGCCCGTCAAAGGTGGCTGGGAATCTCCGGAAAGATATTCGAAAGCGGGCCTTTTCCTTTATGCGCAGACCTGTCTGTGCTCTGCTGATTTGAGCCAGTCCTATGACTCGGACATAGGACAGATCGGGTAAGGCAGGGCTGGGCATGAACAGGACACGTAAGACCGAGCGCTTCAATGTCACAGCAGACCGCTCCACTGCGGACTTCCGTATCGCCACGACTTTCCTCCATCCCACCAGGGGCGAGGTGCGGTGTCCGGCGTCCGGCGTGGTGACGGAGTGGCTTGGACGCGCGGGAGCCGAGGTGCGGGAAGAGCCGTTCGGAGCCCTCGACGCTCACGGTCCGACGCGGCGGAACACGGAAGCCGTCTTCGGGACTACGTACCTCGAACCCGACGGTACGGCAGTGGGCATCGCCGTCGCGTCTGCCGGGCACTGGCGGGAGGCCGAGGACGCGGTGCACCAGTGGACGCAGGCGATGAGGACCCGGCGCGTGCTTCTGGTTTCCGCCGACGAGCGGTGCGCCGGGCTGTTCCGCGGGCCGGCCGCTTCTGCCGGATCCGGTCAGGACGCCCGCCCGCTCCGCAGCCTGCCGAGCGGGCGGGCGTCCCGGCAATGCCCGCACCGCCTCGCAAGCCAGATGCTGACGGCCGACTTCCTCGCCCGGGGCGAGACGGTGGTGGTGCTCGGGCGGTCCGGAGTGCCCCAGGTGCCCGGTGCCGCAGGGGAAAGTGGGACCGCCGTCACCGTCATCGCCACCGTGGAGCACGCCCGTCACTTCCGGCCGGCGGACCCCGACCGGCTGTCGTTCGTCCTCTCTCCGTGCACCCCTGTCGAGCCGGCCGCAGAGATCCTCGGCGTCTTGCGGACCCGCTTCCCCAGGCTGCGCGGGCAGCATCCCGACCAGTGGTGCTACGCGGAATCGGACTTCCGTGCCGCGTCCGCCTCGGTCACGGACGCGAGCGACCTGCTCATCACCGTCGGGCACGGCCCCTTCCCCGCTGCCGGGGCCATCGTGCCTCCCAAGCGGTACCGGCACATCGACGGACTCGGCGACCTGCATCCCGGCGATCTGGCGCGGGCACCGACCCTGGGGCTCGTCGAACGTGGCCCCGACTCCGCCCACCTCACCCGGCAGATCCTCACCGCCCTTTCCGGGCTGGGTCCGCTCAGCGTCGTCCAACGGCAGTATCGGACACGGAAGTACGACATCCAGCACGTCCTCCGGTCGGCCAGGACCTCCCCGACTGAAACTACCGGCCTCCGGCCGGCAGACGGACGCATGGACGAGATCGGAGCGCACCTGTAGTACCGCGCCCGTATGCGGAGACTGAACACCTGGACGGGAGGGGCCTTGCGGAAGTTGACATATAGGCAAATCGCCCGTGACTGGCCACGGCATATGCTGGAGGCACAGAAGGCGGAGCCCCTCCATCCAGACCTCCCCCGGCCTACGCAGTGGGCGCGCCGGCCCAGGCCCGGCGTCGTTCCGCGGAGGGCTTGGACAGGCTGCCCCTCCCGACGGTGGCGCTACCGGCAGATACCGACGCCCGATGCCAGGGCGGCTTGGTACCGAGCCGAGAGACGGGGCGACTGAACGGATACCGCCTCGCGGTGTGCCCCCCTGGGGGTACAGGTGGGCATCGTCCTTACCCGCCGGGTTCAGGCGCGGATTTCGTAGACGGCACTGCGCGGTGTTTCGGCGGCACGGCGCCAGTGGGCGAAGCCGGCTTCTCGGGCCAGCGAACGCAGCGCGTCTTCGCCTGCGTGGTTGCCCAGGGCCTGGGGGCCGTGCTGGGCGACCGCTGCGGGCAAGCACAACCCTACGGACAGTGCCATGAAGAGTTTGCTGACGGGGTGCGTGTTCATCGTCGGATCCGCCTCTCCGTTGGGCTCGACGAGCATGACCGTGCCTGCCGGCTTGAGGATGCGGCGTGCACCTTTCAGGGCCGCGAGAGGGTCACCCATATCGTGGAGGCAGTTGAAGAAGGTCACCAGATCGTAAGCCGGGCGGTCGGCGTCAAGGTCGGCGGCGGCGACAGTGTGGAAGTGAACGCGGTCGTCGAGGTCGCGCTCTTCGGCGATGATCGCAGCCCGGTCGATGGACTCGGCGTGGTAGTCGTATCCGTCGAACGCAGATCGAGGGAAGGCCGCTGCCATCAGCATGGTGGAGTAGCCGACCCCGCAGCCGATGTCGGCGACCTGGGCGCCGCTGTCGAGGCGCTCGCGCACTCCCTGGAGGGCGGGCAGCCACCGAGTGACGATGTTCGCGTTGTAGGCCGGCCGGAAGAACCGCGCCACGGCTCGGAACATCTGTGGCGGGTATTCACTCCAGTCCACGCCCTCGCCGGTGCGGAAGCACTGGGCGAGCCGGTCTTCGACCCGGTAGAGGGTTTGCAGTGCGGTGAAGATGCCGACGCCCGCTGTTGGGGCGTCGGGGTGGGCGAGGACCTGGGCATGGGCGTCGGGGAGCTCGTAGGTGCGCTGACCGTCCGCTTCGGTGCCGGGTGATACCACGTATCCGGCGCCGTACTGGGTGTGCAGCCACTCGCGTACGTAGATCTCCTGAGTACCGGTCCGTTCGGCGAGTTGGACCGGTGTCAGCGGTCCCGCGCCGGCCATCGCCCGGTACAGACCCAGGCGGTCGCCGAGTGAGACGGCCAGTCCCCCCACCGCGGTCGCCGCGTCGGTGAACACCCGGTCGGAAAAGGCCGTCACCAGCTCAGACGGGGCCGAAGCCGCCGCGGGCTCGGGAGAGGCGACCGCACGCGCCTCCGCCTTCTCGCGCGTGGGTGAACCGCCCGCCTGATGCCCGGTGTGTTCGGCGAGTTCGGCGACCGCCTCGAGGAACACGTCGATCTCGTCCTCGGTGTTGTAGGCGTAGAAGGAAGCGCGAGTGGTGGCGGGCAGTCCGAAGCGCACACACGCCGGACGGGCACACAGGTGACCGACGCGGATGGCGATCCCGCGCTCGTCCAGGTGTTCTCCGATCTCGTCGGGAAAGCGTCCCTTGAGCGCAAAAGAAATCGCTGGCCCGCGATCACGGCTGTCAGCGGGGCCGACGATCCGTGCGCCCGGGATGTTCGCCAGCCCTTCGAGCGCGCGGGCGGTCAGTCGGGCGCAGTGCTCGGCGATCCGGTCGCGGCCCAGCGTGTCGAGGTAGGCGCAGGCGGCGGCGAGTCCGATGGCTTGGGCGATCATGGGAGTGCCGGCCTCGAATCGCTGCGGCGGGTCGGCGTAGGTGGAGTGCCCCATGGCGACGGTGTCATTCATCTCCCCGCCCGTCAGGAACGGTGGAAGCGCCCGCAGGAGCTCCCCTCTCCCCCACAACACCCCGATCCCGGTGGGGCCGCACATCTTGTGCCCGGAGAACGCCAGGAAGTCCACCCCGAGTTCGGTGACGTCGACGGGGAAGTGCGGCACCGACTGACACGCGTCCAGGACCGTCAGCGCCCCCACCTCCTTGGCGCGTTTCACCAGCACCGACAAGGGGTTCACCGTGCCGTACACGTTCGACTGGTGAGTGAAGGCCACAACCTTGGTGCGCTCGTTGACCACCTCGTCGAGGTTGTCCAGATCCAGTCGCCCTTCTTGAGTGATCGTCAGCCACGCCAGCTCCGCACCGGTCTGGCGGCACAACTGCTGCCAGGGCATCAGGTTCGAGTGGTGTTCCATCTCGGTGATGACCACGCGGTCACCCGGCCCCAGCGCCATGGACCGCAACTCACGCTCCGCACGGGAGGCGTTCGCCAACGCGTATGCGACGAGATTGAGTCCTTCGGAGGCATTCTTCACCAAGACCATGTCCTGCGGCCGGGCACCGATGAAGCCGGCGATCCTGGCCCGCCCCCGCTCCAGCAGATCCGTCGCCTCACGCGCCACCTGGTGGGAACTTCGGTGCACATTGGCGTTGTGAAGACGGTAGAAGTCGGCCTCGGCCGCCAGGACCATCTCCGGCTTCTGTGCGGTGGCCGCGCTGTCCAGATACACCAGCGGAACACCGCCTCCGACCCGGCGCGAAAGGATGGGAAAGTCCGCCCGGATCTCGTCAAGGTCAAACACCCGCTGGCTCGCGCCCGGCACAGAGTCCCGCAGGGCCGAGTGCGCACCGCACGGACAGTCAGAATCAGCATTCATATGCACCCTCCAGTTCATTCGATGAGTTCGAGGACGGCCGCAACACGCCCATTAACCAACTCTCCGCAGGGGACGTGTAGAGAAGCCGGTGACGGAGGTGTTAAATGCGCCGGGACGTTTACAATTGCTTACGCCACGCGGGACGCGCCTGGTGCGGCGGCGGAGAACTTCAGTTGCCGCGACGTGCTGCTACGGCATCGCGGTGATCCCCATCAACCCGCTGCGGGCCGAGGGCGATCTCGTCAAAGTTGGCGGCGCCATGGCAGGCCGGCCTTGAAGGCCGCCGTCATGCTGCGCGGGGCGGAATCCGCGAGCGGGCCGAGGGTGCCGGAGTTCGCCACTAGCTGATGCTCGTCGATCGGCTGGTGGCCACGCTGATCCATCTGCGCCACAACCTGTCGCACGCGGTGCTGGGACTGCTGGCAGTCGAGCTTAGGGCTGTCCTCACCCTCCCTGGCCTTGTCCTCGCGGTACTGCCGCAGCAGATGGAGTGCGATCGCGATGTCGATTCGCCCTTCCGTCGCTGTATTGGAGGGTGCTTACTAACCCACGGGGGACCAGGCCCACGGCCGTAACCCCTGGAGCCCGCGTAGGCACGCGACGCGGTGCCGCGCCTCGCGTTCCGAGACTGGATCCTGACCGGTGATCTGCAGGGCGAAGGTGACGAGGCGCAGTTCTCGGACGCTCCGCATGACGTCGTATCCGTCCCACGAGCGGACGTCGGCTCCGTACGCGCTACAGAACTCGTCGTACTCCGCAGACGAGACCGTGCCCAGCGTGTCGACAGCGACCTCTGTGGATCTCAGGTCCCATTCGGCTGGCCCGAGTGATGTTCGTTCGAAGTCGAGAAGGTATCGACCCCCATTGCCGGTCACCACGCAGTTGCCTCGCCGGGCATCACCGTGAATCACGCGGTCCGGGCGACCTGCGGGCAGCCTCGGCTATTCCTCGCGGAGTTCGGTCAGCGTTTCGAGAAGGATGTGCCGTGATGCTTCGCCCGCTACCTCGACGTGACTCCCCACCGCGACAGCGACCCCGACGGCCTGACCGTCATCCAGAACACGCACCAGCACGCGGGCCGTCCCGGCTTCGCCGGACTTGGCAGCGGCTCCCTGGCACCGCACACCGAGCGGTCCGGGACGCTTTCCCCGCCCCGCGCGATGCTCGTCGCCTGCCCGGTCACCATCCGAAGCGCCGGGCCCCACCGATCCCCACGCCGGATCGCGACACCACCCGGCCCCAGCTCCTCCGCCGACCGCCTCGGCGACGTTGGGAATGCGTTGGCGGGCGGGGACGCTGCCGCGCGGTCAGGCGAGGGTGATCCGGATGCCGACGGTGCCGTCCAGGCCGCGGCGCAGGCGGCTGCCCAGGAGGGTGAGTCTTCCGGTCAACCCGTACTTGCGGGCCAGGAGACGGCGGTAGTGCTGGGTCTGCTCGCCGGTGAGGATCTCCGCCCGTCCTGGGACGGGCTCGCCCGAGGGGTTGCCGCGAATGTCGCAGGCGGACACCAGGACGTCGGCGCGGTTGCGGATCCTCTTGACCTTGCCGGAGTCGGCGACCGTCCAGATACCGAGGGCATCACCGTCCTGGATCACCCACACCGGGGTCGGAACCTCTGTGCCGTCCCGACGGAAGGTAGTGACCCGGACGTACTTGCCCGATGTCAGCCGCTCAAGGTCCGTTTGACCATCTGTCATGGCGGAAGGGTACGTCACGGCTTGATGGAGCCTCCCTCTGCGTGCCCGGGATGCGCTTGCCCAGAAGGCCAGGTCGTGGGTGCGAGACCGGAGTGGGGTGATCGTCGGCCGTGCGGTGGTGACGTGCTGCCTCCGTCCAACGGCGGAGGGATCTCTTGGTGTCTTCGTAGCGAATCCGAGCTGCGGTGATGTCCTGCAAACCGGAGCCGCCGGAGCCGGTGGCGATCTACCGGCCTGGTTCGCGGCCCGGAAGGGCGGTTGCCGGCCGGATCACTCCGTTACGGGCAGGCACTCGGTGAGCAGGTCGATGACGTCGCGCCAGGCGCGTTGTGCGTGCTGTGGGTGGTGGCCGACGCCGGGGACCATGGGGTGGTCGACCGGCGGGTGGTGGAAGGCGTGGAGGGCGCCGCCGTAGACCACGAGGCGCCAGTCGACGCCCGCGGCCTGCATCTCGGCGGTGAACGCGTTGCGTTGCGCGGGAGGCATGATCGGGTCTTCCGACCCGACGCCCGCCCACACCGGGCAGCGGATGCGCGCTGCCTCGCCCGGCCGGCCGGTGGTCGTTGCGTTGACGGTGCCGATCGCGCGCAGGTGGGCGCCGTCGCGCCCCAGTTCCAGCCCGATGGCGCCGCCGGTGCCGTAGCCGATGGCGGCGATCCGGTCGGGGTCGGTGCGCGGTTCGGCGCGCAGCACGTCCAGCGCCGCGTGGCCGATCCCCCGCATCCGGTCCGGGTCGGCGAGCAGCGGCAGGCAACGGGCCAGCATCTCCTCGGGGTCCCCCAGATAGCGCCCACCGTGCAGGTCGAAGGCCAGCGCTACGTATCCCAGCTCGGCGAGAGCATCCGCCCGGCGGCGCTCGACGTCGCTGAGCCCCATGCCCTCAGGCCCGAGCAGCACCGCGGGCCGGCGGTCGGTACCGGCCGGGAGCGCGAGGTGCCCGACCATCGTCAAACCGTCAGCCGGGTACTCGACCGTACGCGTGGTAACCGTCGTCATACGGTTGGACCGTAGTGGCCGTCGAGCCCGGTCGGGCCGCTGTTCTCCGCCGGCGGAACAGAAACATCCGCGCACACCTCGCGCCCGCCCGGCCCGAGTTCCCAAGTCATCGGCCGACCTGGCAGGTCCTGGTAGATGACGGACAAGCCGAGCGGGTCGTTTGGCGTCGCCCGGTGAGGGGGCGGCGAGGCGGACGATGGCGGGGCTGCCGCAGCCGTGGAGGGGCGCCGGGCGCCGGTGGCGGATGCCGCCAGTCCACCGGCCGTCGTATCCCGGTCGGCCACCACATGGGCGGGGTCACGGTTGACGGCCGGGTGGCGCGATCCGCCTGTCACGATGCCGACGGCTGGTCCGGGCTAGAGTCCGTCGGTGAACAGAAGTGCGTTGGGGGACGTCGGGTTGAGCTTGGTCAGGACGTTCCGGGTGGCCGTGGTCTCCAGGAATTCGGCGGTCTCGGCGGGGTCGGCCGCGGGATGTTCCTGCTTGTAGAGGACGGCGACTCCGGTGGCGTGCGGTGCGGCCATCGAGGTGCCGTTCCGGGAGGCGGAGCCGCCGCCGAGTTTGGCTGAGAGGATGCCTTCTCCGGGGGCGTAGAGATTGACGCATGGGCCCCAGTTGGAGAACGTGCTCTGTTCGTCGGACCTGTTGCTCGCCGCGACCGTGACCACCCGCTGCGCGGAGGCGGGGGATTGCTCGCAGGCGTCCTTCGCGTCGTTGCCCGCCGCGAGGACCGGCAGGACGCCCGCGTCGGAGAGGGCGGTTGTGGCGGTGTTGAGCGCCGGGGACTTCTCGCCGCCGATGGAGGCGTTGAGGACGGCGGGCTGCACGGCGTGCTTGGCGACCCAGTCCAGGCCCGCGATCACCGCGGAGTCGTCGCCGTTGCCCCGGCAGTCCAGGACTCGGACACTGACCAGGCTCGCCTTGGTGGCGACGCCGTAGGTGTTGCCGCCGACCGTTCCTGCGACGTGCGTGCCGTGGCCGTTGCAGTCGGCTCCGTCCCTGCCGTCTGCGACCGCGTCGAAGCCGAACGTGGCGCGCCCGCCGAACTCGGAGTGGCCGTAGTCGATGCCGGTGTCGAGGATGTAGGCGGTCACTCCGGCGCCGTTGCCGGTGGTGATGAACTTCCCGTCGAGCGGCAGATCGCGCTGGTCGATCCGGTCCAGGCCCCAGGACGAGGCCGCCGGGCCCAGGCGTACCGCCGGGGTGGACGCGGTCGCCGGGTCGGGAACAGCGACCTTCCCGTCCTCCTCCACCGCCTCCACTCCGAGGCTGCCGCGGACGAGCGTCAACTGCTGGGGAGTGAGGCGGACAGCGAAGCCGTTGAGGACCGTGTTGTAGAAGAAGGCCGGTTTCAGACCCAGCTTCGCCGCCGTTCCGGCGGGGTCGATTCTCTTGTCGAGGGTGACGATGTACTCGCCCGGCACCCGGTCCGCCGCGTGTACCAGCGGTGCGGGCCCCGCGGCCGAAGCGGAGGGGGAGGCGGAAGCAGAGGGCATACCGGCGACGAGAGGCCCGCCGAGGGCGAGCACGACGGCACCGGCGAGAGCGATCTTGCTACGAGTGTTCACTCGGCTCAGGTGATCACGCGGAAACGATCCCTCCCAAGGACACCTCCCGGCGATTCGCGCGACTTGCTCCTGAGACTTCTGACCCGATACCTCGGGGTCAGCGCGCAGACGCTCGCTCCGCAGCCGGACCGCCCGGCGGACTACCTTCGATTGCCGGAGCAGCTCCGAGCGGACGTCTTGGCGAGGTTCAAACCCTCGGCCGGGCCCGTCGGCGAGGTTCACGCCGCCGTCGGGTCCGTGATCACTGCCTGGTCATCGATGGTTCCGCCGTGTGCCTCGGCTTGATAGGCAAGTGGGGGCTTGCCTATCATGGGGGCGTGGCCGATGACCTGTTCAAAGCCTTGGCCGACCCCACCCGCCGGACGATCCTCGACGAGCTCGCGGAGAAGTCAGGACAGACGCTGTTCGAGATCTGCTCGCGGCTGGCGATGAAGCATCGGCTCGGGCTCTCGCGTCAGGGGGTCTCGCAGCACCTCGCCGTGCTGGAGGCGGCCGGGCTCGTCGAAACCCGGCGGGAGGGGCGCTACAAGTTCCACGACCTGAACACCGACCCGCTGCGGCAGATCACCGAGCGCTGGCCTGTCCGCGGCACGTCCGAACCAAGGGAGAGCACCCCATGAGGATCCATCTGACCAGTGTGTTCGTCGACGACCAGGCCAAGGCCCTGGCCTTCTACACGGACGTCCTCGGCTTCGTGAAGAAGTACGACGTGCCGGTGGGCGAGAAGGACCGGTGGCTGACCGTCGTCTCACCCGACGAGCCCGGCGGGACCGAACTCCTCCTGGAGCCCGCCGGCCACCCGGCCGTCACGCCCTACCGCGACGCGCTCTTCGAGGACGGCATCCCCCTCGCCCAGTTCGCCGTCGGCGACGTGAAGGCGGAGTACGAGCGCCTGTCCGGGCTCGGCGTCCGTTTCACTCAGGAGCCCCTGGAAATGGGCCCCGTGACCACCGCCGTCTTCGACGACACCTGCGGCAACCTCATCCAGATCGCGACCCAGCCCCAGTAGCCGTCCGCCCCGCGCACCCGCCTGCGTCGCGTATCCGGCGTCGTCGGGGTAGTTCATGGACAGGCAGAGCAGTACGTCGAGTCCTGAGTCGCCCGCGACGCCGAAGCGTTTCCATTCGTTGCAGTGCGGCCAGGAGCGGGACAGGTCGGTGGTGCCGTCGTAGACGCTCACGTCCTTGAACGTCCCGGTCGCCACCTGGCCTGCTACTCATCCGATCAGCCGAAGGTGCATCCGGCGGCCCGTCATGACGTATCCACGCTGGGCGACGCCTACTCGGGGCTTCCGCCCATGGCCAGAGTGCGCTTGATACCACGCCGCACGAAGGCGCGGGCCCGCATCGCTCGGCGGATTCGCCGCAAAGGGCTGATCGGCTTGGGATCTGCGTACCGGCGCTCATGGATGTCTCGAACCACATCTGCCGGCGCACCCAGTTCCAGCAGTTCCGCGAGGGCCTCACCCTTCGTGATCAGCCGTCCGTCGCGTAGCGTGACGGTGGCTCGGGCCAGGACCAGCAGGCCCAGATCCACCCAGATGTCCCGGAGCCAAAGTAGGGGCTTGCCTGTGGCCGGAAGCCAGAACTGTCCCAGGTCGCGCCGGATGAAGTCCTCCAACTGCCCGCACGTGAGCGGCGGGAGCAGTTCCGTCGGCGACGGACCATGGAGGGTGAGCCCGCCGTCGAGCAGTTCTCGGCGGGTGACCGGTGTCACTGGGCGTTCCAGGATCATGCTGTGTGCCCAGGTGACATGGTGCGTCTCAACCTCGGAGAGCGATGTTGTGACCATGTATGAGCAGTGCAACTTGGCCGCGGCTGGCTCTTCGTCCAGCAGGCGCTGGTGAATGCTCGCCAGCCGGTCCCTGTGCTCGCCGTCCAGAGGGCGTTCGACGATCGCGATGAGATCAAGATCGCTGCGTCCCGGCTGGAAGTCGCCAAGCGCGAGTGAACCGTGTGCCCAGACGGCCACCATCGGCACCGCCAGCTGTATCTCGGAGACGAACCGGTTGAGAACGAGATCCGTTTCAGTCGCCGCCATAGCCGAGATCCTCGCACACGGGCACGCACTGCGCCGCAGGTTCCGCATGCTCACGAGCTACGGGGCTGGAGTACTAGTGGTCAGACGGGATCGGTGAACGAGATCGGTTTGCCGGTGGCTTGGGCGTAGGCGATCTCCCGGGTCGTGGACTCGCCGACGTAGCCGCCGGGGTTGACGATCAGAACGCGGTCGGCCAGGTCGATCTTGCGCAGGTGGAGGGCGTCCAGTGCGGTCTTCTGCTCGGTGCTGATCGGCGCGTCCGCTTCGCCCGGCGCGACGACGATGGCACCGGCGAAGGTCAGGTCACGGTTCGCCGCGCGCATCTCGGCCACGAACCGGGTGGAGCCGCAGATGCAGACGATCTCGGGCCGGTCGGCCACGGCTGAGTCCTTCGGGTCGAACGGGAAACCGTCGGAGCCGACAGTTTACGCGGCGAGATGGACACCACGCGGTCGGCGGGAGGCGGCGTGCTCGACGTCGTGAGGTCCGGGGGCGCCCGGCTCACCGGCTTCCGCTGGCGACACAGCCTAGAGCGCGGGTTGGGCGGGGATGGGGGGCGCGTCGGTGGGGTCCGGTGGCTCGGTGGGGCGGCGGAATCGGCGGAGGTGGGCGGAGAGGGAGAGGTAGAGGCGGTCGGGGAGGAAGGCGGTGTCGGCGATGATCATCGCCGCGGAGAAGAGCGGCAGACCGAGGAAGAGGGCGATGCCGGTGTGCATGCCGATCAGGACGACGAGGACGGGGTACTTGAGGCGGCCGAACAGGACGAAGGGGAAGGCGACTTGGACGAGCACGGTCACGTAACCGGCGATGACGAGCACCGTCGGAAAGCTGTCGGCGAGATGGGACAGCGCGGGCCAGGGCTGGAAGAGGGGGAGGTTGAGTACGTCGTGCAGGGCGGTGCCGTTGCCCCAGGAGGCACCCTGGACCTTGTAGAGGCCGGCGGATCCGTAGAGGAAGCAGACCTGGGCCGCGATGACGAACATGCCGCAGTTGTGCAGCACCGTGGTCAACGTGCGCCGGATATAACGGAGTTGCACGAAGGCGCGCGTGTCCGGGCGGGCGGGGCGAAGCCGAGTGCGGCGTGCGTCCAGGGACCAGCGTCGTCCGCAGGCGGTGAACATCAGGTAGACGGACATCAGCAGGGTGAGGTTGTCGCCGCCGTCCGTCATGAAGAGCGCCCTGGCGTGGAATGAGGCGACGACGACGGCGAAGAGCACGGAGACCGCCCGCGTCCGCCAACCCAGCGCGAAGAGCGCGCAGATGATCACGGCGAAGGCGTAACAGATCTCGAAGTAGACCTTGTTGTCGGACAGCGTGAGGATGCTGGCCCAGCCGCTCTGGGCGAAGAGCTGCCGGGCGAGGTCGGGAGTCCACGGCGAGCCGGGTCCCCAGATCTCGTCGCGATGCGAGAACTCCCGCAGCAGGAAGACGAGGTAGAGCAGTCCGTATCCGATCCGCAGCACGGCCGCCGCGTACAGGGACACCGGTCGCTCCGTGAGCAGGGCGTACGCCCTGCCGGTCCCGTTCGGGGTGGGCCGCGGCACACGGGGCGCCGACCGCACCGCGTCGTCAGTGGACGTCACCTGGTCAGTGGTCATTCGAGGGCACCTTCCACCAGGGCAGCAAACGGGTGTCGGCGGCCGTGGCCGCGGTGGCGACCGGACGCGCGTGCTGGACGGCGACGGGCACGGTGACCACTCGGAGTTGGACGGACTGGACGGGACCGTCGCCGACGGGTCGGCGGGCCCCCACGCGCTGCACCGCGATGTTGCGCAGGTACCGCTGGGTCATGACCGCGCGGTCCGAGTGGGGCTCGTCGTCGCTCCCGTGCGTGTCGACGTAGGAGGACCAGGCCCGGCGCAGCATGTTCTGGTGGGTGTGGCTGGGGAACGGGTCGTGCTCGACCGCCGCCGTGTCGGCTGCGGTCAGGTCGACCCACGCGGTGACGTGCATGGTCCCGTCGGGGCCGGTGCTCGCGACACGGGCGTAGACCGTCCGGTCCACCGACTCGGGATCCGGCGCGAACAACTGCCAATTCTGCTCGAAGACCGGGTAGATCCAGGCGTTGATCTGGCGGCCGAACCGCTGCGAGATCGGATTGGCCGGTGCCACGTGCAGGAACACCATGGCCACATGGGTCAACGCCGTGGCCACGATCAGCGCGATTGCGATCCCCATGCCCGCTCTCAGCGGGACGGGCAGTCGGTGTTGTCCGGAGAACTCCGGTGATTCGTCCGGAAATTCCCGTACGTGCGTGTCGGAATCGACCCGCACCGCTGTCCCTGCTGCCCGCATCTGCGCCTGCCCTCTACTTTCCGCTGCTGCCTTTTGTGCGGCCCGGTGCCGCGGCGCGCGGCGGATTCGGTGTCAATTCCGCCGCGCACCGCTTGGTCGCTCACCGAGCGGGGTCGTGCTCCGGGCGCGTCAGCGCTGGTGACCCGCCTGGGAAGCGGGTTGTGCGCCGTAGCCCTGGTTGTCGGACCAACCGCCGGGCTTGCCCGGCTTCTTCTTCGGCGGGCAGTGCTTCACGGGCTTCTTGGGCGGGCAGTGCTTCACCGGCTTCTTCGGCTTGCAGTGCTTGCCCGGGTAGTGACCCGTGCCGCCGGTCGAACCGCCGGTGGTGGCCCCGCCGGTCGTCGTACCACCCGTCGTGGTGCCGCCGGTCGTGGTGCCGCCCGTGGTCCCGCCCGTGGTCGTGCCACCGGTCGTCGTACCACCGGTGGTCGTCCCACCGGTCGTGGTGCCACCGGTCGTCGTCCCACCCGTGGTCGTCCCGGCCGTCGTCCCACCCGTGGTCGTCCCGCCCGTGGTGGTTCCCGCCGTCGTACCGCCCGTGGTCGTGCCGCCGGTGGTCGTGCCACCCGTCGTCGTGCCACCGGTCGTGGTCCCGCCGGTGGTCGTGCCACCGGTCGTCGTACCGCCCGTGGTGGTGCCACCGGTCGTCGTGCCCGTGCCGCACGCCGGCCGCGTGATGCGGTTGGTGTCCAGCGTCACCGAGCCGTTACGGGCCAGGGCGCGGCCGTCGATGCTCGCGCCCGTGGTCACGTTGATCGAGGTCAGGGCGAGGATGTTGCCCACGAAGGTGGAGTTGGTGCCGATCGTGGCCGAACTGCCGATCTCCCAGAAGACGTTGCACGGCGAGGCGCCGTTGACCAGGAGAACGCGGCTCGCGGACGCGGTGGTCAGGCCGGAGCCCACCTGGAACACCCACACGGCGTTGGGATCGCCCTGGGCGTCGAGGGTCAGCGTGCCGGTAAGGCCGAGCGTGGACGAGGAGGTGTAGACGCCGGGGACCAGGGACAAACCCCCGGCGTCCGGGGGCAGCGCCGAGTCCGTGGCCTGTCCTGCGGCGTCGTTGAACGCGGTGACCAGGTCGGACTTCGCCTGGAGGGCGACCGCGTCCGCCGAGTGCTGGGCCCCGTTGACCAGGCCGGGCGGGAACCCGGTGATGGCGGTGCCGGGGCTCACCCCGAGGTCTCCGGTGATCACCGAAGGACCCGTGTTGGTGACCGTCTGACCGGCCAGTACGGCGAAACTGTCCGCCGTTCCCAGCGGGACGGCCGTGGCGGTGGCATCCGCCTGGGTCGATACCGCGGCGACGAGAGACGCGGCGATCAGCGGCGCGACCACCGCCGCGACCCACGTGGGAATGGTGCGACCTTTCGGCGCGGGCAGGATCTGTGACGTCATAGAGGCGTGACTCCTGACAGGAACGGCAGCGAAGCCCGAAAGGCGGGTTCTGAGGACGGCCGACTCCGTGCCAGGCACACTAAAGAAAGAGATGCGGAAGCGATGCACGCATACGAGTGAAGGATTGATTTATCAACCGGCATGGTCGAATATCGCAGAATCGCGAGGCCGGAAAAACGTTCCCGCTATTGCACGTCACGCCGGAATGCGCCGCGAAGAAATCATCGCCATGAGCGGCCGATCAAGAGCACGGGTGCCCGCCGGTCGCCCCCAGGCGGACCGATCCGGCCCATCTGCGGTCGCCCGAAACGGAGTTCGGCCCCGCGCGGACGCGCTCCGGGGTTCAGTCCTGGAGCGCGGACGGCAAGGACGCCGCCAACTCGTCCAGCCTCCGCGCGGAGCGCGCCAGGATCGCGTACCGCCAACTCACGCCGTCCGCAGGGGCGTCGGCGTAGAGGACGACCCCGTCGCCGCGTTCGGGGTCGTAGTCCAGCGCGCGGTCACGGAGGCGGTCGAGTGCGGCGGTGAAGGAGTACGGACCGGACGCGTGGACCGTGCCAGTCGTCCAGGTGACGGGGGTGCCGCGGGCGAGGCGGACGACCAGGTCGTACGGGGTGGTCGTCGCGGTGCGGCGGACGTTGGACTCGGTGGCGTACAGGGTGCCGTCGGTGGCCACGAGGGCGTCGATGTCGTAGGGACCGCGGTAGCCGTGCGCGATCAGGTGGCGGCCGAGGGCCATGCCCCAGTCGCGCAGTTCGTCGCACACCGTCGGGTGCACGATGCCGCGCAGCGGAGCCCGGTAGCCGGTGAAGGAGCCGTCCTCGGTGCGCATGGCACCGTCGAAGAGCGGTCGCGGCGCGTCGGCCGCGGCCACGAACTGGGCGCTGATCGAGACGGTGTGGGGGACGTACTCCTCCACGGTCCAGCGGCTGTCCGACCCGAATCCTTCCGACCCGAATCCTTCTGACGCGAAACCGTCCGGCCCGAAACCGTCGACACCACGTCCGTCCACGCCCAGACCGTCCGACCCGACGACACCACGCCCGTCCACACCCAAGCGATCCGCCGCGACCAGCGGATCCTCGGCGCCGACGAACCGCAGCCCGTGCCCGCCCGCCGACCGGTCGGGTTTCACGACACCGCGCCCGGAAACGGCCGCGCGGAGCACCGCGCGTACGGTCTCGCGCAGGTCCGGCCCCGAGCAGGTGCGCCCGTACGGCACGCGCATCCCGGTCCGCTCGGCCACGGCGCGGAAACCGGCCTTGGTGTTGCACAGCTCCGTGACCGCCAGCGCTTCGGCGCCGACCGCCGGCCCGCCGCGACCGCAGGGCGACACCGGCACTCCCAGCGCGGCGGCGAGCGCGAACGTCGACGCGTCCAGGGCGATGGGCAGCAGCCGGGTGCCGGGGCGGGCCGCCGCGAGCGCGCGCAGCTCGTCGGTCAGGCCGGGCGTGTCGGCCACGGAGTCGGCCATCGCGACACCGGGTCGGTCACGGACGGTGACGATCCGTACGGAGTCCCTCGGGACGCCGGTCAGGGCGCACGCGTATCGCGCGAACGGCTCCGACAGCGGGACCGGGGTCAGCAGTACGTCACCGGGCCGGGTCAGCCAGATCTTCCGCGGGGCCTGCTCGGCCCACCGGGCGACCACGGCGTGTTCCCGCAGGTCGACAGCGAGTGCGGAGGCGAAGTTGGCAAGAACGATCAATGATGGAGTGCCACTGTCCTTCGGCGCCATAGAGGGTGTGTGCCCGCGATCGCGGCGGGAAACCCGGTTCCGGAATTTCCGGAACCGTCCGAATCCCTATCGGGTCGCCGTCCGTCGATTGGTACCCCGCATCCGGGGCAGTCGGCCCTGGACCACACAAATAGGTGACTCAAAGTCATCGCATCATGCGTCGGAGGTGGACCGTGCTGTGTATGCCAGGTGTCTATCAACCCCAGCAGGACACCCACCTCCTGATGCGGGCCATGTGCCGCGAGGCCGTGGCGCCCGGGATGCACGTACTGGATCTGTGCACCGGCAGCGGCGCGCTGGCCATCTGCGCCGCGCGGCTGGGCGCCCGGGTGACCGCCGTGGACATCGCGTGGCAGGCCGTGCTCTCGGCCCGCGCGAACGCCCTCAGGGCCGGGCGACGGGTACGGGTGCTGCACGGCGACCTCGCGGGGCAGCGGGGACGGCACGACCGCCCGTACGACCTGGTGGTCAGCAATCCGCCCTACGTCCCCTCCCCCGCGGCCGAGCCGCCGGTACGGGGCGCGGCCCGCTCCTGGGACGCGGGGCACGACGGGCGGGCGGTCGTGGACCGGATCTGCGCGACCGCGCCGCGCGTCCTGGCGCCGCACGGCGTCCTGCTGATGGTGCACTCGGCACTGTGCGGGGTCGAGGCGACGCTGGCCTCCCTGGCGGAGGCCGGGCTGCGCGCGGCGGTGACCGACCGGGAGCTGATCCCCTTCGGGCCCGTACTGCGCGGACGAACGGCGTGGCTGCGGCAGGCGGGACTGATCGACGGGGAGCAGGACAAGGAGGAGCTGGTGGTGATCCGTGCCGAACACGCCTGAGCGCCCGCGCCGCGTCCTGGTCGAACGGGACGGGCCCGTCCTGGTCGAGGGGCCGGTGACCGTCGTCGGCGACGACGGTGTCGCCGTGACCTCGCACCGCTTCATGGTCGCGGTGTGCACCTGCCGCCGCAGCCGGACGCACCCGTGGTGCGACACCAGCCACCGCCGCCGGTCCAAGGGCGGCGGGGACGGAGAGCCGCCGGCGTGCGGCGCGCAGCGGACGGCTCCGGCCGGGCCGGAGGGAGAGTCCTGATGACGACCGCGTACCCGACCGCGAACCCGACCGCGAACCCGCCGACCGCGAACCCGACCTCCTACCGCGAGTCGCGTGCCACCACTCCCCCGCTTCCGACGCCCCGCGGGCCGCTGTCGGCCGCCGTGGTGGCGTCGCTGCGCGACGGCGCGGGAGAGCTGCCCGGCGCCGGTGCCGTGGCCGCCGCCGATCCGTACGGCGACGACCTGCAACTCTCCCTGTATTCGCTGTACGAATTGCACTACCAGGGCTTCGCGGGTGTGGCCGACGACCGTGAGTGGGACGTGGAGCTGCTGCGGACGCGCGGCTTCCTGGAGGACCGTTTCCTGCGCCAGGTGCGCGCGGACGCGCCGACCCGCCCGCACGCGGCGGACTCCGTCGCCGCCCTGCTGGTCGAACCGGTGGGAGACGACGGCACCGGTGTCAGTCATTACCTCCAGCCCGAGGGCCATCTCGAGCACTTGCGGGAGTACGCGGCCCTGCGGTCCCTGTACCACCTCAAGGAGGCCGATCCCCACGCCTGGGTGATCCCGCGCCTCCACGGCCGGGCGAAGGCGGCGATGGTCGCCGTCGAATTCGACGAGTTCGGCGGCGGGCACGCGGAGGACATCCACGCGCGGCTCTTCGCCGACCTGATGACGGACCTCGGCCTGGACACCGCGTACGGCCGCTATCTGGACGCGGCGCCCGCCGAGGCGCTGGCGGTGGTCAACCTGATGTCGCTCTTCGGCCTGCACCGCGCGCTCCGCGGCGCGCTCGTCGGGCACTTCGCCGCCGTCGAGATCACCTCGTCGCCGGGTTCCCGGCGGCTGGCGCAGGCGATGCGCGCCAACGGCGCGGGCCCTGCCGCGGAGCGCTTCTACGACGAGCACGTCGAAGCGGACGCCGTCCACGAACAGGTCGTACGCCACGAGGTGATCGCTCCTCTGCTGGCCGCGGAGCCGCAGTTGGACGCCGACGTAGTCCTCGGCATCGAGGCGACCGGGCTGCTGGAGGACCGTCTCGGCGCGGCGCTGCTCGACGCCTGGCGGAACGGACGCAGCGCGCTGCGCACGCCGTTGGAACCGCTACGGGACCGGCCGTCGCCGCGCACCGGAGGCTGACGGTTCCCCTGCCCGACGCGGGTCCGAGGAATCGACCCACCGGCCCGGCCCGATGGCGGCGCCATGGGCTCGGGGGCGCGCCGCCGGGCCGGTGGCCTCATCCGGGCGGGCGGGATACGGGTCAGGCCGGACGCGGGGGCCGGGCCGTGTGGTCGGGGTGGCCGTGCGTGCGGCGCGCCTCCTTCATCTCGGCCTCGTGGATGTGGCGCGCGCCGCCCGCCAGGTCGGTGCGGATCTGCTCCTCCATGCGCCGGAAGGGTTCGACGTACGTGTCGTCGTACGCCTCGACCATCTGGAAGGTCCAGTAGCCCGGCAGGACGTTGCGGCCGACGATCTCGCGTTCGAGCCGCTCCGCGTGTTCCGCGTGGCCCGCGGCCCTGAGGTGCTCGACCGCCTCGCCGAGTCGCAGGTCGGCTCCCCCGGTGAGCTGGTGGAAGTCGTACAGCCGCCCGCGCGCCCGCTCCACCGTCTCGAGGGCTTCGGAGAGGATGCCGAGCGCCTCCACCGAGGCGTCGCTCAGCCCTGCGGGACGTCGGGCCGGTGCCGCGGGGCCGCGCTCTTGTTCATGGTTGGTCATGTGCAAGACCTTCCCCGGCCGGCCGTGTCCATCACGGCGATCGGAGCGCCCGGCGCGACCGGCCCGCGGCGGGAGGCCGGGGGCGGGCGCACCGGGGACGGCCGGCGGCCACGGCGTCGCGGGGAAAACCCGTTGGCGAAGCGTGCCCGGCCCTTGCTACCCTCCCCGAGGCCGTGCGAGAGAACGAGGAGGTGGTACCCGTGAACGCAGTATCCACATGGGTGCTCCCCTCTGGGGCCACGGTCGGGCGATAGGTCGTCCGGGAGCGCCGTCAACGAGCACTCCCGAAAGGCACGACCATGCGATTCACTTCTGAGCAGCGCCTCGACGAAGGCGTCCTCGAACGCGAATTCACCCTCGGCGAGATCCCCGGCATTTTGTGGACGCCCGATACGGCGTCCGCGGCAGCAGCGGCGCCGCTGGTTCTGCTCGGCCACCCTCCCCTCGGGCTGCGTAAGATGTACCCCCGGCTGCTGGGCCGGGCCCTGGGCTGCGCGGCGGAGGGTTTCGCCACGGCCACCATCGAGCTTCCCGGAAGCGGCGACCGACCTCGCCTGCCCGCCCTCGACGAGGCCCGCGCCGACCTGCGCCGGGCGATGGAGACCGGCGAGCCGGTCGGCGACGAGATCGTCCACGCCCTGGTCCTCCCTCTGGTGGAGGCGGCCGTCCCGGAATGGCGGGCCGCCCTGGACGCCCTTCTCGCACTGCCCGAGGTCGACGGCCCGGTCGGGTACTCGGGAGGGGTGATCTCCGTCGGCGTCCGGCTGGCGGTGGTCGAGCCTCGCGTCTCGGCCGCCGTTCTGTTCGCCGGGAGCCTCGTGCCCCGCGCCATCTTCGAGGAGGCCAGGCAGGTCACCATTCCCCTGCACGTGCTCCTTCAGTGGGACGACGAAGGCAACGACCGGCAGGCGTCCCTGGATCTCTTCGACACCTTCGGCTCCAAGGAGAAGTCCCTCCACGCCCACCTCGGCGGACACGCCGGAGTCCCGGAGTCCGCGGGTGCCGCCGCGGCCCAGTTCTTCACCCGCCACCTGAAGTAGCAGCGCGCCGTCAGACCGGTCCCGGACGGTAGCCCGCTCCGACCGGGACGGCCCCGGGGGGGGGGGGGGGGCGGGGGGGGGGGGGGGCGGCCCCCCCCCCCCCCCCCAGAGGCGACAGGGGGAGGCGGGGATCCGTTGCCCCCCTGTCTCTTGGGCTTCTCTTCCTCTAGC